>JBNKCL010000016.1:0-50769 GCA_050287725.1 Sedimenticolaceae bacterium
CCGCAACGCCAACACCGTCATATCATCCACCGGCCCCGTCGTATCCGCGAACTGCCGGACGGCGGAGAAAACCTTGGCCACTGTGTGCTCGGCCCCACTCCCCACTTCCTGCGCCAGTAACTCGACCAATCGCGGCAACGAAAACTGTTCGTGTTCCGTACTGAACGCTTCGAGAATCCCATCGGTACAGAGCAGGAGGGTATCGCCCGGCGTCAGCGACAAAGTGAAACTACCGTAGTCCAAACCTGTCTCCACACCCAGCACCACCCCCGCGCCCTCTTCCAGCAACTCCACCTGTTGCCCGCCGGAACGAAGTAACAACGGATGCGGATGACCGCCGTTCGCGTATTCAAGTTGCCAACTGGAGGTATCGAGGATCGCGTAGACCGCCGATACATACATCCCCCGAACGGTGTGTTCGCACAACAGATTGTTCACCTGCTCCAGGCAAGCCGCCGGGGAAAGTCCGTTCATCGCCGAAGTCCGCAACAGGGTATGCGCCACTCCCATAAAGAAGGCCGCCGGAACCCCTTTGCCGGTAACGTCCGCCACCACGATGCCGATCCGATGCTGATCGATCTCAAACAGATCGTAGAAATCGCCGCTCATCTCCTCAGCCGGCGCCAGCCGGGCGGCAATCTCCAATGCCGGATAGGCGGGAAATCGGTTCGGGATAATACTCCGCTGCAGATGACCGGCAAGTTCCACCTCACGACGCAACGCCGACAGCTGCACCTCGTTGCGCCATGCCTGGCGACGTTCTTCTGTCTGCTGGTGCACCTTGCGGATGGTGGCGGCCAAATCATCGCCCGTCACCGGCTTGGTCAAAAAGTCGGCAGCCCCCCGATTCATCGCCTGACGGATCAGCCCCAGATCCCCATTCGAAGCAAGCGCGATACGCGGGAGCCGCGGTCCATGTCCAGGCAATTGACGGAACAACTCCATGCCACTGATTTCCGGTCGATCGATGGCGATAATGGTGAGATCCAGATCTTCCATGGTTGCCAACATCGAGAGCGCTTCGGCATCGTTGCGTGCAAACACAAACCCGGTCTCTGCTCCTTCCATCTCCATCATGGCATGGCAGAGATCTCGAAATGCGGGATCATCATCTACGACAAGGGTGTGGGGCATGGGCATCCGATCCTCATTGTTGTTGCATCTGAGTGTAGACACCCTTCGCTCAGGCCACAAGCAGGACCGTTGTCGTAACGGGTTTCGCTGCGATTCCCCTGTCGGTCACGGCGGTAAGAATGAGCGATTATTCCGGAAATGAGTTCGGCGGCGGCTTCCGGGTTATAATTTTCATTCAAGCCACAATGGAACCAGGAGCCTTCGTGAAACGGATCGGCGCCCATGTCAGTATCAGCGGCGGAGTGGAAAACGCCCCGCGCAACGCAACAACCATCGGGGCAAAAGCCTTTGCCATGTTCACCAAGAACCAACGGCAGTGGCAGGCCCGCCCTTATACCGAAAAGAACATCCAGGACTTCAAACGCAATCTGGCGGAGGCGGAGATCTCCCCCGCCCATGTGCTGCCCCACGACGGTTATCTGATCAATCTGGCCCATCCGGAGGCCGAGGCGCTGCAAAAATCCCGCAACGCCTTCCTGGACGAGATGCGACGTTGTGAGCAATTGGGTTTGACCCTGCTCAACTTCCACCCCGGCAGCCATCTGCGGCAGATCTCCGAGGAACAAGGGCTGGCGCGCGTCGCGGATTCGATCAACTGGGCCCTGGCGCAGACCGAAGGCGTCACGGCGGTTATCGAAAACACCGCCGGCCAGGGCTCCAATCTGGGTTTTCGCTTCGAGCACCTGGCCGCCATCATCGCGCAGGTGAAAGACCGGTCTCGCGTGGGGGTCTGTCTCGACACCTGCCACACCTTTACCTCCGGCTATGATTTGCGGACAGCCGCTGCTTGCGAAGCCACCTTTTCCGAATTCGACCGCATTGTCGGATTCCGCTATCTGCGGGGCATGCACCTCAACGACTCAAAGCCCGACCTCGGTTCCCGGGTCGACCGCCACGCCAGCCTGGGACAAGGCAAGCTGGGCTGGGAGCCGTTCCGCTACATCATGAATGACGACCGTTTCGAGGAAATCCCGCTGGTGTTGGAAACGGTGGATGAGACGTTGTGGCCCGAGGAGATCCGGCAACTGTACGCCTTGGTCAAGTAAGAAGCGCGGTATTTGTTTTCAACTTCCAACGGCCGACCACGTTTTGTGAAATCCATATCTAACAAACCACTCGTGGCCGCGAAATAATCCACCTGTCATACGGACGAGACATTCAGGTTATGGTAGAAAATCAGACATGAAGCGCCTGCTCGTCAACTATGTCTATTTCGAAGCCGTGGGTCACGCCATGGAGGGGTTGCGTTACGCCTACTGGTTTGCCCAGGACAACCCGGATCTGGAGGTATCCGTCCTCCTGAACTCGCGTACCGCCGTTGAACTGGGTTGGTGCGTGCCCGGGATCAAGCGGGTCTATCCGGTGGCCGTCAAGGCCTTCCAGAACGCGGAAACGGCCGCGGCCGAACTGGCAAGGATTCCGCGCGACTGGGACTACGAACTGCGCGATCCGCGCATCGGCAACCAGAATACCCGCCCGCATCTGCTCGAACGCTGCTGGGATTACCTGACGCAGCACTTGCGCCCGGCGTTGCTCTCCCGCAAACACGAGGCGCCTCCCGGTTTTCCCCAGCGCAGCAATACCCAACGACTTCGATTAAATCTTCCGGAAGCGGGATATAGCCAGGCGCAGCGATTGATCGGCGATGCCGCCCGTCCCCGGATCGCCATCCTGCCCGCACCCGGCAGCGGGACCGGATCGCGCGCCCCGAGCCTCGCCACCTGGCGCAAATTGCTGCACGCCTTGCGGCAATCCATCGGCGAGATATCCGTTTTCGTAATCGGCTCCTCCCAGACCGGCCGTCCGACCACGTCCGGCATTACCCCGGAACAGATCGGGCAACTGGCCGCGGAAACACCCTGGATTCACAACGCCTTCGATTTCGGCCTGCTCAATCAACTGGCGCTGATCGATCTGTGCGATCTGTTCATCTCTCCCCACAGCGGTTTCGCATTCGCCGCCCAATGCACCGATACCCCCTGGCTGGCGCTGTCCGGCGGGGAGTGGCCCGACTATTGGCTGGGAGGTGTGCCCTTTGCCTGCCTCTATCCGGAGTGCGACCGGTACCCCTGCCATGACGGCAAGCTGGAGGCATGCGAGCAGGCGCATACGGCGGGACGTCCCTACCGTTGCCTTGAAGATTCGACGCTTTTGCCGCGGCTTCCCGAGGCGGTGCAACTGGCCGAAGAGCTGATCTCCGGGCGCCGCACCTGGCCCGAGTCCCTCGCGGCCCATCGTCGGTTTTTTGCCCGCCGCGACGGGATACCGGAAAACGAGGTTATCCTGGAGGGCAAGTACATCGGCTCCGGCAAAATCCCGAGCCAACCGGCCTGATGGGTGACCGGCCGGCGTCAAATGCCCATGCAGAGGTACTTTACCTCCAGGTAATCCTCAATGCCGTAGCGTGATCCTTCGCGGCCGACCCCGGACTGTTTGACACCGCCGAACGGAGCCACCGCGGTGGAAATAATCCCGGAGTTGATCCCCACCATGCCGTACTCCAGTCCCTCCGCCACCCGCCACACCCGGCCCAGATCGCGGCTGAAGAAGTAGGCCGCCAGACCGAACTCGGTGTCGTTGGCCATGCCGATCGCCTCCGCCTCGGTGTGAAACCGGAACAACGGAGCCACCGGCCCGAAGGTCTCCTCCCGGGCGATCAGCATCTTGGAGGAGACGTCCGCCAACAGGGTGGGCTGGAAGAAGGTACCGCCTCGCGCGTGGCGTTTTCCACCCACCACCACCCGTGCGCCCTGGGCCAGGGCATCGGCGATATGCTCCTCCACCTTTTCCACCGCCGCCGGGTTGATGAGCGGACCTTGCGTGACCCCTTCCTCCATTCCGTCCCCGACCTTCAGATCCTGCACCGCGACCGCCAGCTTTTCCGCAAAGGCGTCATATACCCCGTCCTGCACCAATAGCCGGTTGGCGCAGACACAGGTCTGGCCGGCGTTGCGGTATTTGGACTGGATCGCACCCTCCACCGCGGCATCGAGATCCGCATCGTCAAACACAATGAAGGGCGCGTTGCCGCCCAACTCCAGGGAGAGCTTCTTGATGGTGGGGGCGCACTGCTCCATCAGTTTCCGGCCCACCTCGGTGGAACCGGTGAAGGAGAGCTTGCGCACCGCCGGATTGGAGGTCAGCTCCCCGCCGATGGCGCCGGCGGAACCGGTGACCACATTGAGAACCCCCGGCGGAATCCCGGCGCGCTCCGCCAGTCGGCACAGCGCCAATGCCGAGAACGGGGTGTTCCCCGCCGGCTTCACCACCATGGAACAACCGGCCGCCAGCGCCGCCCCCGCCTTGCGGGTGATCATGGCGTTCGGGAAGTTCCAGGGGGTGATGGCGGCGCACACCCCGATCGGCTGCTTGATGACGACGATCCGTTTGTCCGCCTGATGTTGCGGAATGGTCTCGCCGTAGATGCGTTTCCCCTCCTCCGCGAACCACTCGATGAAGGAGGCACCGTAGCCGATCTCGCCCCGGGCCTCGCTGAGGGGCTTGCCCTGTTCCCGGGTCAGAATCCGGGCCAGATCCTCCTTATGCTCCAGCATCAGTTCGTACCAGCGGCGCAGGATAACCGCCCGCTCCGCCGCGGTTCTCTCGCGCCAGGCCGGCCAGGCGACGGCGGCCGCTTCAATGGCGCGCCGGGTCTCGGCCGCCCCCATATCCGGCACCGTTCCCAGCAATTCGCCATTGGCCGGATTGGTGATCTCACGTACTTTCCGGCTGTCGGCGTCCAGCCATTTGCCGTTGATGTAACACTGTTGCCGAAACAAAGCTTCCTCTGTAAGCCGCATCGCCATCCTCCGTCCGATATAGGAATTGGTTCCGTACTGTACGGCCCATCAGAATGGGGTGCAAATCAAAGAACTGGCCGTTTTGTTAGGTCGATACCTGCAACTCTCCCCGGTTGTTGTATGATGTTTTCAATATCACACGGCTTCTCCGCCGCCGGGAATCGCCGAACCCGGACCGACTCGAACGAGGACAACACGAACCGTTATGAGAATCATCCGATTCATCGATCCTGAAGGCACCACCCGTTACGGCGTTGAGCAACAAAACGGCACCGCCGAAATCCTGGAGTGGAATCTCGATGCCGGTCTGCATCGGAGCGGAACAAGCATCACGGTTGCCAAGCTGCTTGCCCCTGTAGTGCCCAGCAACATTCTCTGTATCGGCCTGAACTATCATGCCCATGCGGAAGAGACCGGACAGAGCATCTCGGAGAACCCGATTTTGTTTATGAAACCCACCGGCGCCCTGAATCATCCGGGGGACGATATCCTGCTGCCGACCTGCTGTGACCGCGGGCCGGAGGTGGATTACGAGGCGGAGCTGGCGGTGGTGATCGGCCGTCCGGTCAAAAATGTACCCCGCGAACGGGCACTGGAATATGTACTGGGTTATACCTGCGCCAACGATGTTTCGGCCCGCCGTTGGCAAAAGCACGGCGGCGGCGGACAGTGGGTCCGGGGGAAATCCTTCGACACCTTCTGCCCGTTGGGGCCGGTACTGGTAACTCCCGATGAGATCCCGGATCCGCAGAACCTGGGGGTGCGGTGTCTGGTGAATGACGAGGTGATGCAGGAGGGCCACACCTCCGACATGATTTTTCCGGTGGCGGAACTGATCAGCGAATTGAGCCGCGATACCACCCTGCAACCGGGGACGGTGATCCTGACAGGCACCCCCCCGGGGGTCGGTGTGGCGCGCAAGCCGCCGCGCTTCCTGGCGGCGGGTGATGTGGTTACCGTTGAAATCGAAAAGATCGGCCGGCTTACCAATCCGGTACAGACCGCAGGCTAAGGGAGCAACCGGCTCAAATGCAAAAGAACATCGGCAAATTCCAGATCCTGCGGGTCATCGACAAAGGCGCTACCAGCACGGTTTACCTGGCGGAAGATCCGTTTACCGGGCAGCAAGTGGCGATTAAGGTCGCGCTCCAGGCTGCCTTCAGCGATCCGCTGAACGGAGAGAAATTCCAGAAGATGTTCATCAACGAGGCGAGCCTGGCCGGTAAGCTTCGCCATCCCCACATTGTCTCGGTGTACGACGCCGGCGTGGAAGACGAACAGCACTACATCGTCATGGAGTACATCCCCGGTCATACCCTGGAGCGTTACTCCACCCCCAACAAGCTGTTGCCCTACGACGACGTGATCGAGATCATGTTCAAGTGTTGCAGCGCGCTGGACTACGCCGCGCGCCACGGTGTAATCCACCGCGACATCAAACCGGCCAATCTCCTGATCGTGGAAGGAACCGACGTCAAGATCAGCGACTTCGGAACGGCGCTGATGGAGAATGCGGACCACACCCAGATCGTGGAACCGGTGGGTTCCCCGGCCTATATGTCGCCGGAGCAGATCCGGGGCGAAAAACTGACCCATCAGACCGATATCTACTCCCTGGGGGTGGTGATGTACCGGCTGCTGACCGGGCGCCTCCCGTTCGCGGGCAAGAGCCAGCCGGAGTTGCTGCGCAAGATCCTGCAGGAGGAACCTCCTTCCCTGTACACGCTGCGATCCGACATCCCGCAACCGATCGTGATGATTGTCGAAAAGTGTTTACAGAAAAACCCGGCCGAGCGCTATCTCACCTGGACGGAACTGGAGCGGGAACTGGCGCTCGCCCACAACCAGCTCGAGGTGCGGTCATCCGAGGATGTCTCCGATACTGAGAAATTCAACACCCTGCGTAAACTGGACTTCTTTCAGGAGTGTACCGATGTGGAGTTGTGGGAGGTTGTGCGTATCAGCCAATGGCGCCGGTTCAGCCCCGATACGGCGCTGCTCACCGAAGGCAAGATCGGGGGATCGCTGTTTGTACTGGCGACCGGCACCGCCCGCATCATGATTGCCGACACCTGCCTCGGAAACATCGATACCGGCCAATGTTTCGGCGAAATGGCCTACATTCACGGAAAACGCCGGCCCCGCAGCGCCAGTGTCATCAGCAACGACGATGTAACCGTAATCAAATTCAAATCCGAGGTGCTGCAGGAGGCCTCCATCCAGCTACAAACCTCTATAAACAAGCAGTTGCTCCGCATCATGGCCGACCGTCTGGAGAAGACCTCGATCATGGCCGCCGTGATTTAACCCTGGAAACTTTAGTCTTAAAATGGTATTAATCCCATGTTGGGAAGGGTTAATGTCCGGAAGTGAAGCTATTCTGCTTCGCAGTGGAATCAAAAATGGAGATTTCTTCACCTGATGTGGAGCAAGGACGAAGCGGGGAGTTCGTTCCGCACCACTGACGGGAGCGGTCGCGGCGTGCCCCGAAAGAGGGGTCAATCAGGGTTATTGCCGCGGTACCTGCCGCTCCCGGCTTTGGTGCTGGTTTTAACGCAGGCTGTAGCCCAGCAACCCCCGGCGAAGATAGAAGTTCCGGTGAGCGATCGATCTCCGCTCACGCTGGCAGACACTTCCCAGCAACTCAATAATGACTATGAAAACAACGAGTTGAAGGGGGTTGGTAAGATGGGGCTTACCATCAGTTCCAAGGCGTTTCGCCAGAACGGCAAGATTCCAGCGCTGTACACCTGCGACGGCGACGATCTCTCGCCGCCGCTCTCCTGGTCCGGGCTGCCGGCAGGTACCAAGAGCCTTGCGCTCATCGTGGACGATCCCGACGCCCCTGATCCGGCCGCACCCAAGATGACCTGGGTTCACTGGGTGCTGTACAACATCCCGCCTCAGAGCGACGGCCTGCCGGAGGGTGCCAGCAACGGAGACCTGCCCAAGGGGACCCTGGAAGGCCTGAACGGTTGGAAACGGACCCGCTTCGGAGGACCCTGCCCCCCCATCGGCCGACATCGCTATTTTCACAAGCTCTACGCCCTGGATCTGGTATTGCCGAACATGCGGCGTCCCACCAAGGCGGAACTGGAACGCGCGATGCAAGGCCATGTCTTGGCACATGCCGAACTGGTCGGTACCTATCAGCGCGCTCGCTGATCCGAACCCGTCTCTCTTTTCAAATCCCAAACCCCCGGTTTTCAGCAGAATGGGGCTTCCGCACCCGTATCCCGCTTCTCATATAATCGTATGAGAAACGGGCGATCGATTCGGATCGTTCGGAACTCGTGCAAGTGCCATACTCAAACACAAAAGAAACCGGAGTCCTCCCGTGACCATGCTGGACATGCCCCTGAATACCCGAATCGCCATGCGCCTGCAGGAGATGGCGGATCTGTTGGAACAGCAGAGGGCAAATCCGTTTCGGATCCGGGCCTATCGCCGGGCGGCCGCCTCGATCACCACCCTGCAGCGGGATCTCGCCATAATCCTGGAACAGGAGGGCGCGGAAGGATTGGTGGCGCTGCCCGATATCGGCCACGGCATTGCCACCGCCATCGCCGAACTGATCCAGACCGGTCGCTGGATGCAACTGGATCGATTGCGCGGCGAGCTGGATCCGGTTCACCTCTTTCAGACGGTCCCCGGGATCGGTCCCGATCTGGCGCAACGCATTCATGACCAACTCCATCTCGATACCCTGGAAGCATTGGAGAACGCCGCCTACGACGGTTCCCTGCAACGGGTGAAAGGGATCGGCGAGCGGCGCCTGGAGGCATTGCGCGCATCGCTGGCCGCCATGCTGGGCCCGACCCGCAGCCGAAGAACGAGCCTGTCGGAGAACGGTCCCGATGTGGCGCTACTCCTCAGGGTCGATCGTATCTATCGGGAAATGGCGGCTGCCGGCGAACTGCCGCGAATCACGCCCCGCCGTTTTAATCCGGAGGGAAAAGCCTGGCTACCGGTGATGCATCTCGAGGAGGAAGGCTGGCATTTTACGGCGCTCTATTCCAATACCGCCCTCGCCCATCGGCTCGGCCGCATTTCCGACTGGGTGGTACTCTTTTTCTATGACGATCATCAGCGGGAGGGACAGCATACGCTAGTCACCGAAACCCATGGCCCGCTGACGGGGATGCGAGTGGTGCGGGGACGTGAAAACGAGTGTCTCTCCTACTATGAGAGCGAAACTGCCGCACATCGCACGTCCTGACTCTTTTCGCCGTATCGCCGACGGCTTGCGGCCGGAGCGGATCACCCGCTCCGGCACCTGGGGAAGGAGTTCCTCCCTATTCCACCGGGACGCTGTGGCTTTTCGACTTCGCCACCTTGGGAACCGTCAACTCCAGCACCCCGTCTTTGAATGAGGCCTTGGCCTTCGTCCCGTCCACATCACCCGGCAGGGAGATGGTGCGCGAAAAAGAACCACTGGAGATCTCGCGCCGGACATAGTCGCCCTCCTCCGTTTTCTCCTCGTGCCGCGTCTCACCTTTGATGGTGAGGGTGTTGTTGGTCATGGAGACCTCCAGATTCTCTTTCTCCATTCCCGGAATCTCAGCCCGTACCAACACCTCTTTCTCTCGATTGATCACATCCACTCGCGGCGCTTTTCCTGCAAACGGTTTCATCAGGTCGTTCCATGCGGGCATATCCATATGAAACGGCCACGCCCGGCCGCGCGCCATCACGCTATCGAAAAAGCGATCCATCTCCTCCCAGGGACTCATTGCCTTGGTCGGACTCTTCGCCTCCATTTCCTTGCCTCGTTTCTCCTTTTTCTCCTGCTTCGCCATCACTGTTTCTCCCTTCGTTGTGACATCACATGGTGTTGCGGTTACCGGCAGTTCGCGAACCGGCAGTAATAAACATGGCGACCAACAACCAAAATACAAGACCGCGGGATTGCGGAAAACAATCTCTCAACTAAAACTAACCGACTGTTTTAACTACAGTTCAATCCTCATGCCCGGCTTCGCACTTTGGACCCGGGCACCGGTCTCCCGTTGCAACCGTTCCGTCAGAATCTGCTGGGGCTTTTCTTCTCCATGTACCAGGATCACCGGCGGGGTGTTTTTGAAATGGCGATACCAATCCGCCAACCCTTGCTGGTCGGCATGGGCCGAGAGACCGCCCACGGTATGGATCTGAGCGGCCACCCGAATGGTTTCCCCCCAGAGGCGGATGTGGGACGCACCCTCTACCAAGGCCCGCCCCAGGGTCCCCTGCGCCTGAAAACCGACAATGATCAGATGACAGTCCGAGCGCCAGATGTTGTGTTTCAGATGATGCTTGATCCGACCGCCGGTACACATGCCGCTGGCGGCCACGATGATGGCCCCGCTGCGCACCCGGTTCAGCTGCATGGACTGATTTGGGGTCCGGGTGAAGTGCAGGTTGGGGAGCAACGGGGTATGGTGATTCCGGCGAAACAGTTCCCAAGCGTCCTTGTCGTAGAGTTCACTATGACGAGCATAGACCTCGGTCGCCTCGATCGCCATAGGGCTATCCAGAAAGATCTGCCAGCGACCCAAATTCCAGTGCTCGAAGTTTTTTGCGAACAGATAGAGCAGTTCCTGCGTGCGGCCCACGGCAAAAGAAGGGATCAGGATATTGCCCTTCCCCTTTTGGGCCGCCTCCATCACCTCCGCCATCTCTTTCCAGGTCTCACCCCAGGAGCGGTGCAGACGATCGCCGTAAGTGCTTTCCAGCAGCACCAGGTCGGCAGATTCGACTACGGTGGGATCGCGCAGGATCGGGGCGCCCGAGTGCCCCAGGTCGCCGCTGAAGACCAGCTTGACGCTGCGATTCTCTTCCTGCAACCAGAGCTCGACAACGGAGGAACCGAGGATGTGACCCGCGTCCCGGAGCCGCATCCGCACACCCGGCAGAATCTCCCGCTCCTGATCGTACTCCAGTGTCTTAAAACGCCGGATCGCCGCCTGCGCGTCTTTGACGGTATAGAGCGGCTCCTCCGGCGCCAGACCTTTGCGCGAGCGTTTCCGGTTGGCCCACTCCGCATCCTTCTCGTTGAGAAAGGCGGAATCCCGCAGCATGATGCGGCACAGGTCCCGGCAGGCACGCTGGGTATAAATCGGACCGGAAAATCCGGATTTCACCAATAACGGGATGCGGCCACTGTGGTCGATGTGGGCATGGCTCAACACCATGGCGTCGATTCGGCCGGGATCAAAGGGAAAAGGCTGCCGATTGCGCGCCTCCTCCTTAACGGTTCCCTGGATCAAGCCGCATTCCAGCAACAACTGCCGTCCGTTAACCCGGATCAGATAACAGGAACCGGTCACTTCGCCGGCCGCACCATGAAATGTGATATCCATACAGCCGCCCCCCCAGGCCACCGTTCCACTGCCGAAACAAAATCACCACTCGCTAAAGTATAGCCACGGCTGACCCGGCAACGTCGGACAATCCCGCTTCTGTGCCCGACACCCGGTTCGCAATCACTTGGCGACCCCGCGGCCGTATTTCGAGCCCGTCAGCGAGATTATCAACCATCTTCGACGAACCGGTCGGACACCGGGGGGTCAAAAAATCGGGAGAAAATCACACATTACCCCTAAATAAATGGGCTTTAACTGCCGCAATAGTGGGGTGGAGGCGGGTTGAGACGATCACCCATACCCCGGCTACGACGAATCCAAGCCGGCGACCCGCTCTCCCGGCTTCCATGACAGCAGATGCAACGGGGATCTGGGAGTCGCAACCGTCAGCAAGGCAGGACGAGAATGGAGATAACAGAATATCGGGACCAACTGATCAAGGAGTACCGGCGCCGGGATGTAGGCGCCATTATCCGGCTGGTGCGCGAGTTAACGAAGGATCCCTCCTTCCCGCAGCTGGTTCGACAGTGGCAAAAGGCACGCAAGGTGGGCACCGCCAATCTCCGGGTGGAGGATGTGGCGGATGTCCTGCTGCGAGAAGCGGCCGCCGAGATCAAAGCAGGTGGAGAGCTGACGATCGAAGGCACCTATTTCATGATCGGGGAAGACCTGAAGAGGCTGTTTAACGAACAGGTTTCCGATATATACCAGAACACCAAAATGCCGGGCGAGTTTCTCTCCAAAATCCGAGCCGGCCGTGATCAGGGTGACAGCAGCAAGCTTTCCGACAATCTCGTCAATCAATACAAGAATGAGCTGATCCGCATTGAGGAGGGTCGTCGTGCCCTGGTCGAAGTCCTTCAGCAATACAGCAATTTCCCCATCCACCACGTAACCACTTTGACGCAGTTACTGAATCAGCTCCACGGCGTTCTGAAATCCAATTATAAATACATCACCCTTAAACCGTATCTGGTGTCGATCTATCAGTTACAGGGAATCCCTGAATCTGAAAGTTCAATACAACCGGGCTCTCTTTCATTGTTCCGGAATTATATAAATACCGGCGAAGAACCCGACCTGTTCGAACAACTCAAGCTGCAACTCGCCGTTAATAATTTGTTGCTGCAGATCAAAAAGCAGGAGGTTCTGGATCCGGAAGAGTTCAAAAAATATTGGGACACCATCGCAAAAATCTGGAACTTTCACTGCAAAACAGATCTGAACCCCAAGGTTCGCCATATTCTTGAACAACTTTTAACCCAGATAAACGCCGACCAGGATGCCATTCTGAAACGGTTGGCCCGCACCTTCGTGGCCGAATATCGGGCCGCGGAAGAACAAATGAACATCCGCCGCCGACTGATTCAAAACGAATTGGCCTGCACCAAAGAATATCTGAAACGAGCCGCCAACGATCCGGCAGTGAGCGAGAACCAGGACGAAGAGCGGATCCGAATCGCGCAAGAGAAACTGATCGGGCTTAAAGGAATCATCCAGATCCCTATATCTTTTGAACAGGCGGCGGCCGCGAAAGCACTGCTGGAGTTGGAGCGCAATGCCCTTGCGATCTCCACAGCCATCAGCGCCGGACAAATCACCGATTGGATTCGAATCTACTCCATCCTGTTCTCAAACGCCGAATTTTTCAGCTATGTCGATGAAACAGTGGACTTCTCCACGATGCGGGAACTGATCTCGAATCTCAGTACCTACCATCTGATCCTGAACATCTCCCAGTTGAAAGAGGTCGTTGATCGCAGCCTGAAGACCTCGGAAGAGGAAAAATCACGCCAATTCAAACGGTTCCATGAAGCGCTGAAATTAAAGCTGCAAGGCTTGATCGGAAAGAACACCGAGCGCAAATCGATCATGGACATGATCCGCGACCTGGAGTTCCTGGAAAACGAGGCGATCCAGTTCGTGGTAGCGGACACCTTCAAAGGCTTCCAGATCATTGCGGATGCCTTCACAGCCACCGCCAACGACTTTTTCGTCAAAGACCGCGAAGCGCTGATCAAGGAGTCACGGGATCTGTACCACGAGATCTGCGATCAATGCCTCAAAAACTTCGTGCAGATACCAGCCAAACCTGTTCGCAAAAACGGCGAACCGGTGGCGGCGGCGGGCAAGCAGAAAAAATCTTTGCTGGGGCGGTTGTTTCAGGGGTGATCGGCGGCACGCAGCCGGTTGTTATAGGTTTCGGCAATTCGTTTCGTGGCGGTAGGCGCTATCCCTGGTTTGTAGGTACAGGTAACCGATTTCGCGGCCAACAACCCATGATTTCTTTCAGCTCCTTCTGCGCGAAGGCCGCGATTAACTTTCTTTTGCTTGTCCAAAAGAAAGTTACCAAAGAAAAAGCCCCCCCGCGGCCCCGGCCTGACGGCCACTCTGCGCTTCTCGTCTCTGGCGGGGCTCGACGGGGCCGATGGGGTGAGGGGTGGCAACCCAAAACTCCTCGTTCTCTTCAACCCTCAACGGAATTGAAAAGAGCACCCCCTACCCGTTGACGCAGCCGAGTACCGCAGGGATTTTCGGATTGGGGTGAGCCAGAACAAATGTCCAGTGGACATTCGCAGTCTGGCGAACGCCCGGACAGGGATGTCCGGGCTGGCATGAGCCACCAGGGACGGTTCCATGGTGCCAGCCTTCCCTGGCGCTACCATCCTGCCTCGCGACCCTGCGAGGCGTTTGCAATGCTGCGTTGGTCCACCGGACCAACGGTCATCGCTCACCCGTCGCTGGAGCCCCGGAAATTCCGAGGCGCGCAGGGGACCCCGAAGGGGCAAGGAACCGGGTGCCCTTTTCTTTCGCCCCTTTCTTTTGAGCAAGCAAAAGAAAGGGGTTCGCAGCCTGTGCAAAGAAGTAAGAGAAGTGAGTTGGAGTCGATTGGCTGCGAAATTGGTTACCAAAATTGAGAAGCATCCAACCGGCCATGAAACTGATTACCAAGACCCGAAAAAACCCAAACGCCTACGAAATTGGCCACCCGAACACCCCGACAATCGACCAACCGTGAAATTGCCCTCCCCGAACCCGGTATCCAAAAATGAGCGCAAAATCACGCCCCAAGCATCCAAAAAATGTGAAGCTGTTCAACTATAATAAAAAGGATTTGATATTGGCGGCCGGGTTGACCCCGGCCGTCAATCATGTGCACCTGCAGTCCGCTATCTCTCCCAGGTGTCCGTTCCGACAGGGACGTTATAACCTTAACTATCGGTAAGATAGCAGCATGGACATAACCGAATATCGGAATCATCTAGCCAACGAGTATCGTCGTCGGGACGTTACCGCCATCATTCGCCTGGTGCGAGATTTGATGAAAGAGTCCTTTTTTCCCCAGCTCGTCCGGGAGTGGGAGAAAGCGGGCAAACTGGACTATCGCAATCTGCACCTTGATCAGATCGCCGGAGTGCTGCTCAGGGAGACCGCCGCCGCAATTGAGGCGAATGGCGAACTGACAAGTGACGACACCTATTTCATGATTGAGGACTCTCTCAAGCAGCAGTTCAACGAAAACATATCGGATATCTATCTCAGCACCGTGATGCCCGAGGAGTTTCTGTGCCAGATTCGTGAGAACTTCGAGCAGGGTGACAGCAGCCGGCTCTCGGACAGTCTGGTCAATCTCTACAAAGAAGAACTGATCAGGATCGAAGCCGGACGGCGCGCCGTCGTCGAGGTACTACAGCAATACAGCAACTTTCCCATTCAGAATGTTACTGCCCTGTCGCAACATCTTAATCAGATGCACCAACGGCTGAAATCCAGCTACAAATACATCACCATTAAACCCTATTTGTTACTGATCTTCCGGTTACAGAAAGAGGCCGATCCGGAAACCACGCTCAAGCACGGCACCATTTCGCTGTTTCGGGACTATATCAACAGAGGCGAAGAGCCAAGCCTGATCGAACAACTCAGACTCCAGATCGTCGTCAACACCCTGCTGCTTCAGATCAAAAAACAAGAGGTTCTTGGATCGGAAGAATTCATAAAATATTGGGATGCCATCTCCAAGATTTGGGGATACCGCTGCGCAAAGCAATTAGACCTTAAAGTTCGTGATATCCTGGAGCAACTTTTGAGCCGGATTAACGCCGATCAGGATGCGATACTAAAAAGATTAGCCCGAACCTTTGTTGCGGAATACCGGGCCGCGGAAGAACAGATGAAGATTCGCCGCCGCCTGATTCAGAACGAACTGGCATGCACCTGGGAATATCTGAAACGAGCTGCCGATTCGGACTCGAGCAACAGCGAGACCGAAGAGCGGGTCAAGATTGCGCAAGAGAAATTGATCGGGCTTGACGGGGTCTTCCATATCCCCTCGGCACTCAAGAAAGCAACAGCTGAAAAAACGCTTTTGGAACTGGAACGCAACGCCTTGGCGATCTCCACCTCCATCAGCGCGGATCAGATCACCGACTGGATCCGCATCTACTCTATCCTGTTTTCCAACTCTGAATTTCTAACCTATACAGAAGAGTCGATTGACTTTTCCACCATGCGGGAACTGATCTCGAACCTCAGCACCTACCATTTGATCCTGAATATTGCCGAGCTGAAGGAGATTATAGATCGAAGTCTGCGAGCCGCTGGAGAAGACAGATCGAACCAGTTCAAACGATTCCAGGAAGCGTTAAAACGGAAGCTCCGGGGATTGATCGGAAAGAGCAGCGAAAAGAAATCGCTGGTAGAGATAATTCGGGACCTGGAGTTCCTGGACAGCCCCTCAATCCAATTCGTGATCGCCGACACCTTCAGAGGATTTCAGGCTATCGCAGATGCGTTTACCGCCACCGCTAACGATTTTTTCGTAAAGGACCGGGAAGCGTTGCTTAAGGAATCACAAGAGCTGTACTACGAAATCTGCGATCAGTGCCTGAAAAACTTCGTGCTTTTGCCAAATCGTCAATCACGCAGACCAGAGCCACCCCCGGGATCCACGAAATCCAAAAAGCCGTCTTCGGGACGGCGCCCCCAGGGTTAGCGTATACATCCGCCCCTTTAGCGGTACAACCGTCCGGCACGTATCAGCATCTTTTCAATCTCTACCGCAACCAGTACCAACGACGCGAGCAGAAAGCAAACCGCCAATTCCGTGCCGGTCAACGGCTGTGTCCGAAACAACGGATTCAGGAACGGAAGATAGATCACCGCCAGTTGCAACACTACGGTCAGCAACACCGCCTCCAGCAGCAGCCGGTTTGAAAATAATCCGATTGAGAACAACGACTCCCGTTCGGAACGGATTGCCAATACGTGAAATAACTGCGCCAGGGTCAACACTGTAAATACCACCGTTTGCCAGCTTTCGTGCCCGCCGATAAACGCCCATGACTGCCCCATGATGGAGAGCCCGCCGATCAGCAACCCCACCCAGATCATGTGCGCCCCCATGCCATGCGCAAAGATGCTTTCGTTCGGGGGACGCGGCAGGCGGCGCATGATTCCAGGCTCCGCCGGTTCGGCCGCCAACGCCAGGCCCGGCAAACCGTCGGTCACCAGATTGATCCAGAGAATATGAATCGGCAACAACGGTATCGGCAGCCCGAGAAACGGCGCCAGAAACAACGTCCAGATCTCACCGGCGTTGCTGGTCATGGTGTATTTCACGAATTTGCGGATATTGTCGAAAATCCTCCGGCCTTCCCGTATCGCCTCCACGATGGTGGCGAAATTATCGTCCAACAGCACCAAATCGGAGGCTTCACGCGCTACATCGGTACCTTTCTGTCCCATGGACACCCCGATGGCGGCCCGCTTTAACGCCGGGGCATCATTCACTCCATCACCGGTCATGGCAACGAACTCCCCGTTTGCCTGTAGCGCCTTTACGATACGGATTTTTTGTTCCGGGCTTACCCGGGCATAAACACGCACCTCTGTCACCCGTTTCGCAAATGCCTCGTCGGAGAGGTCGTCGAGTTCGCGGCCGGTGATAACCTGCGAGTCCACCCGCTCGATTCCCAGCCTTGTAGCGATCGCCCGCGCAGTGCCGGGGTGATCGCCGGTGATCATCACCGGTACAATGCCTGCGCTGCGACAGGCGGCAACCGCTGCCGCCGCTTCCGGTCTTGGCGGATCAATCAAGCCAGCCAAGGCCAGCAAGATGAAATCTCCCTGCAACAACTCTTCCAAATCACCGGCAAACCCTTCCGGAAGTTCCCGGCAGGCAAGCGCCAATACCCGGTGACCTTCGGCCGCCAGATGCTCCGCCTCCGCTTCCAACTCTTCCGTCTCCAACGGTATCAATCCGCCCGTGGTCAACTGGTGCCCGCAAAGGGCCAAAACCGCTTCCGGCGCTCCCTTCAGAAATGCGATTGCGCCGTCACTCTCCTCATGCAGTGTAACCATGCATTTGTGCGCCGAATCGAACGGGATCTCCGCCAAGCGCGGCTGTGACTCTTCAAGTTCGGCCTTTACGATGCCCAGTTCTCTGGCCCCGTTATAAAACGCGATCTCGGTGGGATCACCGATCAGGATCCCATTCTCTTCTTGCACATCGTTACTGAGAGCCAATGCCTGTCCCAGGCGCCAGTGGAGCGCTTCGGAAAGCTCGCCTTCGGCAGTGGCCATTGCCACATGCCGCCGATCCACAAACAACGTCTCAAGGGTCATTTGGTTTTGCGTCAAGGTGCCGGTCTTGTCGGTACAGATGTAGGTTACCGAGCCGAGCGTCTCCACTGCCGGTAAGCGCCGCACCAGTGCGTTATGCGTACTCATCTTGCGCGCACCGAAGGCCAGGGAGATGGTGACCACCGCCGGCAATGCTTCGGGGATTGCTGCCACCGCCAGACTGATAGCGGTCAGCAACATCAGCATGACCGGCTCCCCTCGCATCACTCCGGCCGCGAAGATAATGGCGCAAATCGCCAGGATCGCCAGGGCAAGCTGACGCCCGAAGCGCGCCAAACGCACCTGCAGAGGGGTCTTGACGCCCGTTTGGGCACGCAATAATGCGGCGATATGCCCGATCTCGGTAGCCATTCCGGTGGCCACCACCACTCCGCGACCGCGACCGTAAGTCACCTGCGTTCCCTTCCAGGCCATGTTGCTGCGTTCACCCAGCGTCAGCCGGGCATCCGGCAACACGGCTTCCGTCTTGTCCACCGCCTGGGATTCACCGGTGAGCGCCGCCTCTCCCGTCTGGAGCCGTACACTCTCGGTCAACCGCAGATCAGCGGGTACCACATTCCCCGCCTCCAGCAATACCAAATCGCCGGGTACCAGTTCCCGGGTAGGGATCGTTCTCGTCACACCGTCCCGGACCACCCTGGCGGTCGTCGCCATAACCAGACGCAATGCCGCCACCGCTCGTTCCGCGCGATACTCCTGAAGCGCCCCGATGATTGCGTTCAGCAGCACAATCACCAGGATTACAATCGCATCTTGCGGATCACCGATCAGGCCGGAAATCAAAGCCGCCAGCAGCAGTACCAGGATCATAAAATCGGAAAACTGGCCGATCAGAATTCGCGGCAAGCCGCGCCGCACGCCCTCCTGCAGTTCATTGGCTCCCCCCCGATCAAGACGCTGTTGCGCCTCCTTTTCGGTCAGCCCGCATTCCGGGTCGGACGCAAAATGGCTGCATACTTCCCGGACCTCGATCGTATGCCAGAGGCACTTGTCGGTGCCTGCAGCCATCCCGGACGGTACCTTTTTCTGTTTGAACCCGGATTTCTTCACTTGTCGTTTGCCGTCGGTTGGTTGGTTACGGAATGCGGGTGGCCGGTCGCGCACTGCGGCACATCACTCGGCCGGTGTGTGAAATGCCGCATTTTACCCCGCAAGAACAAAATATATTCCTTTGTTTCATAAGGATATTTCCTTCTGGCCCAACCCTTGCTACAGGGTCTCGAATGCCTTGGATGGCCTTATTCGTTCAGGAAGTCGCGCAACGAACACACTAACTATAAACAGAGGCAATTATAATGGGGATTCTGAAGTCGCTTACCGGGATACCGGTTCTTTTCGTCCTGTTCACCAGTCACCCGTTGATGGCCGCCGACACCGACACCATCAGCGTCACCGCATCCCGTATCGAGCGTCCCACCAAAGAGGTGACCAGTTCCATCACGGTGATCGATGAAAAACAGATCGAAGACGCCAAGATGATGAACATCAAGGATGCCATCCAGGGTACGCCCGGCGTCCTGATCGACTCCAAGAACGGCGGTTACGACGTGCGCCTGATCATCCGCGGCTCCGGCCAGAAGGCCAACTACGGGGTGCGCGAGATCATGGTTCTGCGCGACGGCGTTCCCATGACCGATCCGGACAGTTTCTCCCGCTTCGACTTCATCGACACCCAGGACATCGAGCGTATCGAGATCACCAAGGGGCCCGGCTCCCTGTATGGCAGCGGTTCCGCCGGCGGCACCATCCAGATCATCTCAAAATCCGTATTCGATACCGATAACAATCGCATCAAGGCCGGAATCGGCGAGCAAGGCGCCCGCATGCTGCACGCGCGCATCGGCGGCCAGATCAACGACTCCAATGCTATCTCCCTCACCGCCTCGCACCGGGAGATGGAAAACAACTGGCGCGACTGGAACAAATTCGATACCCAGCAGATTAGCCTGAAACACGGTGTTCAGCTCGGCGATACCGGCACCCTGGAGACCGAGCTCAGCTACTCCCAGGCCGACATCCAGTTGCCGGGATCGATGGATGCAACCGAATTCGAGGAATTCAAAGACACCGGCGAACAGCACGACACAACCAGCAGCCCCTGGCAGAACAGCGGCCGTTATTCCAAGATCTGGTTTTTCAACTCGCGCTTGGAGCAGGAGTTCGGGGACTTCACCTTCAAACCGCGCATCTATTTCAACCGCTGGTCACACTACCATCCGGTTACCGGAGTTATTAACGACAATCCCGGCACCGACGTCTTCGGCACCGACCTTGAGTTTTCCTATAACCATCAATTGCTGGGTACGAGCACCCTGGTAGCGGGGGTCACCGCTCGTATGGACCAGACCGATAACTCAAAAAAATACACCTACGCCGATGTCACCATGGGGCTGATACCGACACCGTTCCCCCACATAGGGATCATCCGCACCAATTCGGACGAGAAAGGAGCGCTACTGGAAGAGGAAGAGGCCACCAACACCCTGTATGGGTTGTTCATGCAAGAGACCCTGCGCCCCAGTGACAACCTGACCGTGGATCTGGGCTTCCGTTACGACCAGATGAATTTCGATATCGAGAACGTGGCCTATGGCGAATATAGCTGGGGCACTTCCACCTATTCCTGGTTTGGCGCACCGGTCATCACCAAGACCGACACCACCTTCAAGATGTTTTCTCCGAAACTGGGTGTGACCTATGCGTTGACCGACCTGCTCAACATCTATGCCACGATCGCCCAGTCCGGTCAGGTACCGTCGGAGAGCGAGATCCAGAACAACCCGGACCTCACCGCCGCCATCGCACGTAACATGGAAATCGGGCTCAAGGGTCGCGGCGAGAACTGGGCGTTTGACTTCGCGGCCTACCGCACCACCGTCAGCGACGACATCATCCAGGTATACACCGGCTGGACCAGCAATTTCGAAAACGCCGGCAAGACCCTGAAGAAAGGGATCGAGTTCAGCGGCCGCCTGCGCCTGGGCGATCGTCTCTGGTTGGGCGCCGGATATGCCTACAGTGACTACACCTTCATCGATTTCATCGAATCGTCCACCAACGACTACTCCGGCAACCGGCTCCCCTATGTCCCCCAACACCAGTACAACCTCAGTCTCGACTATGAGCATCCCAGCGGTTTCAAGGCCCGCATCCAGACCGACACCTGGGGCAAGTACTGGATGGACAATGCCAATACCGAGAAGTACGGCGGTTATGAATTCCTCACCAGCCTGATGTTCGGGTACGAGAGTGGCCATCACAGTCTGGTACTGAACGTCGACAACCTGTTCGATCAGCACTACGCGGTGGAAGCGAAAAAAAGCTCCAGCGGAACCGTCAGCTACTCCGCCGGCGCCCCCCGCACCGCCATGCTGAACTATCGCTATCAGTTCTGAGGACAACAGCATGCAACATCGATTCTTAACATGGAGCATCCTGTCGCTGTTATTGTTGGTTACCGGCGACGCTTGGTGCGCAGAACACGGTAAGGGCTCGGGCCAGGAAGGCGCTGCCGCATCACATCGAAACGGTGACGGAAAACAACAGTTGATGCTGGCCAATGGTGACGGTGCGACCGTACGACTCTGGAAGCCGGATCTGACCAGTATCGTGCTGGAGGTTCAGCACGGCGGCATCACGATCCCCAACACCGGTATGGATAACTACCACGCGCTGGTGGCCTCCCGGTCATGGAGTAACCTGGAAGATACCCTGATCCGCTATGAATACCTGCGCGGCAAACCCAGCGGTCACTCCCCTTCCGAGTTGGCGGCGCTGCTGAAGAGCACATTTGAGATCGTGCCCGACCCGATCCCGCGGGAACACTATCGCTACATCGGAAATCATACTTGGAGTTTTTTACTTCGCTTCAAAGACACGCCGCTGGCCGACACGCAGGTGACATTATCCACCTCCAACGGCACTCAACTCGCGGGAAAATCCGATGCCGACGGACGGGTCCGTTTCTTAATACCGGATGACTTTCCGGAGGAAAAAACCGGCCGTACCGGTAACAAACCGGGCGAGATGTGGTTGGTCGCCGAACATCAGGATAACGGAGTTACCTATCACACCACCCTCAGCGCCGCCTATTTCATCGACCCCTCCCATTGGCAATCAAAAAGCCTGGCGGCGGCGATTTTCGCGCTCGGCCTGCTGGCCGGCGGTATCGTCGGTCGGGTGCGTAAACAGAATGGGGAGAAATCCGAATGAAAAACTTCAACCTCTCGATTCTACGCAAACTGGTTCAACTCGCCGCCTTTCTGTTTCTGGTTTACGGCTCCGTCATCGTCGGCTATTACACCGCGGACAAACTGAGTGTGGCGTTTCCGGCACTGAGCTGTGCCTACGACTTCCAGACCGCCGACTACTGCACCCTGATCCCGATGCAACACCAAATGGCGCACCGTTTCGGCCCCGTGGTCGCCGCAGGCGGCAACATAATGATGGGATTACTGCCGACCCTGGTAACCCTCGGTACCTTCCTGCTGCTGTTCATCGTCTTGAACAAAGCATTCTGCGGCTGGATCTGTCCTGTCGGCACCTTCCAGGAAGTGCTGCACATGCTCGGTACCAAACTGGGACTGCGGCAGCGAACGAATGTCGCATCGGGTCTGCGACAACGCCTGCGGCCGGTGAAGTGGCTGATTCTGCTGTTCCTGGTTCTCATCTTTCCGCTGCTTACCGGGCTCGGATATTTCGGCCACGATATGGTGGATCCTTTCTGTAAGATCTGTCCTTCCCGGCTCATGAGCAGTCTGTTCTCCGGCAGCACCGATCAATTCCATGTCGATACCGCAACCCCCGCCGCCATGGTGCTTTCCATCACCGCCGATTTTCTGTTCGGGTCGGTAATCGCACTGTCGTTGACCACCCGCCTGCCGTTTTGCCGCATCTGTCCGATGCTGGCACTGCATGCCGTATTCCGCAAACTCGGCCTGTTGCGCTTGGTCAAGAACGGAACCGAACGGTGCGAAAAGTGCGGACTTTGCGTCAAAGCGTGCCCCATGGACATCACGGAAATCCAGACTGAGATGGAAAAGCGCGACGTCACCTTTGAGGAGTGCACCTTGTGCGGCCGTTGTGTCGAGTTCTGTCCGGAACAGGGGGTACTGCAACTCAAATACGTCGGGCTACCGGTGTTTGTCAGCGATCCGCAATACTTCAAGCGGCGCAATCAGGCGCAGAAACAGTGGCAGAGTAAACGGGACGCCCCATGACCGAAGCCGTCACTCTCAGCTTTGCGGCCGCCCTGGTGTTGGGACTCGGTTTTGGCGCCGGTCCCTGCAACATCGCCTGCCTCCCCTACCTGGCCCCGGTGTTTCTGGCCGGTGATTCCAGGGTCGGGAGTTCGTGGCGCGTGATCCTCCCTTTCTCGCTCGGACGCGTCTGCGGCTACAGTCTGCTCGGCCTGTCGGCGGGTTGGCTGGGGGGAGATCTCGCGGACCGGCTCGATCTCGCCCCCACCCATTGGATACTGGGGGGTGCGACTCTGCTGGTGGCGTTGGCGTTGTGGTGGCGGCGCGGGCGTAACCCGGCCTGCGGCGAAGGAAATACCGCCCGGGTCGCGCCCCCAACGGTCAGCAAGCCACAGGGCGGCGGCAATCTCCTGCCGTCCGGATTATTTTTTGTGGGAGCCGGCCTGGCCCTCAATCCCTGTCTGCCCCTCGGCACCGTCCTGATGGCGGCGGCCGCCAGCGGCAGCGGCAGTGCGGGACTCTCGCTGGGGATCGGTTTCGGCATTGGAGCCGCCTTGATCCCGGCACTGGTGTTCGGCGTCGGAATGGCACATTTCGGTACCGAAGTACGCAACCATTTGGCACAATGGCGCCCCCGTCTGGAACAGGCAGGGATTGCAATGTTGATCATTATGGGAATTGGAACCGCAACAGGTTGGATAGCGACATGACGTTTGAAGCACTCTTTGTAAAAGGCGGATTTGTAGTCTGGATTCTGGCAGGCTATTCGGTAGTGGGTCTCGGCATCGTCCTGGAGCGGTATCTACACTGGATGCGTATGGGGCGTACCCCGCCCGATCTTGAAGAACGGATTCAGGCCTCACTTCAGAAAAGCAATGATCCGCAATCATTCGGGGTGATGAAGGGTCCGGAGGCGGCCGTGGTAACCGGTATGCTCGATTCGCTGAACCGGGGCGTTCAGGATCCGGAACCGGCCGGTGTGCGCATCCGTGCCGAGGAGCTCAAGCGCATGGAATCGGGCCTGGCGACCCTCGGCATTCTCGGTAACACCGCCCCGCTGCTGGGACTGTTAGGCACCATCATCGGCATGATCAAGGCATTCATGGTGATCGAAACGGCGGGCGGCAAGGTGGATGCGGCAGCGTTGGCCGGCGGCATCTGGGAGGCGATGATCACTACCGGCGTGGGTTTATCCGTAGCCATTCCATTGCTGATCCTGCTGCATTTCCTGGAGAACACGGTGGAACGCCGCCTGCACGCCATGGACCGTTGCATCTCGTTGGTCAGCGAACATTTCTCCGCACATGCCCACAAGCCGGACCGTGCGCAACCGCATCACTGGGAGAATCTGAGTGATACCGCATGAGCGGCTGCGACGACGTTCCAGTGTCGGCCTCAACCTTACACCACTGATCGATGTCGTCTTTCTGCTGCTGGTCTTTTTTCTTCTGACCGCGCACTTCGTTCAGGAGAAGCAGCTCGACATCGAACTGCCGAAGGCGGAGAGCGCCCAAACACCGGACGAACAGCGTGGAGTTGAAGTCGTAATCCGGCCGGATGGAACAATACTGGTAAACGATTACCCCGTACAGGAAGCGCAGCTTCTGGAGACACTGCGTGGCGCCTTGCATGCCCCGGTGGAAAAAAGCGTAATTTTGCGTGCCGACGCATCCACTCACCTGGATCTTGTGGTTAAGGTAATGGATGCCGCACGCATCGCCGGCGCGCAGTCTCTGGAGATACTGACGGAACGCCCGTGAAGGCTTTTGATATTCGTCTGCGTTTCGCTGTCATCCTGTTTTCCGCCATCGTCCACGGGGTGGTGGTGTGGTTCTTTGCCAGTGCGCTGCTGAAACCGGGCGTCGAACAGCCCACGCCCGCAGTGACTCGGGTCAGCCTTAATTTTCAGCGTCCGACTCCACCGGCACCGAAGCCGCAGCCCGAGCCCAAACCTGAACCAAAGCCGAAACCCAAGCCGACACCGAAACCGCTGCCCAAACCGGAGCCAAAGCCCGAGCCGGAACCGACGCCGGAACCACAACCGGAGCCGCCGCCATCGCAGGAGGTGACGGAACCGCAGCAAACCGAGGAAGCGATGATGGCGGCGAATGCCACCAGCGGGGTTCAAGACTATCTTGCCTTGGTGATGCAGCAGGTAGAGCGACACAAAAACTACCCCCGTGTGGCGCGCCGTCGCGGACTGGAGGGATCGGTACAAATCCGTTTCCTGATCGCGCCCGACGGCAGCGTGCGCGCACTCAATCTCGAAGGCGGTCACTCCCTGTTACGAGCTGCCGCACGGAAGGCGGTGGAAAATGCGATGCCGTTCCCACCTCCCCCGCCGGGCGCCGCCAAACCCTGCCCAATTGCTTTTGCCATGCTGTTTGAGCTGGAATAATACTTCTCCCACGAACAGCACGTACCGCGTTCGTAGCTGACGAAAAAATAAAAAGCGGTTATTTATCCGAAAAGCCACCAATAGCGACTATGATTGGTTGATAAAAATCGGAGAAACGGAATGCGCACTTTCTTTTTAATCCTTGCCGTAATGTTGGTTTATACCGCGCTCCCTGCGCAGGATGACGCCCCCGCGCCAGCCACGCGTAAGGTGATTCAACTGACCGTCAATGATGCCATTGGACCCGCCACGGCCGATTATCTGACTCGCTCATTGGAACGGGCCGCCGATGATGATGCGGAACTGGTGGTGATTCAAATGGACACTCCGGGCGGACTTGATACCTCCATGCGCAGCATCATCAAGGCGATCATCAACTCACCGGTGCCGGTGGCCACCTTCGTGGCGCCCAGCGGAGCGCGCGCCGCCAGCGCCGGCACCTATATCCTTTACGCCAGCCACGTCGCGGCGATGGCGCCCGGAACCAACCTGGGAGCGGCCACCCCGGTGTCCATCGGCGGTCTGCCGGGCGGCGGCGGTGATGAGGGAAGTCCGAAACAGGGAGAGGACAAGCAACAGGCCGTCGAGCAGGACGCCATGAAGCATAAAATCATCAACGACGCGACCGCCTATATCCGCGGCCTGGCGCAGATGCATGGGCGTAACGTCGAGTGGGCGGAGAAAGCGGTCCGCGAAGCTGCCAGCCTGCCGGCAGACGAAGCGCTCAAACTCAATGTGATCGATCTGATGGCGGCCGACACCGACGATCTGTTACAGAAAATCAACGACCGCGAGGTATCGGTGCAGGGACAACCGCGCAAACTGCAAACCGCCGGGCTGGCGGTGGAAATACGCAATCCCGACTGGCGCAGCGGCTTACTCAGCGTGATCACCAATCCCAATGTCGCCTATATCCTGATGTTGATCGGCATCTACGGTCTGATCCTGGAGTTTTACAATCCCGGTACGGTGGTACCCGGAACCGTCGGCGCCATCGCCCTGATCCTGGCGCTCTACGCCTTCCAACTCCTGCCGGTCAACTATGCCGGCATGGGGCTGATCCTGCTCGGGGTCGGCCTGATGATCGGCGAGGCGTTTCAACCGAGTTTCGGCATGCTCGGCATCGGCGGCGCCACAGCCTTTGTCGTCGGCTCGATCATTCTGATCGACAGTGACGCACCGGGTTTCGGCATTGACCTGTCGATCATCGCCACCTTCGCCCTGATCAGTATCCTGCTGTTTGTCTTCGCCATCGGCATGGTCTTCAAAGCACGACGGCGACCGGTAGTCAGCGGCCTGGAACAGTTGCTCGGTGACGAAGGTGTAGTAATCGACGATTTTGAAGGTCAGGGGGCCATTGCGATTCACAGTGAACGGTGGTCGGCGATATGTGACGCACCACTGAAAAAAGGTCAACGAGTGAAAGTAACCGGACACCAAGGACTAATCCTGCGGGTGACCCCCGCACAATCGATATCGGAGGGAAAATCATGAGCCCATATACCTTTTTCACGGTGCTCGGCCTGATCGCGCTGTTTCTGATCTCGGCGATCCGTATCCTGCGCGAATATGAACGCGGCGTTATCTTCCAATTAGGTCGCTTTTGGAAAGTAAAAGGACCAGGACTGATCATCGTGATCCCTGGATTCCAACAAATGGTGCGGGTGGACCTGCGCACCATCGTCATGGACGTACCCTCGCAGGACGTCATCTCCCGCGACAACGTCTCGGTACAGGTCAATGCAGTGGTCTACTTCCGGGTGGTCGAACCGGACAAGGCGATCATCCAGGTGGAAAACTTCTATGCCGCCACCAGCCAGTTGGCGCAGACCACTCTGCGTTCCGTGCTGGGACAACATGAACTGGACCAGATGCTCTCCGAACGCGAGAAGCTCAATGCCGACATCCAGGAGATCCTGGACGAACAGACCAACGCCTGGGGCATCAAGGTCAGCAACGTGGAGATCAAGCACGTTGACCTCAACGAAACCATGATACGCGCCATCGCCAAGCAGGCCGAGGCGGAACGGGTACGCCGCGCCAAGGTGATCCACGCCGAGGGAGAGATGGAGGCCTCGGAAAAACTGCTGGGAGCGGCGCAAAGGCTGGCACAAGCCCCTGAGGCGATGCAACTGCGTTATCTGCAGACCCTTACCGAGATCGCCGGCGAGCGCTCCAACACCATTGTCTTCCCGCTGCCGATGAACCTGATCGACACCGTAATCGGGAAACTCAAGCAGCCGTAAACAACATCAGGAAAGGAGGGGGTGACTGACCTCCTCCTTTCCTGAGCTCATCTCCATTCGTAGGCAACACCATCGCAATGGTTGTGCTCCAACGGAACAAGCACGCCAGTAGACGCTACCGACGGGATATAAGGATTCGGTGAGCGCGACTCACTCTTCACAGGTTTGATTCTGCCCGCCGGTCAACGGCACGAACGCCACACCCAGTACCCGGCGAGTGGTGATTCGCCCGCTGCCACTCTTTGCCACCACCATCAGTTCCTGCGGCAGACAGGGAGATCCCACCGGAATCACCAACCGTCCTCCCGGCTTCAGCTGTTCGATCAGCAACGGCGGAATCTCGAGGGCGGCGGCGGTAACCATGATGCCGTCATACGGCGCATGTTCCGGCCATCCGGAATGACCGTCCCCTATCCGACACTCCACATTGTGGTAGCCCTGCTCCGACAACCGGCGCGCCGCCTGCTCCGAGAGCGGCGCCACGATCTCCATCGAATAGACCTGCCGTACCAGGGTCGCGAGAATTGCCGTCTGATAGCCGGAACCGGTCCCTACTTCCAGGATCACATCCTCCGGTTGCGGCTCCAGCAGGTCGGTCATCAGTGCCACGATATAGGGTTGGGAAATGGTCTGACCATGGCCGATCGGCAACGGCCCGTTCTGATACGCCAGCGGTTGCAGTTCCATGGGTACGAATAAACGCCGCGGAACGGCGCCCATGGCCGCCATCACCTGCGCGTCGAGGGACCGCTTTCCGGTCAGGGTATAGGTAAACTCCACCTCCCGTTCGATATCCTGCAACATTTCGCTCTGACCCGACATACCCTTCTCCTGACGTATCGGCGTTCCCTGCAACCTCTCCATTGCGCCTCATCTTCAAAAAAGCATAGCACCGGCCTCTTCCACAACGAGGTTTGGTGCTCTGCGTTGGTCATGGACAAAGCGTTCCGGGAACATTTTCACCACGCGTCCCACATCGGGGTCCGTGGCTTCGGCGCCACGGTCGAAGAGGCATTTGAGCAGGCGGCATCGGCACTGACGGCCGCGATCCGCGCTCCCGCCTCCGTCCAACCGGAGCGGGAGGTGGTCATCCAGCGCTCCGTCCCAACCCCGAACTCCTGCTCACTGACTGGCTGAATGTACTGGTGTACGAGATGGCGTCCCGCCGGATGCTGTTCGGTGGTTTCGGGGGAAAATCGCGGGCGACCGGCTGCAAGCGGAGATCACCGGCAAGCGGGTCGGCCCGGAGCGTCACCGGCCGGCGGTGGAAATCAAGGGCGCGGCCTACACCAAACTGTCCATGAAACAGGAGACGGACGGTAAATGGTGCGCGCAATGCGTGATCGATGTAGAAAACAGATAAATGTGGTTATACGTAAACTATTTTTTATCTTAAAATGGCCTATTGTGGATGATATAATTATCTTTTCGGCATAATATTCATATAAAGTGGTATTTTACATCTCTTGGTCGACAGGCATCGGATCAGGACCGGCACTTTTCCGCCCCCCTTCGAACCGGTAAGGCCACCCCCGTCCGGCCGGATTCCGTTTCCCGCAATCCCCTCCAGCGATAGAACTCCGCTCCACAGCCCCCTCCCAGCGCCCGGCGCAGGCGCCGGCAACGCCGTGGTGGGGAGCCGGCGCCGGGCAGGAGCGGCGCCTTCGGAGCCGACGATCGGCATCAAAGGTTAGAATCGTTCTGAATAAAGGAAAAGATCCCTCCGGACACCTACCGCGGCAGGCAACAGTGCATATACTTGGAAATAGAGCGGACGCGAATGAATCGGGGACGGTACGTCTGCTCAAGAATAAGGAGATCCAGAATTTATGCCGTAGTGGGGTGCAGTTATGGTTACTGAAAATGATCCGATTGTCGGTTATTGGTATCAGCATCTGGACAAAGGGCAGCATTTCCTGGTGGTCGCGTTCGATGAGGACGATGGGCTGGTCGAGATCCAGCACTTCGACGGTAGCATCGAGGAAATCGACCTGGACACTTGGTATGAGGTAGAGCTTGCTCCCGCCGGAGATCCGGAGAGTTGGGCGGGCGCGGTGGATGTCGGAGATCTCGATGACCTGGGCACATCGGTCACCGATACCAACCCCGACGACTGGAGTGCGCCTTTTATGGAGTTTCGTAACGACGAAGGATTGCAGGAGTTCTTCGATCAGGACGAAACGGAGAGTGAATGGGGAGACCTGCGGTCTGAAGAAGAACCGCTGGTGGAAGACCTCTATTATTGAGCGGTCCATACCCGGTTCCGACCGACCTCCTCCGTCGAATTCGTGTTTCCGTCTTTTGCAGAAAGACCGGCTGAGATTTCGGGCGCTGTCTGAGGGTTTTTTGTTTGTCGTCGCCAGGCACCTCCGCCGACTGCAGCCAAACGGGAAAAAAATCCTCCGAAAGTTTCTCTTTTCGGGACATATCTTTTAAAATCTGCATCTTGTCGCACCCGGCCGGATCCTCCTGGGTGCCGGTTGCAAACCAAAACGGGAGGCGAGCAATCAGCGGAAATCGGTGCGATGATCGGGGCTTTGGGGGAATAACCGATACCTTCTCGATCGTTTTCGCATCACCTTTCCGGAGTGACGGATCGGTACGGGATGTCGGCGGCCGTCTCCCCATCTGTTCCGACGCTCTTGGCATTGCTCAGGAACGGTCAGGAGAGAATTCACATCTCCCGCCCTATCTGTGGCAGAATGCTGCCGGCGACAACAGCCGTACGGCCATATGGCGTGCGCTACGACTGCGCACCTTTTTTTAACATACTGTTTTTAAACGATAATATTGGAACCACCCTTCCTAATATTGACAGTAGAGTTCAATTCAAATTCAGGGCGAAGCAATGGCAACGACACCCCAAAAACGCGTCCACTACTTTGGAAAAAGCAAATCCGAAGGCACCAAGGAGATGAAGGAGCTGCTTGGCGGCAAGGGCGCCAACCTGGCGGAAATGACCTCCATCGGCCTGCCGGTGCCACCGGGATTCACCATCACCACTAAAACCTGCGCCGAATACAACGAAATCGGCGGCAAACTGCCGGACGGTATGTTGGATGAGGTTCACCGGAACATGGACCTGCTGGAGCAGGAGACCGGCAAGCAGTTCGGCTCCGAGGAGAACCCCCTGCTGGTGTCGGTACGCAGCGGCGCCGCAGTCAGTATGCCGGGCATGATGGATACCGTCCTCAACCTCGGGCTGACCGACGGAGCGATGGCGGGATTGGCCGCCATCACCGGGAATCGCCGTTTCGCCCTCGACGCCTACCGGCGTCTGATCAACATGTTCGGCGACGTAGTCATGGAGGTGCCGCACCATGAGTTCGAACACGAGTTTGACCGGATCAAAGAGAAGTTCGGCGTCACCGAAGACACCGACTTGAACGAAGACGGCCTGGCCGAACTGATCGAAGCCTACAAGGCGGTCTACAAAAAGCACACCAAAGAGGATTTCCCCCAGGATCCCTACCAACAGCTTGAAAAAGCGATCGAGGCGGTATTCAAAAGCTGGAACATCCCGCGTGCCGTCCGATACCGCGAGATCAACGAGATCACCGGCCTGCTGGGTACCGCGGTCAATGTCCAGACCATGGTGTTCGGCAACATGGGTGAGGACTCCGGCACCGGCGTCGCCTTCACCCGTGATCCCTCCACCGGCGAGAACGAGTTCTTCGGTGAATTCCTGGTCAACGCCCAGGGAGAGGACGTAGTGGCCGGCATCCGCACACCCCAGAACGTGAACGAAATGGTGAAGTGGCGCCCCGAGATCTACCAACAACTGCTGGAAGTGAAAACCACCCTGGAAGACCACTACCGGGAGATGCAGGATATCGAATACACCATCGAGAAAGGCAACCTCTATCTGCTGCAGACCCGTACCGGCAAACGTACCGGCCGCGCCGCGGTAAAGATCGCCGTCGACATGGTGACGGAGGGCCGCATCGACCAGAAGGAGGGGTTGCTGCGGGTACCCGCCAACGACCTCAACCAGCTGCTGCTGCCCACCTTCGACGCCAACGCCGCGCGCGACGTCCTGACCGTCGGCCTCCCCGCTTCACCGGGGGCCGCCTCCGGCAAAATCGCCTTTACCGCCGATGAGGCGGTAGACCGCGCCCACGAGGGAGAGGCGATCATCCTGGTGCGCAAGGATACCAGCCCCGAAGACGTCAGCGGCATGCACGCCGCAGCCGGCATCCTCACCTCCACCGGCGGCATGACCAGCCATGCGGCGGTGGTGGCCCGCGGCTGGGGCAAATGTTGCATCGCAGGCGCCGGCGAAGTGGAGATCGACGAGGCGAATCGCACCGTCACCATCAAAGGCCGCAGTTTCGGCGACCAGGACATCATCAGTATCGATGGAACCTCCGGTGAAGTGATGGCCGGTGAGGTGCCGCGAGAGGAACCCAAACTCTCGGACGAATTCAAATCCCTGATGGAGTGGGCCGACTCCCACCGCGTCCTGAAGGTCTGGACCAATGCGGACACCCCGCAAGATGCGGAACGGGCCCGCGCCTGGGGCGCCCAAGGCATCGGCCTGTGTCGTACCGAACATATGTTTTTCGAAGGAGACCGGATCACCGATATGCGCGAGATGACCCTGGCCGAGACCGAAAAGGAGCGGCAGGTCGCCCTGCAAAAGCTGCTGCCCCATCAGCGCGAGGATTTCATCGGACTGTTCACCGCCATGCAGGGCCTGCCCGTCACCGTGCGCCTGCTCGACCCGCCGCTGCACGAGTTCCTGCCCCATGAGGAGCCGTTGCAACAGGAACTGGCAGACCGCCTCGGCGTCCCCCTGGCGAAGATCAAGACCCGCGTCGCTCAATTGCACGAGACCAACCCGATGCTGGGTCACCGCGGCTGCCGTCTTTCCATCACCTATCCCGAAATTCTGACCATGCAGGTCACCGCCATCACTGAGGCGGCCATCGCCTGCCGCGGCAAGGATATCGATGCACGGCCCGAGATCATGGTGCCCCTGGTCGGCACCTACAAGGAACTCGCACTGCTGCGCAAGGAGATCGAGGCGACCATCAAGAATGTCAAAGAGACCAAAGGCTATACCGATGCTCTGGATATCCCCATCGGTACCATGATCGAGATACCGCGTGCCGCCCTCACCGCGGACGAAGTGGCGCAGCAGGCCGATTTCTTCAGCTTCGGTACCAATGACCTGACCCAGATGACCTTCGGCTACAGCCGGGACGACATCAATTCCTTTCTACCCAACTACATCCGCAAGGAGATCCTGGAACGGGACCCGTTCCAATCCCTCGACACCGGTGGCGTAGGCCAACTGGTAGAGATGGCGGTCGCCAAGGGCCGTGGCGTGAAGAAAGGAATGAAGATGGGAATCTGCGGCGAACACGGTGGCGATCCACTCTCCATCCGATTCTGCCACAAGGCGGGGCTGGACTATGTCTCCTGTTCACCCTTCCGGGTACCCGTCGCCCGTTTGGCCGCCGCCCAGGCAGCGGTGCTGGAAGCGTAACAACAGACCGATCCCGGAACTGCCGGATATGTATTCCGGCAGTTCCTTTCAGGAATAAATGATGTCACCCGAAGACGGCGACAACACCTTCTATCTGCTTTCCGACGGCACCGGCGAAACGGCGGAAACCATCATCAATGCCGCCGTCGCGCAGTTTCGTAAAGATAACGTAACCGTCGAACGCATCGCCCACATCCTGGAAGAAAGCCAGGTCAGCAAAATACTGGCGCAAGCCGAAAAGAAGCATGCCATGGTCTTCTACACCTTCGTCGATCGCGACCTGGCCAACTTCACCGAGGACGAATGCCGCAAACGCGAGATCGACTGTCTCGATCTCATGAGTCCCATTCTGCGCAAGCTGGCAAATTTCTTCGGTCACTCTCCGGAGGGAACACCGGGACTCCTGCACGGACTTGGTGAAGAGTACTTTCAGCGCATGGAGGCGATGGAGTTCACCATGAAGAACGATGACGGCCGGTCGCTCAGCCACCTGGGGGAAGCCGACATCATCCTGGTCGGGATTTCACGCACCAGCAAGACCCCTCTTTCCATCTATCTTTCGATTCGCGGCTACAAGGTGGTGAATATCCCCCTGGTGAAAGGCATCCCGATATCCCATCCATTGACGAAGGTCGACCCGCACAAAGTGGCCTGCCTGTTCCTGGATGTGAAGCAGCTGGTAGAACGCAGAGAGGTCCGCGTTCGAACTTTGGGGGTGGCGCCGACCACCGACTATATCGATTATGAAGCGGTCAAGAACGAACTGCGCTGGGCTCGTGCGCAATGCCGTCAGCATGGCTGGGCGATCGTGCACGTCACGGGCAAATCGGTCGAGGAGATCGCCCACGAGGTGCTGGTGAAACTCGGCAAGAAATAGAAGGGAGTATCCGGTTATCTCTTCCATTCCCTTTGCGCGTTTGGCGCCTGGGCGAAAGTTTAAGATGAATGAGTCGTCCTAGGAAAAACGGGAACGCTGCCGCACCGCCTCGAACAGGGCGATCCCGGCCGCCACCGAGACGTTCAGGCTCTCCACCGAACCGGCCATGGGAAGCCGTACCAGCAGATCGCACCCCTCCCGCGTCAGTCGCCGCATGCCCTTCTCTTCGGCCCCCAGTACCAGGGCCAGGGAGCCGGTCAGATCCGCCTCATAGAGCGTCTGCTCCGCCTCGCCGGCGGTCCCCACCAGCCACACCCCCGCCTCCTGCAGCCAGCGCAGGGTCCGGGCGAGATTGGTGACCTGGACGAACGGCACCGTTTCGGCCGCCCCGCTCGCCACCTTGCAGGCGGTGGGGGTCAAACCGGCGGCGCGATCCTTCGGCGCGATCACCGCATGCACACCGGCGGCGTCGGCGCTGCGCAGGCAGGCACCCAGGTTATGGGGGTCCTGAACACCGTCCAGGATCAGGAGAAACGGCGGCTCATCCAGACCCTGCAACAACCCCTTCAGTCCCTCCTCGTCCAAAGCAACTGAGGTGTGGGCGCGCGCCGCCACCCCCTGGTGATTGGACCCGGGCGGCAACAGATCGGCGAGTTCTTCCCGGCTCACCGTTTCGACCGGAACCCCCGCCCCCCGTGCCAGTTCCGTCACCTCCCGGACCCGGCGGTCCTGGCGCCGCTCCTCCACCCACACCTGTTCCACCGCACTGCCGCCGTGCTTGAGCGCGGTTCGGACGCTGTGCAGACCGAAGATGAGCTTGGCGTCTACCATGGGCGATCTTTACCGGCGTGTCCGCCGGGCGCCCTTCTTCCGTGGCCGCCGCTTTTCGCCGCCGGAAGCGCCGTCCAGCGGCACGAAATCGATCTTGCGCTCGTCCAGATTGACCGCCGCCAGTTTGACCCGGATGGGATCGCCCAAGCGGAAGCTGCTGCCGCCCCGTTCGCCGGTCAGACGATGGTGTACCGGATCGAAGTGGTAGTAGTCGTTCTCCAATGCCGTGACATGCACCAGTCCCTCTACGTAGATCTCTTCCAGCTCCACGAAGATGCCGAACGAGGTGACACTGGTGATGATGCCGCTGTACTCCTCGCCCACCTTGTCCAGCATGTACTCGCACTTGAGCCAGTCGACGGCGTCCCGGGTGGCCTCGTCGGCCCGCCGCTCGGTGCTGGAGCAGTGTTCTCCCAGGGCCTGCAGTTGCGGCTGGGAGTAGTCGAAGTTCTCCGCCTCCCCGCCTGCCAGCAGGTGCTTGATGGCCCGGTGGACCACCAGATCCGGATAGCGCCGGATGGGCGAGGTGAAATGGGTATATGCGGGAAAGGCCAAACCGAAATGGCCCACGTTCTCGGAACTGTAGAGGGCCTGGCTCATGGAGCGCAGCAGCACCGTCTGGATCAGGTGGGCGTCAGGACGCCCCTGAACCCGCGCCAGCACCTTGGCATAATCCTTCGCCTCCGGCTTGTCGCCGCCCGAGAGCGACAGCCCCAGTTCGCCCAGAAACTCCCGCAGCTCCAGCAGCTTCTCCTGCCGCGGAAGCTCGTGGATACGGTAGAGAGCCGGCAGCTTGCTGCGCAGCAGGAAGCGGGCGGCCGCCACATTGGCCGCCAGCATGCACTCCTCGATCAGGCGATGGGCGTCGTTGCGGTGCAGCGGCACGATGCGCTCCACCTTCTTCTCGGCGTTGAACAGAATCCGGGTTTCCGTAGTATCGAAATCGATGGCGCCGCGCTGCGCGCGCGTTTTGTGCAGCACCTTGTAGAGCGCGTACAGCTCCCGCAGATGGGGCAGCAGCTCGGCGTGCTGTCGGCACAACGAAGCATCTTTCTCCACCAGCATGGCGGCCACCGCATCGTAGGTGAACCGCGCGTGGGAGCGCATCACCCCCTCGAAAAAACGGGAACGCTGGATGGCGCCGTCCTGCCCGATATAGAGCTCGCACACCATGCAGAGCCGGTCCACCTGCGGGTTGAGGGAGCAGAGACCGTTGGAGAGTATCTCGGGCAACATGGCGATCACCCGGTCCGGGAAGTAGACCGAGTTGCCGCGCAGCCGCGCCTCCGTATCCAGGGCGGTGCCGCGCTTTACATAAGCGGACACGTCGGCGATCGCCACCAGCAGCCGCCACCCCTTCGGCTTCGCCTCGCAATAGACCGCATCGTCGAAATCCCGGGCATCCGCGCCGTCGATGGTGACCAACGGAAGTTGCCGGAGATCCACCCGGCCCGTCTTGGCCGACTCCGCAACCTCCGGGCTCAGCCCGACAATCTCCTGCTCCACCTGCTCCGGCCACTCCACCGGAAGCTCGTGGGTCCGAATGGCCAGTTCGATCTCCATGCCGGGCGCCATGTGATCGCCCAGCACCTCCACGATGCGGCCCACCGGCTGGGTTCGCTTGGTGGGCTGTTCCACGATCTCGGCCACCACCATCTGGCCGTGACGCGCACCGTTCCACTCCCCCTCCGGGATTACGATCTCATGGTGCAATCGTTTGTTGTCCGGCTGCACGAAGCCGAGGCTTGACTCCAGATAGAGGCGTCCCACCACCCGGTGGTTGCCCCGCTCCAATACCTCTACCAACGCACCCTCCCGGCGCCCGCGATGGTCGATCCCGGTCACCCGGGCCACGATCCGGTCGCTGTGCAGCACCGCACGCATCTGGCGGGGCGTCAAAAACAGGTCGTCGCCGCCGTCGTCCGGCTTGAGAAAGCCGAAGCCGTCCGGATGACCGATCACCCGACCCGCAACCAGATCGGCCTTGTTCACCAGACAGAAGGCGCCACGCCGGTTCCGCACCAGTTGCCCGTCCCGCTCCATGGCGTTGAGGCGGCGCCCCAGGGCGATTTGTTCCTGTTCCTCGCGCAGATCCAACTGATGCGCCAGCTCCTCCGCCAGCAACGGGGTACCGGAGCGGGTAAGCCACTCCAGGATATACTCCCGGCTGGGGATCGGATTGTCGTATTTGTTTGCCTCCCGACTCCGATACGGGTCGAGATGACGAAGCGATTTTTTCGATGGGCGTTTTGCCACAATATTGATTCCTGACCGGTACATACCGAATGCGCGATTGTACCGCACGCCGACGGCTGTATCTCTACTTCCTGAAAGCCCGGACTACGCCGTGTATGGACGTTGACAACCCCTGGTTGTACCGGTAAAGTGCGCGCTCCACCGGCGACGCCTCGCCGTGGATCCTGCCGAGGTGGTGAAATTGGTAGACACGCTAGCTTCAGGTGCTAGTGGGGGCAACCCCGTGGAGGTTCAAGTCCTCTCCTCGGCACCAAGACTTCAGAGAAAGGGTTGCGAGATTTCGCAACCCTTTTTTTGTTTTCGCTGCTTTTCTTCGGCCCCGGGTATCGTCATCCGGATGAACCGCGAACGCGGAAGCGGTAAAAGCCGCGCCCCGAAATCCCGGATACGCCGCCTCCCGCTTTGGGAAATATATTCCCGGAGGGGAATGCCGCTATCCGCCGTCCCCCTTTAAGCGTCTGATACCCTTCGCCTTTCAAATCACCCCCGGGTGTCTTTCAGTATTTGTCGATCCCTGAACTTGCGGTAGTATATCAACGCTAAAAATGCTGGAATCGGTTGTAACAATAACTATTATGAGGGGAAAGATGTCCCAGCAGTCTCCGCAAGAACTTGAAGTCGCCCAACTGATCGTCGATTCACTGAACCTGGAAGATGTCACCGCAGATCGGATAGACCCGGATGCGCGCCTCTTCGGGGACGGTCTGGGCCTGGATTCCATTGATATCCTTGAACTTTCCTTGGCGATCAAACGGCAATACGGCATCCAGCTTCAATCCAATGACGAGCGCAATCAGCAGATCTTCAGTTCTCTCACGGCGCTCACCGAATTTATCCAGACGCACCGGACAAATGCATAAGGCGCTACTCAGCATCGGCCTGCTGCTGATCTACTCGCTGTCCATTCACTTCGGCGCACTCTCCGGTCACCAGTTACCCGCGCTGTTTGTCTTGGGGACGCTGATCAGCATACCGCTGCTGGACCGGCGCCGCTGGTGGCTGCTGCCCCTGGTCCCGCTGATCCTTTATCTGGTCTGGGCTACCCACAGCGCCGGCGCCCTGTTGTTGCTGCCGCCGGTGCTGATCAACCTACTGTTGGCCGTGGTCTTCGGCAGCACCCTGTTCCCGGGCGCCACTCCGCTGATCACCCAGTTCTCGCGAATCCTGAAGGGCACCTTGGACGCCAAAGCGCTGCGCTATACGCATCGCGTAACCCTCGCCTGGGTGGTTTTCTTCACACTCATGGCGCTGGAGTCGGTGCTGCTGGCGCTCTACGCCCCACCCTGGGTCTGGTCGCTGTTTACCAATTTCCTCAATTATCTCTTCCTGCTGCTGTTCTTTCTGGTGGAGTATGTTCTGCGCGTCCATCTGTTTCCGGAACAGGAGCACCCGGGATTCATCCCCTTTATCCGCAGCCTGACCAAGGTCGACCCCCGGTGCATCAAGACCTTCTGAAACAGCCGCTGCCGCCGCAGACCAACAGCCCCGACTTCGGCCCGGCCTGGTGTCTCGATTCCCGCGGTATGCCGGTCAGCCTCCGTCAGTACCATTATGACTTGAGCCGACTGATGCGCCGGCTGCCGGACCGCGGTCGCTTCGCCCTGAATCTGTGCCGTGACCGCTACTGTTTTCTGTTGGCCTTCCACGCGGTCGCCCTCAAAGGACAGACCAACCTCTTGCCGCCAAACCAGGCACCCGCCACCCGCAGTCTGTTGCTACAGCAGTATGACGGCAGTTATCTGATCAGCGACCACCCCCTGGACGACAACTTCGACGTGCCCGTGGTGCTGGTTCAGTCCACCGGCGACGACGAACTGAACGGAATCGCACAGGAGTTCGATGTGCCCTCCCGACATCGGGCCGCCATTCTTTTCACCTCCGGCAGCACCGGCCGCCCCAGCGCCGTCAGCAAAACCTGGGGGGAACTACAGACAGGGGTGCGAACCGCGGCAGACAGCCTGGATCTGACAGGCGGCCTTCACTACCAGATCATCGCCACCGTACCGCCCCAACACATGTTCGGACTCGAGTTCTCCGCCATGCTGCCCCTCAGTACGGGTATCGGATTCCATCACGGCCAGCCCTTTTTCCCGGAGGACGTGCGTCAGGTACTGCAACAGACTGCCGGCCGGGGAATTCTGGTCACTACCCCGGTCCATCTGCGCACCTGCCTGGAGAGCGGGATCGACTGGGATTCTTGTGGCTGCCGATTGATCCTCAGCGCCACTGCGCCCCTCTCCCCGGAGTTGGCGGAACATGCGGAAGCGCAGTTCGGCGCCCCGCTGAAGGAGATCTACGGCAGCACCGAGACCGGCGCCATCGCCTGGCGGCGCACGGCGCAGGAAGACGACTGGCACCTCTTTCCGGGACTGAGCATCGATCCCCAGGAGGAGCAATGCTGCGTCTCGGGTGGTCATTTCTCCGTTCCCCGTCCGGTCGGCGACCGGATCGAGCTGCGGGAACCCGGGCGTTTCCGTCTATTGGGACGCCACGCCGACCTGATCAAGGTCGCCGGCAAACGCGCCTCGCTGAACGAATTGAATCAGCTCCTGCAACGCATCGAAGGTGTACTGGACGGATGTTTCGTCGACATGGCCGAACCGGGTCAGGAGAGTCGCCGTCTGGCAGCCGTGGTGGTAGCACCCGGAATGGAACGCCGTCAGCTGCTGGACGCCCTGGCACAATGGATCGACCCGGTTTTCCTGCCGCGCCCGCTGCTGTTTGTGGACGCCCTGCCGCGCAATGAGGTCGGCAAGCTGCCGCAGCATGCGTTACGCGCCCTGTTGGGATCATGAGTCATCGGATCGAAGCCGATCACCCCTGCCTCCCCGGCCACTTCCCCGGCGCGCCCGTGGTGCCTGCGGTGGTGATTCTGGAACAGGTGATAGAGGAGGTGCTGTCCCGACACCCGGGACAACGGGTCAGCGGTCTACCTCAGGTCAAGTTCCTCGCGCCCCTCGCGCCGGAGCAGACCTTCGAGGTTCACTGCACCGCCGGTAACGGCGGACGGATCAATTTCCATTGCGACAGCGGTGGAGAACGGCTGGTGGAGGGGTGTCTACAGCTGCAAAGCCTGTAAACCCGTACCCATGAGCCGGCAATGGATTCAGCAGCGCGAACGGGGCAGCCCATGGCTGGTGCGTTTGATCCGATGGATCGCCCTGAACATCGGACGTCTTCCGGCACGCCTGCTGCTCTACCCCATCAGTTTCTACTTCTTCTTCCGGGCAACTCCGCAACGCCGCGCCTCCCGCGACTACCTGCGCCGGGTATTGGGCCGGGAACCCCATGCCGGCCAGATACTGCGCCACATCCACTGCTTCTCCGCCACGATTCTCGACCGGGTCTACCTGTTGGGCGGGCGCCACCAGGACTACCGCATCGAGATCACGGGCCTGGAGCAACTGCGGGAGGCGGTGGACCGGGGCCGGGGCTGTCTGCTGCTCGGTGCCCATATCGGAAGCTTTGAAGTGCTGCGCGCCCTGGCGTTGGAGGACCGTCCTTTCCAACTGAAGATCCTGATGTACCCGGAACACAACGAACTCCTCACCCGGCTGTTTAACGAACTCAACCCGGACCTGGCAGCCACCACCATCCCGTTGGGCCAGGTGGACACCATGATGCGGGTGCATGACGCGCTGCAACAGGGAGAAGTGGTCGGTCTGCTGGGAGATCGCGCCGCGGGCGACGACAAGACGGTGGTGTGCGAACTGCTCGGCGCCCCTGCCAACTTCCCGACCGGGCCGGCGTTGCTTGCCGCGAGCATGCGGGTTCCGGTAGTACTGTTCCTCGGTCTCTACCGGGGGAACCGGCATTACGAAATCCATTTCGAACGCATGCCGGAATTGGATCTCGGCGACCGCAACCGCCGTCCCGAACAGATCCGCGAATGGCTGCAAGAGTACGCCGATCGGCTGGGAGTACAATTACGGCGTTTCCCCTTCAACTGGTTCAACTTCTATGGTTTCTGGGATGAGAGCTGAGCTGCGTCTGTTACTCCTGCTGCTGTTTGTGTCGCCACTGCTCGCGGCAGAGCAACCTCTTACCCTGGAACAGATCCTGGTCCCCGATGACCACCCCCGGATCATGCGCTTCCGCGAGGAGAAACAGCTGCAGATCCTGGAGCACACCCTGGTCACCACCGGTCGTCTGAAGTTCATCCCGCCGGACACCCTGATTCGGGAGGAGGACGGCGAACAACGGATGAGCTATCGCATTCAAGGGGATCGGGTCTCGATTCATCAGGGAGAGCAGGAGTTGCGCCGACTCGATCTCGGCAGCACCCCGGAACTGGCCGCCTTCGCCACCAGCCTGCGCGCCCTGCTCGCCGGCGACCGGGAGGCCCTGCAGCAGCAGTTCGAACTCCAGCTCAGCGGGGAACGCGACGCCTGGCTCCTGCAGCTTACCCCCCGCTCGGATCGTCTGTCGCAGATCCTGGAACGCCTGATGCTCCGGGGCGACCGTAACGGTATCCGCACGGTCGAAACCGTGGAACGCGGCGGCAATCGCTCTCTCATGGAGTTACTCCCGGATGAGTAGGTTGCTGATCTGGGCTCTCACGCTGATCGCCGCCGTGGTCTGGCTGCTCGCCGGCAACGACGATCGCCTGCGCTCGGACCTCAGCCTCTTTCTGCCGACCGGTCACAACCTGGAACAGCGGTTGTTGTTGGACCAACTGCGGAAAGGGCCGGCCAGCCGGCTCATTTTGCTCGGGATCGAAGGGGGCGACGACGCGGGGCGCGCCCGCCTCAGCCGACAGGTGGCGAAAGAACTGGCCGCCAGCGACCTGTTCGCGCAAGTCAATAACGGCGACCAACCGCTGGACCCCGAACGTTGGCGCACCCTGTTCGCCTACCGCTATCTGCTGAGTCCGCAGGTCACTGCCGGTCACTTCTCCGCCGAAAACCTGCGGACCGCCCTGAAAGCGAGGCTGCTGGAACTCGCATCTCCCCTCTCCGCCCTCTATAGCCGTCTGCTACCCGCCGATCCCACCGGCGAACTGACGGCGCTGGAGCAACTCCTGCGCCCGCAACAGTCACCGGCCACCCGCGCCGGGGTCTGGACCTCCGGCGACGGTACCCGCGCCCTGCTGGTGGCAGAGACCCGCGCCTCCGGGTTCGATCTCGATGCGCAACAGCAGGCGGTAACGGTGATCAGAACAGCCTTCGCGGACGCCGCCCCCGACCGTCAATACCGGCTGCTCCTGAGCGGCCCCGGGGTCTACGGCGTACTCTCCCGCCAGACGATCCGCGACGAGAGCTCACTGCTCAGTCTGCTCGCAGGTCTGTTGGTGGCGGCGATCGTCTTTTTCGGCTACCGCTCGCTGCCGCTGGTGTTTTACAGCGCCCTGCCGGTGATCAGCGGCCTGCTGGCCGGTGCCTGCGCGGTGATCCTGGGGTTCGGCGCCATACACGGCATCACCCTCGCCTTCGGCATCACGCTGTTGGGCATGACCATCGACTATCCCATCCACCTCTTCAGCCACACCACCCCCGGCGAACCGGCGGCCGTCGGATTGTCCCGCATCTGGCCCACCCTGCGCCTCAGCGCACTCACCTCGGCAGCGGCCTTTGCGGTGATGATGAGCACCGACTTCGACGGGCTGGCGCAACTGGGGCTGTTCGCCACCGTCGGGCTGGCCGCCGCGCTGTCGGTCACGCGTTGGGTGTTACCGGCGCTGCCGGCGCTGAACGGGGTATCCGACAACGCCGGTTTCCGGCACTCCACCGGAGAACGATTTGCGCCGATCCAGGGCCGGAACGGTCACATCCTTTACACCGGCCTGTTCGCCGTTCTCGGCATCCTCGCCCTTCTCTGGATCTGGCAGCAGCGACACGATCTGTGGGAAGACGATCTCGCCGCCCTCAGTCCCATCCCCTCCTCCCTCATCGAACAGGACCGCACACTGCGACGCCAACTCGGCGCACCGGACGTGAGCCGGCTGCTGATCCTCCAGAGCGATTCGATCGAGGGCTTGCTGCAACAGGCGGAGGCCCTGCAACCCAAACTGGAAGAACTGATCGCGCAAGGCGCGATCAGCGACGCCGAACTGGTCAGCCGTTATCTCCCCAGCGCCCGGACCCAGCGCAAACGCCAGGCCGAGTTACCGGACCCGCAAACGCTACGCGCGAATCTTGACCTGGCGATGCAGGGGTTGCCGTTTCGCCGGGGAACCTTCGAACCCTTCCTCCGGGACCTGTCCGCGGCCCGCCAATTGACGCCCCTCACCCTGCCGATGCTGGAAGGCACGCCGCTGTTCAGCCGTGTCCACAGTCTGTTGCTGCAGGCGGGGGAAGGCTGGTTGTTGATGATCCCTCTCACCGGGGTGCACGGCAGCGATATCCACGCCGGGGAGGCGCGCTATCTCGATCTGCGGGAAGAGACGCGCCGCTTTGTGGCCGGCTTCCGCGACGAGGCCCTCTACCGCCTGGGGTGGGGCCTGTTGGCCCTTATTGCGCTGCTGCTGGTCGCCCTGCGCTCACCGCGCCGGGTGCTGCGGGTGCTGCTTCCGGTGGCACTCGCCCTGGTGATCGATGTAGCCCTGCTGCTGGCGCTGGGGTACCGGCTTTCTCTTTTCCACCTGGTCTCGCTGTTGCTGGTGGCCGGAATCAGTCTGGACTACAGCCTGTTCGTCAACCGCCCGCGGATCGATCCGGAGGAGTTCCGGCATACGCGCCACGCCCTACGCATCTGCCTCGCCTCCACCGCCGCGGTCTTCGGGCTACTGGCCCTCTCCCAGTTGCCGGTCCTGAAGGCCATCGGCATGACGGTGGTCATCGGCGTGGCGGCCGGCTATATTGCGGCGTTTGCGTTAACCGGTCCGAAGGAACAGCGGTGAAGGTCCTTTTCGTTTACTCCAATCAGGTGCGCGACCTGCTGCCGGCGCCGCCGATCGGCCTGAGCTACGTCGCCTCGGCCACCGCCGACGCCGGCCATGCGGTGGAGTTCATCGACCTGTTGCTGAACCAGAAGGGATTGCAGCAACTGGAACACCGGTTGCGCCAGTTCGATCCCGACCTGGTGGCCATCTCGGTACGCAATATCGACAATGTCATTCATCAGCGGCTGCTCACCCATCTCGACGAACTGGGACGCCAGACCCGCCTGATACGACGTCACACTCAGGCGCAGATCGTGGTCGGAGGTCCTGCCATCTCGGTGCTGGGATGCCGGGCGCTGCAGCACATCGACGCCGATTTCGCGGTACTCGGCGAAGGCGAAGAGAGCTTCCCCGCCCTGCTGGAGCAGATTACCGGCGAACGGGACTACGCGAAGGTGCCCGGGGTCTGCGTCCGCGACCCTGCGCAGAGCAAACGGGCGGTGGCCCCCAAACGGGCGGAGGGTTTCGGCCCCTCCGGCATGCAGCGCTGGCTTCGCAACTGGCGCGCCTATCAGCGTCAGGGCGCCACCTGGCCGATCCAGAGCAAACGCGGCTGCCCCCTGCACTGTACCTACTGCACCTACCCCGGCATCGAAGGCCGCAGCTTGCGCCATCGCCCGCCGGAGGAGATCGTCGCGGAGATACGCCAGGTGCAGCGGGCGGTCAATCCACGCTGCTTTGAATTCATCGATTCGGTTTTCAACCTGCCGGAGAGCTATGCGATCGAGTTGTGCGAAGCGGTGATCCGTTCGGGACTGAAGGTGAATCTCACCACCATGGGGGTCAACCCGCGTTTTCTCTCCAGCGAACTGCTGAGGGTGATGCAACGGGCCGGTTTCAACTCTTTGATGATCACCCCCGAGAGCGCCAGCGATCCGGTACTGGAGGCGATGAAGAAAGGCTTTTGCCGTGACGATGTCATCCGGGCCGCAGAGCTGGTGCGCCGTTCGGAGATCAGCAGCATGTGGTTTTTTATGCTCGGCGCCCCGGGAGAGACCTGCGACACGGCGGAGGAGACGGTCTCCTTCGCCGAGCAACACCTCAACTGGCGTGGCGCGCTCTCCATGTTCACTACCGGTATCCGCATCCTGCCGGACACCGAACTGGCGCAGCAGGCGATCCGGGAGGGCTACCTGCCGGCGGACCAAAACTTCGCCGAATCGGTCTTTTACTTCTCGCCCCAGGTGAGCGAACAGTGGCTGCTGGAACGGGTGGACCGGGCGATCCGCCGCTGCCCGACCATCGTACATGCGGCGGAGGATCCCTCCGGGACCCGGCGCGGCATGCTGATCCACCGCCTGATGCATCTGGTGGGTCTCGCCCCTCCCTATTGGCGCTATCTGCCGCCCTTTTTGTCACTACCCCTTGTGCATAAGGCCCGAATTCGGCAACCTTATACCCGCCAGATTATGAAGAAAAGAACGACCCCATGAGCACGGAAGGCAAAATCCTTTTTATTTTTCCCAAGTGGCCGGAACTCACCCTCTGGGGCCACTTCAAATACAAGTTTCCCCCTTTAGGACTGCTTACCATCGCCGGTCTCACACCGGAGCAGTTCGAAGTGGAGTTCGTGGATGAGAACGTCACCGAGATCGACTTCGACAGTGACGCCGACCTGATCGCGCTCAGCGTCATGACGCCGCTGGCCCCGCGCGCCTACCGGATCGCAGACCGCTTCCGCGCCGCCGGCAAGAAGGTGGTGATGGGCGGCATCCACGTCAGTATCCACCCGGAAGAGGCGGCGCCCCATGCCGACTGCGTAGTCCGCGGTGAAGCCGAGGATGTCTGGCCGCTACTGTTGGCCGACTACCGTCAGGGCCGGCTCAAGGCCAGTTATGGCCAGGAGACCCTGATCAACATGGGCCGCGAGTTCCCGCTGCCGCGCCGCGACCTGTTGCGCCAAGGGTGCTACATCACCCGCAGCACCATACAGATGATGCGCGGTTGTCCTTTCGACTGCGAATTCTGTTCGGTTACCGCGTTCTCCGGCCGCGAGTTTCGGGCCCGCCCGGTGGACGCCTTTGTGCGGGAGTTCCGGGACCTGCCGGACCGTTTCGTCTTCGTGGTGGATGACAATATCCTCTCCAACAAAAAGGTGGCGGAGCAACTGTTCGACCAGATGCAGAACAGCGGCAAGTGGTGGGGCAGCCAGGTGACCATCTCGGTCGCCGACGACGACGCCCTGTTGAAGAAAATGGCGCGTGCCGGCTGCAAATCCCTGTTCATCGGTTTCGAATCCCTGGACCAGAACAACCTGATCAACATCGGCAAGAAGTTCGTAAAGGCCAACAAGAACGAAGAGCGCATCAAGCGTATCCAGGACCACGGCATCGGCATCCTGGGCAGCTTTATCGTCGGTCTCGACGGAGACGACGAATCGGTTTTCGAACAGCAGTACGAATTCATCACCCGCACCCGGCTGGAGGCCTTCCTGATCTCGGTACTCACCCCCTTTCCCGGCACCCACATGACCAAACGCATGGAGGCGGAGGGGCGCGTGTTGAGCAAGGACTGGAGCCGTTACGACATGAGCACCGTGGTCTACCAGCCGAAGAATTTCACCCCGGAAAGGCTGCAGGAGCGTTACGACGAACTCAATCGCAGTCTCTACAGCATCAGCTCCATCGCCCGCCGGACCCTGAAGCCGCGGAAAAACATGCTGCTCTTCGTGCCCCAGAATTTCGGCTTCCGCAACGCCTGGCACGGCCTGGAAAGGGCGCGCCTGGCAGCGGGGTAGTCATCAGATGTCTCTGTCCCCGTTCCCCATCACCGCTTACACATTGAGTAACGCCCTCGGTCTCGGCAAGACCGGGATTCTGGCGCGCCTGCGCGGCGGCGACAGCGGGCTGCGCCCCTGCGATCTGGAAGAAGTCGCCTTCCCTTGCTGGATCGGCCGGATCCCCGGCATCGAACAGACGCCGGTGCGTGCCGACCTGACCGAGTATGATTGCCGCAACCATCGTCTGGCGCAGATCGGCCTGGAACAGGACGGCTTTGTGCAGGCGGTGGCCGAAGCCAAGCGCCGTTACGGGAAGGAACGCATCGGCCTGTTTCTCGGCACCAGCACCTCGGGGATTCAGGAGGCGGAGATCGCCTATGCGCACCGCGACGGCGACAGCGGCCCCCTGCCGGCGGGATTCCGCTACCACACTACGCACAACTGTTACTCCCTCACCGACTTCTGCCGGCGCTACCTCGACATCGCCGGTCCCGCTCTCACCATCTCCACCGCCTGCTCGTCCAGCAGCAAGGTGTTTGCCGCCGCCCGCCGCCACCTGGAGGCCGGTCTCTGCGACGCCGCGGTGGTGGGCGGGGTGGACAGCCTCTGCCTCACCACCCTGTACGGTTTCCACTCGCTGGGGCTGATCGCGGAACAGGCCTGCGCCCCCTGGGGCCTGGAACGCGGCGGCATCAGTATCGGTGAGGCGGCCGGTTTCGCCCTGCTGGAGCGCGCAACGGACGCCCCCGCATTGGCCCTGCTCGGTTACGGCGAGTCGAGCGACGCCCATCATATGTCCACCCCGCACCCGGAGGGTGCCGGGGCCGCGCTGGCCATCGGGCAGGCCCTGCGGGACGCCGGGATCCAGGCCGGGGACCTGGACTATATCAATCTGCACGGCACCGGCACCCGGCTCAACGACGCCTCGGAGGATCGGGCCTTGCAGGGTTTCGAACACCGGGCGGCCTGCAGTTCCACCAAGGGCTGGACCGGCCATACCCTGGGCGCCGCCGGCATTACCGAGGCAGGCATCACCCTGCTCGCCATCGAAAGCGGCCTCATACCCGGCAACCTGGGACGCGGTGCGGCCGATCCGGCATTGGCGACCGCGGTACGGCTCCACCCCTCGGAGCAACCGGTGGAGTACGCCATGAGCAACTCCTTCGGTTTCGGCGGCAGCAACTGCAGCCTGGTCTTCGGGAGATACGCATGATCGGCGTACGGATCCTCGGCACCGGCCTGATCGGACCCGGGTTGGACGATTGGCCGGCCGGTCGCGAGGCCCTCCGCAACGACTGCGCCTCCTACGCCTACGGGCCGACCCGGATCCCCGCCCCCGAATTGTTGCCCGCCACCGAGCGTCGGCGCACCACCGCCTGTATCAAACTGGCCCTGGCCGCCGCCGAGCAGGCGCTGAAAGATGCGGCCCGGGAGCCGGCGGAACTTGCCAGCGTCTTCAGTTCCAGCCACGGTGATATGCAGGTCTGCGACAACCTCTGCCGCGCCTTGGCCAGCGACGACAAACCGGTATCGCCCACCCAGTTCCACAACTCGGTGCATAACGCACCCGCAGGCTATTGGTCCATCGCCACCGGCTCGCGCCGACCCTCCACCAGCCTGGCGGTAGCCGACTCCAGTTTCACTGCCGGCCTGCTGGAGGCGGTGCTGCAATCCCGGGCCAACGGTCACCCGGTCCTGCTTGCCTGTTACGATCACCCGGCGCCGGCGCCTCTGGATGCGGCCGCACCCCTGGCGGCTCCCTTTGCCGTGGCCCTGGTGGTGCAGGCGCAAGAAACCGGGCCGCTGCAACTCTCCCTGAGCGACGGCGAAGAGACCCGCCTGGTCCGGACGGAACTGGAACAACTGCGCCTGGGCAACCCGGCGGCCCGCGCCCTGCCCCTGCTGGCGGCACTGGCGGACAATCTGACGGCCACCGTGCTCCTGCCGCATCTGGACCGGCAGTTGCGCATCGACCTGGGGGCGGCATGAGCCTGCAACACGACCAACTCTGCACCCTGATCCCCCATGCCGGCGCCATGTGCCTGCTCGAGCGGGTGGAGCAGTGGGACGAAACCCGGATCCTCTGCAGCAGCGACTCTCACCGGCACAGGAACAACCCCCTGCGCAGCGGCGACCGGCTGGCGGCCGTGCACGCCCTGGAGTACGGCGCGCAGGCGATGGCCGTGCACGGCGGCCTGGTGGCGCAGCAGGAACAGAAACGGATCCGGAACGGTTTCCTGGTGGCGATCCGGGACGCCGAACTGCACCGGGATCGCCTGGACGACCTGCCGGGTCCGTTGCAGGTGGAAGCGACGCAACTGTTAAAATCCGACGCCAACCAGATCTATCAGGTGGAGATCCGCTGTGAAGGCGACGTGGTTGCCGCAGGACGGCTGTTGGTCATGAACAATCTGGAGGCTGAAGCATGAAACGCGCTCTGGTCACCGGCGGCAGCGGGGCCATCGGCGGCGCCATTTGTCGCCAACTCGCGGCGGACGGTCTGCAGGTGCTGGTGCACGCCAACACTCATCTGGAGCGCGCGGAAGCGGTGGCGCAGGAGATACGCGACGGGGGCGGCTCCGCCAGCGCGGTCTGCTTCGATGTCCGCGACGCCGACGCCTGCGCCCAAACCCTGGAGCAGTCGCTGCAGGAGGGTCCCATCCAGGTGCTGGTGAATAACGCCGGCATCCACGACGACGCCCCGCTGGCGGGGATGGAACGCGAGCAGTGGCGGCGCGTGATCGATGTCTCCCTGAACGGTTTCTACAACGTCACGCAGCCCCTGCTGTTGCCCATGATGGGCACCCGTTGGGGGCGGGTGATCTCCCTCTCCTCCATCGCCGGGGTCATGGGCAACCGCGGCCAGGCCAACTACGCCGCCGCCAAGGCGGGGCTGCACGGCGCCAGCAAATCATTGGCCCTGGAACTCGCCTCCCGCGGTGTCACGGTCAACGTGGTGGCGCCGGGGATTATTGAATCACCCATGATCGAAAAAAGCTTTCCACCGGAACTGATCAAACAACTGGTGCCCATGAAGCGCGCCGGAAAACCACAGGAGATCGCGGACCTGGTGAGCTTCCTCGCCTCGGAGCGGGCCGGTTACATCTCCGGCCAGGTGATCTCCATCAACGGGGCCATGGCGTGAAGGTCGTCGCCGTCATCCCGGCCTATAACGAAGGGGCGACCATCCGCTCGTTGGCGCAGGCGGTTCTGGCGCAGGGGGTGGAGTTGATCGTAGTGGACGACGGCTCCGGCGACGACACCTCCGCCCGGGTCGCCGATCTGCCGCTGCAACTGATCCGGCATGCCACCAACCAGGGCAAGGCCGCCAGCATGCGTGACGGAATGAATGCGGCGCTCGCCGGCGGCGCCGACGGCGTGCTGACCCTGGACGGGGACGGTCAACACAATCCCGATGAGATCCCCAGGCTGCTCGCCTCCTTCGCCGACCATCCGGAGTGTCTGATCATCGGCGCCCGCCTGCGGAACCGGGAGCAGGCCCCCAAGGGGAGACTGTTCGCCAATAACTTTGCCGACTTCTGGATCTCCTGGGCCGCCGGGCGGCGCATCCGCGACAGCCAGTCGGGTTTTCGACTCTATCCGGCGCAGGCCTTGCGGCAGGTGCAGATCGATCACGACAAGCGCCACGGATTCGTGTTCGAGAGCGAGTTCCTGATCGAAGCGGCAAACCAGGGCTTCGGATTCCAGACCGTCGCCATCGCCTCCTGCTATCCGAAACAGGCCCGGGCCAGTCACTTCCGGCCGGCGGCCGACATCAGCCTCATCGTACGGATGGTGGCGGGCAGGTTATTCCGGAGGGGAATGTATCCCCAGGGCCTGCTGCGCTCGTTACGCAAAGCAACCGGAGAGCCGGGCTAACATCCCGGGTCGGCGAACACGCAACACTATTCAGATTACTCAGGAAATATCCAGTGTGAACAACACCAGGG
>JBNKCL010000017.1:0-3516 GCA_050287725.1 Sedimenticolaceae bacterium
TTCGTGGATTACGCCATCCTGGGTAACCGTAACGCAAAACTCTATGATGCCTCCATGCGCGAATGGGCCGCGAGAACTGAGTTACCGATGGAAACAAGGATTAAGTTGGCGCCAAAAAAGTAGGCGCTAACGGCCCGTGGCCGTCAGCGACCGCCGAACGGTCACTGCCAACTATTCAACCGTTACGCTCTTCGCCAGGTTACGCGGCTGATCGACGTCGGTGCCCTTGAGCACCGCCACGTGATACGCCAGCAGTTGCAGGGGGATGGTGAAGACAATCGGTGCGACATGAACCCCGACAGCGGGGATCGGGGTAACGTGCACCCGCTCGGAGTTGTCGAGGGTGACATTATAATCGCCGAAGACATAGAGCTCGCCGCCGCGCGCGCGCACCTCTTCCAGATTGGATTTGAGTTTTTCCAACAGTTCGTCATTGGGGGCGACGGCGATCACCGGCATCTCTTCGTCCACCAACGCCAACGGACCGTGTTTCAACTCCCCGGCCGGATAGGCCTCGGCGTGGATGTAGGAGATCTCCTTTAACTTCAAGGCCCCTTCCATCGCCACCGGATACTGTACCCCGCGACCCAGAAACAGGGCGTGCTGTTTGTCGGTAAACCGTTCGGCCAGCCGTAGAATGGTGTCGTCCAGGGTAAGAACCTGTTCGATCTGGCGCGGCAGGGTGGAAAGTTGCTCCACAATCGCCGCCTCACGCTCGGCGCTCAGGTCGAACCGCCGTCCCAGCACCGTCACCAGCAAAAGCAGCGCCACCAACTGGGTGGTAAAGGCCTTGGTGGAAGCGACCCCGATCTCCGGACCGGCGCGGGTCATCAGGGTCAAATCCGCCTCGCGCACCAGAGAGCTCTCGGGTACGTTGCAGATAGCGAGGATCGGATAAGAGGCGGCCTCGTTTCCCTGGGCGGAACGCCGGCGCACGATCTTGCGCAACGCCGCCAGGGTATCGGCGGTCTCCCCCGATTGGGAGATGAAGATATAAAGGGTATCGGCGGGCAGCACCGGATGGCGATAACGAAACTCGCTGGCGACCTCGACCCGACAGGGGATCCCCGCCAGACCCTCGAACCAGTTGCGGGCCACCAGCCCGGCATGAAAGCTGGTGCCGCAGGCGATGATCTGCACCTCCTTTACACGCTCGAACAGCGCGCCGGCATTCGGCCCGAAGGATGCCTCCAAAACCTTGCCGGCCGCGATTCTTCCTTCCAGGGTCTCGGCGACGACCGCCGGCTGTTCAAAGATCTCCTTCAGCATGTAATGCCGGTAGGTTCCTTTCTCGGCACTCGCGCCGGTGAGCTGCGATTGGATCACGGGGCGCGTTACCTGCTCTCCCGAGGCATCATAGATAGTGACGCCGTCCGGCCGGATGTCGGCCACGTCCCCCTCTTCCAGAAACTGGAAGCGCTGAGTCTGGGGCAACAACGCAAAGACATCGGAAGCGGCGAAGTTCTCGCCCTCTCCAACCCCCACCACCAGCGGGCTGCCGGCTCGCGCCACCACCAGCCGATCCGGATGGTCGGGGGAGACCACCGCCAGGGCATAGGCCCCCACCAACCGACCGACCACCTGCTGCACCGCCGCCAGCAGATCGCCCTTTTGCGACAACAGTTCCGCCAGCATATGGGCGATCACCTCGGTGTCGGTCTCGGAACTGAATTGGTAACCCTTGGCCGCCAGTTCGGTCCGCAACTCGGCGTGATTCTCGATGATGCCGTTGTGAACGATCGCAACCCGTTCGCCGCTCATGTGGGGATGGGCGTTGCGCTCCGCCGGCATACCGTGCGTAGCCCAACGCGTATGGGCGATGCCCAACACCCCGTGCAGCGGATTCTGGTCCAGCATCTGTTGCAGCGCGCCCACCTTGCCGACCGAACGGATGCGCTTGAGACAACCGTCGTCGCAACGCAGCACGATACCGGCGGAGTCGTAACCGCGATATTCGAGGCGCCGCAATCCCTCCATCAGGATGGCAACGACATCACGCCTTGCGGCCGCACCAACGATTCCACACATTTACTTTTTCTTCTCCGGCCGCCGCCACCCTTCCAGCGTGACCTGTTTGTTACGGCTGAGCGTAAGCATCTCCGGCGGCGTATCACGGGTGATGGTGGACCCGGCGCCGATGGTGGCGCCCGCACCCACCGTTACCGGGGCCACCAATTGCGTATCCGAACCGATGAAGGCGCGATCCCCGATCACGGTGCGGTATTTGTTGACGCCGTCGTAGTTGCAGGTGATGGTGCCGGCGCCGATGTTCACGTCCGCACCCACAGTGCTGTCCCCGATGTAACTGAGGTGATTGATCTTGCTCCCCTCTCCCACTTGCGAATTCTTGATCTCCACGAAGTTGCCGATGTGAACCGCGGCCGCCAATTCGGTCTCGGGCCGGACGCGGGCGAAAGGACCGATAATGCAGTGCGGTCCGATCACGGCGTTCTCGAGGATGCAGTGTTCACGGATCTCCGTACCTGCCGCGATACGACAATTGCGGATCACGCTGTGGGCGCCGACCCGCACGCCGTCACCCAGGTCCACCTCTCCCTCCAGCAATACGTTGAGGTCGATCTCCACATCCTCGCCGAATCTCAGGCTTCCCCGCAGATCGAAGCGTTCCGGATCCGACAGGGTCACCCCTCCGAGCATCAGCTGTTCCGCCTGGCGGCGCTGAAACCGGCGCTCCAAGTACGCAAGTTGCGCCCGGTCATTAACGCCCATCACCTCGTCGGCATCCATTGCCGGCACCGTCTGCACCGCCACTCCGTCCGCCACCGCCGACGCCACGATGTCGGTCAGGTAATACTCATTTTGTGCGTTGTCGTTCTCGAGCCGCTCGATCCAGGACACCAGGCGGGAATGTTCGACCACCATGATGCCGCTGTTCACCTCACGGATCGCCTGCTCCGCGGGACCGGCATCCCGCTGCTCCACGATACGCTCTACCGTTCCGTCGCCGGTCCGCACGATACGGCCGTAACCGGTCGGATCCGACAACTCCAGGGTCAGCAATGCCAACGGCATGTCATCGCCGGCGGCAATCAGGGTGGTAAGGGTGGCGGGGGTGATGAGCGGCACGTCACCGAACAGAATCAGCACCCGGTCGGTGTCTTCCACTGCGGACAGCGCCTGCTGTACCGCGTGCCCGGTCCCCAGTTGTTCCGCCTGTTCGATCCAGGCCAGATCGCTCTCCCCGGCGAAGGCGTCCGGTACCTGGTCGCCGCCGTGACCGTACACCACCGCGATGCGGGCAGGACGCAAAGCGCGGGCGGTCGCCACCACATGCGCCAACAGGGGACGTCCTCCCAGGGCGTGGAGCACTTTGGGGCGCGCGGAACGCATCCGGGTACCGCGCCCTGCAGCGAGAATGACAACCCCCAGTTTCATGTCGGGATTCAGAATCCTGTAACGACAAAAATGTGATTATAACGCGGAATTTACGCCCCCGCCGCGGGCGGGACTTCGCCGTTAATTGATGGTAGGGCTGCCGAGGCCGGGATCGAGATC
>JBNKCL010000018.1:0-57765 GCA_050287725.1 Sedimenticolaceae bacterium
TCTTCGACAAGCGAGACATCCAGCTTTCCCATATCTGAGATTGATTTCAGATCGTTTACATACGGTAAGAACCCAATAACATACCATGCAAGTAAGATACATATAGGTACCAAGATAATGGTAAGCGATATTCGTTTTGCCAATTTCACAAACTATCCCTTCGCCATAGAACGTCTGCGGTAAGGGGCCGGAGCGAAGTGGAGGTCCCAGCCAGCGTTGTTTGCGGGCGATCCTGACCGAATTGTTATGTGTATTATTGACCTGCTGACCATAATACCTCCGTACCTACTGGATGCTCACCATATTGGAGAATTATTTGTTTTGGTTCAGTATCACTGATGCCTTTAAAGTGTAAATACATATAATGATCAAAGCACCCTTCTACCATGATATTTGTTTGTTTAGGCCGAACTTTTATTATTTTTAAATCAGCAAATTCTTTAGGAAGCCCTTTTGGCTCAAAAGATGTATAACCTTCATAGGGCACATTATCCATTTTATACATTCTCGCCATATCACTATAAAGAGCCGCAAGCCGCTCACCGCTTTGTGGCCTGGCATAATTAGCTGCTTCTGAATCCTTATCGCAATTTGGCGCATCACCGAAAAAGGCCATAGAGATAGAGACCATTAGGACAAACGAAATATAAGCGCCAGCTAAAGCAAGCGCAGACAGTCCGAGATATTTTAGAAATCTGATCATTTCTACACATAACGCTCGGGTTAAGGCGCGGCGGCGTGCCAACGCCGACGTCGCCTGGAACCCGTTGTTAGAGCGCAGTTCACTTTGCGATGCGTTGATACTTGAACCATTGACCTGATGTGCCTATGAATAGCAGCACGAGCGCTAAAGTTTGCAGCGCAAATTGCACAACGGTTGAACCTTGCAACAACGCCGGTAATGAGCGAAATACATGCGGCGCAAGAAGCAAAGTAATGACAAACACGAGCGACCCCAGAACGTATACAACAGCAAACAACCATCGCGCCCAGTTCCTCCCCGCACTAACCTTTATTGCGACCAAGGCAAGAAGCAGAAAGGTGAGTAGGTTCGTTAAGGCGGGACCTACTCCACTAGGAATTGCTAGGGCACCAGTCCAAGATATAGCCGTAAGAAAGGCCACCAAACCAGCAGATAACCACAGACAGGTCACAGCCCGCTGTATCGATTGCGGCTTACTAATTTGACTCGACATGAGTGGCTCCTTGTTGCGCTCTAACGTTAAATTAAGGCGCGCAGCGTAGCGCGTCAGCCTGGGGCGAATGGTTAGAGCGCGATGTCGCCATATCGAGCTATGATCCACCCAATTGCCAAACCCACAAATAATCCAACTCTAATACCCCTACTTACTGTTGATGTGTTTGGGATTTGCTCTATCAATAACATTGCGCTAAAAACAACAATAATAATTAGAATGGATTTTCCTGCAAAATACGTTACAAGTAACGTGACCAAGATCCCTAGAATTGCTGATAAAACAGCATAACCAGATAAAAGCACACCACTTTTTGTTACTTGTTTTTCCATATGCGCTCTAACGCTTATAATCAGCCGGCCGCGGTAATGAGGTGACGCGAAGCCCGCAAAGACTAAACCGGCCCGGCTGCATTATTTTTGTTATGCAATTATTTACAGTATTTGCCATAAATTGAGTACATATACTTAATATTTAAAAAATGGCCCTTTAGTGTTTTCGTGTCCGAATAGGCCACAAGACTATGCTTCCATTCTGGGTATTTTTTAAGAGAACCGCAAAAATTCATTATAAAATCTTCAAACTGAAGTATATGTGGGCATGTTTCACGAATCTTACATTTACATGCATCCTCTTTGATTCCTGTATTTTTAATGCATGACTGGACTTTTTCTAAGAAATTATTAAGAGTGTCATTAAGTCTTATTGCTATTTCAATAGATTCTCCATTACTTAAAAATATAGCTTCCTCTGCCCATGAAGGACAAGAAAAAAACAATAGGAGAACAAAAACGCTTAATTTATTCATTCATTTTATATGCATAACGTTGCGATAAACCGCGCCGCTTTGCGGCGTCGGTTTTAATTGCCTTGTTGGGCGTAGGTGTCAAGCAGGGTAACGAAATCATTAAGGCCTTTCCGTGTAGCTAAATCCCTCGCCGATTGCCCAGATGAGTTCAATAAATCAGGACTTGCTCCAGATTTTAAAAGAATTTCTGCTGCATCGTAGAACTCTGACGTGACTGAAAACATTAAGGCTGACATACCTTCTTCATTCTGCGCATTTATATCGGCTCCGTCTTCGATGAGCTTAACCATTTTTTGCGGTTCAGTTTGAATGACCGCATTCATTAATGGTGTAATTCCACCTGGCTGTAGCAAATTCGCGTTTTCTTTCCGGCTACGCATAAGGGAGGCAAATATCACCATGAGAAGAAGCGCGGATATGCCACCAATTAATCCTTGCTCTAAAACACCTTCAAACATGCCTTCTCCCCTTTTTACGCCCAACAGGTGATTATGTTGCACGCACACATAATGAGTTATGTTGCGCGCACGAATATTGAATTATGTTTTCATATGTTCTATACTGGTTCTCTATCAGGATACCCCAATGCAAGGAGGCATGTCCATGGATACGCGTATCCCCTCTTCCGACCCACGTATCGAGCAGTTCTGGACCCGATACCTGGCGGTGCTGCGCCTGTTTCGCGTGCCGAAAGGGGCGCTTCCCTGGTACCGGAAGCATATTCAGGGCTTTATTGACGACCACCCGGGTGTCCGTTTGCAGGAGCAGACGCCTGAAAATCTGCAGCTTTGGTTTGAGAAACTGGGCCGAAACCCTCTGATCGGGGAGTGGCAGTTCCGTCAGAAGGTTGGCGCCCTGCGGCTGCTGTTCAGTCACTTTCTGAAAGTGCCCTGGGCGGCCGATTTTGATTGGGAACGCTGGACGGCCGGCGCCCAGCCTTTGGGCAGGGACCACCCGACGGTGGCCAGAACTTACGAGATGATCGAAAAGGCGGTGGAAAACCCGAAAAACGGGCTGGGGAAGGCGTTTCCGGAGCTCTACCGCAAATTTCTGGCGGCCGTCCGGATACCGGAATATTCTCCCAATACGGAAAAGAGCTATCTCGGCTGGATCAACCGTTTCCTGCGATTTCACAACGATATACTCCCTCACCATTGCGCCGAACGACAGGTTGCCTCCTTTTTAGAGTATTTGGCGGTGCAGCGCAAGGTGGCCGGCGCCACCCAGGCCCTGGCGCTGAATGCCCTGGTGTTTTTCTTCGCCCAGGTACTGGAAAAACCGTTGGGAGAGATCGGCCCCTTCAAGCGCCCCAACCGGCCGCGACGCCTGCCCACGGTTTTGAGCTCGCGGGAAATAGAGGCGATGCTTGCAACGGTTCACGGAATGAACGGTCTCATGATCCGGTTGATGTACGGTACCGGGATGCGGGTAATGGAGTGCGCGCGGCTGCGCATCCTGGATCTGGATTTCGATTACCGAAATATCGTGGTGCGCGGCAGCAAGGGAAAGAAGGACCGGACCGTACCCATGCCCGAGATCCTGTCCGAAGAGTTGAAACGGCAAATCGAGCGAGTCAAGCGGGAGCACGACAAGGATCTACAGGCGGGACTGGGATCGGTATTCATGCCGGCCGCACTGGCCCGTAAGTATCCGAATGCTGAAAAGGAGCTGCGTTGGCAGTATCTGTTTCCCGCGAGCCGGCCGGCGCAGGACCCCAGAACCGGGATCATGCGTCGCCACCATATTCATCAGACAGCCATCCAAAGGGCCGTCTACAAGGCGGCGGCCCAGGCCGGCATCATTAAGCGGGTAACCAGCCACACCCTGCGCCACTCCTTCGCAACCCACCTGCTGGAATCCGGCGCCGATATCCGCACGGTGCAGGAGCTGTTGGGCCACGCGGATGTATCCACCACCATGATCTATACCCATGTTGCCGGCAGAGGCGGCCGTGGAGCGCACAGTCCGCTGGATACCTTGCACAGAACGCCCAGCCAATGTCATGCCGCATAGTGCCCGCCCAAACGCGCCGGAACCTTATACTGACCGCCTGCTATATTGGCATTAGATGTTTTCCGTCCCGAAAGCATAATGAGGAATCATAGGCATGGCGCGCGAACCCTTTTTTCAAGGACTCGACCGGCGGCTGCGGGAGTTGCAGGCGCAGGGGATCTGCAAACGTACGGAGTCGGTGATTACGGAGGTGCTGCCGGCAACGGACGGCAACGGCCCGCGTTACCGGCTGGCGGGTCAGGGGGAACGCGCTTTTCTGCGCATGAACTCCAACTCCTATCTCGGACTCTCGCTGCATCCGGAGGTGATCGGCACAGAGGAGGAAACGGCCCGCGCCTTCGGCACCGGTCCCGGCGCGGTGCGGTTCATCAGCGGTACCTTTCAGGCGCACGTAGAGCTGGAACAGCGGCTGGCCGGTTTTCACGGGCGTGAGTCTGCCATGTTGTTCAGCGCCGCCTATGCGGCGGTGATGGGAGTGTTGCCGCCGTTGATCTCGCCCGAGACCATCGTCCTGAGCGATGCCCTGAATCACAACAGCATCATCAACGCAGTGCGGCTGGCGCAGCCGGCCGACAAGAGGGTCTATCGCCATCTCGACATGGCGGATCTGGAACAGCAGATACAAGGTTGCTTCGGCCGCTGCAAACGACTGGTGGTGGTGAGCGACGGCATCTTCAGCATGCGCGGGGATCACGCTCCGCTCGCGGAGCTGACCGCCGTCTGCCGACGTTATGAAGAACAGTTTGAGGAAGGCATCGTCACGGTGGTGGACGACTCCCACGGAGTCGGCGCCTTCGGCACCACCGGACGCGGCACGGAAGAGGTTACCGGCGCGCGCGCCGATCTGCTGGTGGCCACCCTCGGCAAGGCGCTGGGGGTCAACGGCGGTTATGTGGTCGCCGACCGGCGGGTGATCGATTTCCTGCGCGAGAGTTCGCCCTTCTATATCTACTCCAACCCCATCACCCCCGCCGAAGCGGCCGCCGCATCGCGCGCATTGGAGTTACTGGCCGGACCGGAAGGCGAAGATCTGCTGACACGCCTGCGCCGCCTCACGCGGCGTTTCCGGGAAGGCCTGGTCGCGTTGGGCTACGAGACCCTGCCGGGGGAACACCCCATCGTGCCGCTGTTGCTGCGCGACACCGCCCGCACCGCCGCGTTGGTAAAGGCGTTGTTTGAAGGCGGCGTGCTGGTAACCGGCTTGAACTATCCGGTGGTGCCGAAGAGGGACGAAGAGATCCGGTTCCAGATCAGCGCCAACCATACCGAGCAGGATATCGATGCGGTGTTGGAGATATTGGCCGATCCGGCGTTACGACCTTAGACAAAGAAAACCATCATCAATTTTAAACAGACTCTAGAACCTGTCTCAAAATTAGAGATTTTTCTTTCAGGCAAGGCCGGAGCCTTCCGAAAAGCGGAGTTTACACGACTAGTAAATGAGCATTTGAGGAAGGCGATAACGCAGCCTGAAAGGAAAAGATCAATTTTGAGGCAGGTTCTAGTCGCCCTCCATCTCATCCACATCTACTTGCCCCGTAATCCTGCGCCGGATATGCGACCAGGAGACGCCGACGGCGAGGACGCCGCACAGCGCGAACTCGATAAGATAGCTGACGGCGCGCAGGCTGTCGGTCGGTATCAGGTTCAGGTCGATCAGCAGCCAGGAGAGGGTGCCGAAAAAGGCGATCGCCAACGCCAGTCCCACCGGCCCCAGGGAGTGAAAGGTGGCGCGCAGATAGATCGCCCAGCCGATGAGCAGCACCACGCCCACGAACAGCATCAGCACCGAGAACTCGGCGAAATGCCCGCGCACCCAGTGGTAGTAGGAGTACCCCTCCGGGTTGTAGGTCGCGAACACCAATACCACAGCGGCCAGAAACCGGACCCCGAAGCCGGCGGGTGTGATCTTTTCTGCCATGTCCGGTTGCTCCTAATGCAGAGTTCTAGTTTCTGTTTGCGTTTCCCCATACAGGAGAGAAACTTGCCGCTGTTTTGACTCCCCCTCCCGACCTCCCCCACTTGTGGGGGGAGAGTGTATTCAATTTCCCTGTCATCGTTTCAGCAAAAGGTGTCTTCATCCACCCAACGGAATGCCGCCCTCTTCCTGCTCCCGGACATGGCGGATCTTTTTGACCGCCTTGTCGGCGACAAAATTGACGAAATCCTCGATGTTGTCGTAACCCATCTTGAGGGCGAAATCGGCTAACTCCCCGATCAGTTCGCGGGTGGCTGCGATCTCTTCGTGACTACGACCGCACCCTTCGCAATGGGTGCCTTCTTCGGTGCAGTAATCCTTACCGCGGCAGGGATTGAATTGTGACATGGTTGCTCCTGATTCGATTCCGCTGTGTTGAAAAGCCGACGGGGGCGATCCGATGTCACCCCGGGGATTGGCGCCCATATTCGCAAAAATCGCCCGCCGAAGGAACCGCCGGTAACGATAAGCGTTGTATGGGAATTCAATCCCGCTGAAACTGCCGGGCGAGCGTCATGGCGAGAACGGCGCCGGCGAAGGCCAGGAACATGTCCTGCTGGGCGTCCCAGATGTCCCCCTGTATCCCCAGATAGGCGGCGCCCAGTTCCGGGCTGACGATCATCGCCACCAGCGCCTCGACCACTTCATAGAAACCGCTGAAGGCGAGGATCATGCAGACCGCCAGAAAATAGGACCAGCTCCTCCGGGTTCCGGCCTGCCGCATCAGCAGCTCGCGAAACGGATAGGCGCACAACAGGCCGTAGGAGAAATGGACCAACCGGTCGTAATGGTTGCGCGCCAGATGCAGCCAATCCTGCACCCAGAAACCGAACGGCACCTCGGCATAGGTATAGTGCGCCCCCAGCAGGTGCAGAGTCAGAAACAGGGTGAACAGACCGTAGGAGAGGTTGGAGAACCGAAACCAGCGATAGGTAACCGCCAGCAGGATCCCGTAGATAAAAACCAGCAGATTCTCCAAAAACCAGTCGAAACGGTAAAGCGGCGCGATCGCCATTACGCCCCAGAACAACAACAGCCACGCCACCATCAACTGCAGCGGGCGGTTTTGTCGAAACGGAGGCGGTTCCGGTTGCATATCCTGCGCTGCCGTCACGCTACCGGGATGCCGGTGGGTTCGCCGTCCAGGCTTACGGTGTTCTCTTCCCGCCAGTATTCGCGAATACCGGCCTCTCCCTTCTTCTCCGCCCACTCCCGCAACAGCGGACGCTCTCCCTGAAACGCAAACAACGGCACGGCGAAGCCACAGGAGCTATGCACCAGATCCACCTCCATCACGATCGCCTGCCGCGGACCGGCCGTCTCCGGAAAGTGCGCAATCAGCGCCGGCCACTCCGCCTCGTTCGCATGGACCGCCCGCGCATGGCCATAGAGCCGGAGAATCCGCGGCTCGGCGTCGAAGGAGCAGAACATCACCGTCATGCGGTCATCCTCCAGCAGGTGGGCCGCCGTCTCGTTGCCGCTGCCGGTGATGTTGAGCCACAGTACCCGGTTGGGGGTGAGTACCCGGAAGGTGTCCATCCCCTTGGGTGAAAGGTTGATCCGTCTCCCCTGCGGTGCGGTGGCGACGAAAAAGATCTTCTGCGCCTCGATGAAGGCCTGGTGCTTCTGACCGATATCGCTGTATTTCTTTCCCATCTTCTCTCCTGCACTTACTCACCGGCGCTCGCATCACGGACGCGGGTGCTGTTCGATCCAGTTTTTGGCCAACCGTTGCGCCCGGGCGATCTGAAGCATGGACATCTGCCGGGCGATCTCGTCACGCGCAACGGCCGAGATCGTATCCCCCGCCTCGCTGGTGATCTCGAACCACATGTAGGCCTTGGTGCGGCTCTTGGAAACACCCCACCCCTCCCGGTACATATTCCCCAGACTATACTGGGCCGCCGAGTGCCACTGCAAAGCCGCTTTCAGATACCACTGGATCGCCTTGCGGTGATTCTGGTACCCCGCTTCATAGGCGTAGATATCGCCCAGCTCGAACTGTGCTTCGCTGAACCCCGCCTCCGCCGACCGCAGCAGCCACTCCATCCCCTTGGCGCGATCCACGGTCGCCCCGTGACGGCCCCAAAAACAGAGCATCCCCAACAGATACTGGGAACGCAGATGCCCTCCCTCCGCTGCCCGGCGCAACCACTGCTCGGCCTGCGCGGTATCCTGGTCCACGCCCAAACCGTAAAGATAGAGTTGCGCCATGAAATATTGCGCGCGCGGGTCCCCCTGTTCGGCGGCGGACAACCACTCCCGGGGCCCGAGATAGATGAGGGCGTTGTGGTCGCCCTGTTCCGCCGCACGGAGAATCAACTCCCTTCCCTGCGCGACATCCCGTTCCACTCCGTCACTGCCGCTCAGCAATACCCGGCCGAGCAGATACTGGGCCTCCGGGTAGCCCTGTTCCGCAGACTGCCGAATCCAGCGAATCGCCTCGTCATCGCTCTGCGGCACCGCGTATCCCAATTTGTATAACGAGGCCAGATAGTATTGGGCCTTCTCATTCCCCTGCTCGGCAAGCGGGCGCCAGTGTTTCACCGCCTCGCCGTATTCTCCGTTCAACCAGGCGGCCATGCCCAAATCAAAATCGGGCGTGACCCCGGGTGCAAGCGCTGGCGTAACCTCGGTCTGTTCCTCGGGTACCACCCTGAACTCGCTGCATGCGGTCGATAACAACAGTATCGATACCAGGGAAACCAAAGCCAATATTGTAGAACGACGCACCATACCTCCTTTTATAGCACTCTGTGACAAAACTTATCGTCCCTCTCTTTTCGGAGACCGACAGGCGATTCCCTGACGTTATGGCGAGTTTTCTCAGCCGCTATCGAAAACCGGGCCACATCATTATCTTATACACAATTTATCCTGATCCCGGCCTGCGCCGGGATGACGAGTGGATAATACCGCATCCCCATTCCCAACAAGCAAACTGTTTTAGCACGAGATCCACTTCTCCCGTCATGCCGGACTTGGTCCGGTATCCGGAATTTCTTATAGATTTCATCTTCGGTTCGTAATCGCCATTCAAACTTGAACCCCCTGTCATGGGCAGGCATTATGCAAAGGGAACCCTTCACCCCAGGAGAATGATTCATGATTCAGGCCATCCTCGGGCTCGGCGTGGGCGCCATGCTGTTGGTGTTAGTGATCTGGCTGTTGCCGATGGTGTTGATCCTGCGGTCCGACAAGACCTCGGGGGCGGAGAAACTGTTCTGGCTGCTGGCGGTAGTGTTCGTCTCCTGGTTCGCCTGGATCTTTTATCTGCTGCTGGCGCCGATCGGAAAAAAATAGTCATGGAATACCGCTCACTCGGCTCTTCCGGTCTTCAGGTCAGTGTCATCTGCCTCGGCAGCATGACCTGGGGCGAACAAAACAGCGAAGCCGAAGGGCATGAACAACTCGACTACGCCGTGGCTCAGGGCGTCAACTTCATCGACACCGCCGAACTCTACGCCATCCCGCCCAAGGCCGATACCTACGGCCGCACCGAGGAGATCATCGGCAGTTGGTTGAAGAAGCGCGGTAACCGCGACCGGGTCATCCTGGCCAGCAAGATCGCGGGGCCGGGCGAAGGGTGGGTGGACCACATCCGCAACGGCCGTTCCCGCTTCGACCGGAGTAACATCGAGGCCGCATTGAACGGCAGCCTGCGGCGGCTCCGGACCGACTATCTCGATCTTTATCAACTGCACTGGCCGGAGCGCGACACCAACTGTTTCGGAAAACTCGGCTATGTTCACGCCGAACGCCCCTTTACCCCGCCGGAAGAGACCCTGGCGGTGCTCGGCGACCTGGTGGCCGCCGGCAAGATTCGCCACATCGGGCTCTCCAACGAGACGCCTTGGGGTGTGATGAAATTCCTGCAGGCGGCCGAGGCGCTCAACCTGCCGCGGGTGGTCTCCATCCAGAATCCCTACAGCCTGCTGAACCGCACCTTCGAGGTGGGTTTGGCGGAAGTGGCGCACCGCGAGAACGTGGGACTGCTGGCCTACTCGCCCCTCGGCTTCGGAGTGCTGTCCGGAAAATATACGGAAGGCCGCGATCTGGACCGGGACCGTCTACGACTGTTCCCGCACTATGATCGCTACAGCAATTCCCAGGCAAAATTAGCCACCGCGGCATATTCGGTGCTGGCACGGCGTCATGGCTTGAGCCCGGCCCGGATGGCGCTGGCCTACGTCAACAGCCGGTCGTTTCTTACCAGCACCGTCATCGGCGCCACCACCATGGAACAGTTGCGGGAGAATATCGACAGTATCGACGTAACATTGCCGGAGGATCTGCTCGCCGAGATCGAGGCCGTGCACGCTCGCATCCCCAACCCCGCGCCCTGATTCCCGTCGTCCCGACTTTGATCGGGGGTCATTTCTTTAGGTTTCGTTAATCAGTTTCGCGGCCGATTGTCTTTTTTCAAGACTGGTAATTATTTTCGCCGCCCATCAGCCCCGGTTCTTTTCTTCACCCCCATAGCATGGGCTGCGAGTAACTTTCTTTTGCTTGTCCAAGAGAAAGTACCTCGCAGCAGAAGCAGCGATGGTAGAAAAAGAAATCGGAGCCGATAAGCTGCGAAACTGATTACCGAACCCTTTAGAAAGCCACAGCAAGCAAAAGAAATAGGCTCGCGGCCTGCGTAATGAAGTTAGATAAGAAAATCGGTGAAGGTGGGCTGCGAAATTAGTTACCAGGTTTTAAAAGACGACCCGGCACGGGAAAACAGCGAAACGAATTACCGGAATTAGAAATATACCGAACAGCCACGAAAATAGTTACCGAAACCGATTCCCGAAATCCGATGAAATTCTTTCGCGGCAACAAAGCCGTCCCCCATAAACACCGGGATAACGACCATCCAAACTATTAACCGGCTCAGGAAGAGAGTTATTGATTTCTTGGTGATCTTGGCGTCTTGGCGGGAGAACATTAATTACTTGTGCTCGAACTCTTATGACGCAACCGGTTCCAGTCTCCAAACCTCCCGCGCATACTCCTGCACCGTCCGGTCGCTGGAAAAACACCCCATCCGCGCAACATTGAGAATGGACCGGCGGGTCCACTCTTCGGGATCCTGGTAGAGCCGTTCCACCTCTCCCTGACAGCGCAGATAGTCCGAGAAGTCGGCCAGTACCATGAAGGGATCTTTGGTGATCAGGTGATCGTGCAACGCCCGATGCCGGCTCGACGTTTCACAACAGAAGAACCCCTCCTCGATCTGTTTCATCGCCCGCGCCAATTCCGGGTCGGCCTGCACGAAAGAGGCCGGCCGATAGCCGTCCCGTCGCAGCGACTCCAGCTCCTCTGCGGTTCGTCCGAACAGGAAGAAGTTCTCCTCCCCCACCGCTTCGCGGATCTCGATGTTGGCTCCGTCAAAGGTGCCGATGGTCAACGCCCCGTTCAGGGCCAGCTTCATATTGCCGGTCCCCGACGCCTCCATCCCGGCGGTGGAGATCTGCTCCGACAACTCCGCGGCGGGGATCACACTGGCGGCGGTACTGACATCGTAGTTGGGGATAAAGACGATCTTGAGACGATTCCCCACCACCGGATCGTTGTTGACCACGTCCGCCACATCGTGGATCAGGCGAATGATCCCTTTGGCCAGCCGGTAACTGGGCGCCGCCTTGCCGCCGAATATCACCGTGCGCGGCACCCCATCCCAGGACGCACCGGCATCGTGGATACGGTTGTAGAGCACGATGGCGTGCAGCAGACAAAGGTGCTGGCGCTTGTATTCATGAATCCGCTTGATCTGTACGTCGAACAATGAGTTGGGATCGGCATCCACCCCGGTACGCCAACGGATGATCTCAGCCAGCCAATGCTTGTTGGTGTTCTTGACGGCGCGGAACTCCTTTCGGAATTCCGGGTCCTCCGCCAACGGTTCGAGTCGGCGCAGCTGCGCCAGGTCCAGCGGCCATTCCTGGCCGATGTGTTTGGTGATCAGCCTGCTGAACGAGGGGTTGGCCTGATAAAGCCAGCGCCGCGGCGTGATGCCGTTGGTGATGTTCAGGAACCGGTCGGGGTATAACTCGTGAAAATCGGCGAACAGCCGCTCTTTCAACAGTTTGGAGTGCAACTCGGAAACCCCGTTCACCCGCTGGCTGCCCACGATCGCCAGATGGGCCATACGGACCCGCCGCTCCCCCTCTTCGTCGATCAGGGACATGCGCCGCAGCCGCTCCATATCCCCCGGGTAATGGTGTGCCACCTCTTTCATGAAGCGATGATTGATCTCGTAGATGATCTGCAAATGACGCGGCAACAGTCGTTCGAGCATCGCCACCGGCCAGGTCTCCAGGGCCTCCGGCAGCAACGTATGGTTGGTATAGGCGAAGGTGTTACAAGTAACTTCCCACGCGGCATCCCAGGAAAGATGGTGCACATCCATCAGCAACCGCATCCATTCGGGAATCGCCAGCGCAGGATGGGTATCGTTGAGCTGGATCACCACCTTCTCCGCCAATTCGGTCAGATCCGAATGCACGGTAAGATGCCGGCGCAGAATATCCTGCAACGAGGCGCAAACGAAAAAATACTCCTGCTTCAGGCGCAGCTCCCGGCCGCTTCCGGTCTCGTCGCTGGGATACAGCACCTTCGACAGGTTCTCCGATTCGGTCTTGTGTTCCACCGCCCCGATGTAATCCCCGGCCTGAAAATCCCGCAATTCAAACTCACGGGTCGATTTGGCCACCCAAAGACGCAGATTGTTCACCGTCGTGCTGTGAAACCCGGGGATCGGCATATCGTAGGCCATCGCCATGACCCGGTCGCGGGGCAGCCACGGCGAACGGGTAACGCCCTCTTCATCGGTGTAACTCACGACCCGGCCGCCGTAATGCACCGGGTAGAGCACCTCCGGGCGTTGGAACTCCCAGGGATTGCCGTAACGCAACCAGTTCTCCGGGTGCTCCACCTGCTCCCCGTTCTCGATGCGCTGGGTGAACATGCCGTATTCGTAGCGGATGCCGTAGCCGTATCCCTCCAGGCCGAGGGTCGCCAGCGAATCCATTAAACAGGCGGCCAATCTCCCGAGTCCGCCGTTCCCGAGGGCTGCGTCGTCTTCCAGGCGATAGAGCTGCTCATACTCCAGGCCGAGTTGCCGCAACGCCTCCCGGATTTCGGCTTCGATCCCCAGAGCGAGCACGTTTGCAGTCAGGCTGCGGCCGATGAGATATTCAAGGGAAAGGTAATAGACCCGCCGCGCATCCTCTTCATAATACCTGCAGGCGGTGGCGATCAGGCGCTCCGCCAAGCGATCGCGGACCGCGAGCACCAGGCTCAGATACCAGTCGTGCTCGGTAGCGGTTTTTTTGATCTTGGTAAGCGAGTAAGTCAGGTGGTGCAGAATGGAGGCGCACAAAGCATCGGCGTCCATACCCAAATGGCTGTCAGGATCGCACGATCTCCGCTTCGACATATCATCACCTCACCCACCCTAACTCGGCAGGTCCGTCACCAACTTAAGCCACACGACCTTCAGGCTAGGAATTGGCCAATACGGTGTCAAGCAAAATAGAGGCCTGGGTGCCGGACCGGCGGGCGCCGCGTTCCGCGGCATAAGACCGTCCCTGGTCAAGCGCCGCTCTCGCACGTCCCTGTGCTCCGCGGCATAAGACCGTCCCTGGTCAAAAAAAGGCCCCGAAACGGGGCCTCTTTTATCGCCTCGAAAGGCGTCGATCTCCTACTGCCCGAGATCAGGAGGAGAGCTTCTCGAACTTGGCCATCAGCTCGTCGTTGCTCTCTTCATGGTTGGGATCCTTGTGGATGCAGTCCACGGGGCATACCTCGACGCACTGCGGCTCGTCGAAGTGGCCGACGCACTCGGTGCAGCGCTCCGGATTGATCACATAGATCTCGTCACCCTCGCTGATCGCTTCGTTCGGGCACTCAGGCACACACACATCGCAGTTGATGCATTCGTCGGTAATTATCAAAGCCATATCTTAAACTCCTGAATTGTGGGTCAACGACCCCGATTAACAAATACCGGCAATTAGCAGCCCTTCTTCGATAACGCAGCCATCACCGCCGGGTGAACAAATTCCTTCACATCCCCGCCCAATGCCGAAATCTCCCGCACCAGACTGGAAGAGATATATGCAAATTGCTCCGCCGGAGTAAGAAACATGGTCTCCACATCCGGCGCCAACCGCCGATTCATACCGGCCAGCTGAAACTCGTACTCAAAATCCGATACCGCTCTTAATCCCCGCAAGATTACGCCAGCGCCGCACTCTCGTGCAAACTCAACCAGCAGGGAATCGAACTCCCGGACCTCGACGTTCTCCAGGTGCGACAGCACCTCGCGCGCCAGGCTCACCCGATCTTCCAGTGGGAATACCGGACATTTTCCGGGATTCGCCGCCACCGCCACCACCACCTTGTCGAACAACAAAGCGGCCCGGGCGATGATATCACTATGACCGTTCGTAATCGGGTCGAAGGTGCCGGGATAAACAGCCGTCTTCATGAACCGCGCCTTTCAGGGGAAAGCATAATATTATCAGATACTGAGATGTCAAATGATAAAAGTCAGGGCTTCCCTTCATCTACCCCGTTGGTAACAAGGGAAAAGGCCACCTGCCCGGCCCGCTTCTGTTTCAGAATCCGCCACTCGGACGGCAACTGCGGCAGACCGTTGCCGGCATCGGTCTCAATGTAGATCCGCGCATCCGGCTGCAACCAGCCGTTCTGCTGCAGAAGTCCGCAGCACTCCGCCAAAAACCCTTCGCTGAACGGGGGGTCCAGAAATACGATTTCGAAGGGCTCGGATTCGCCCTGCAGCCAGGTCAGCGCCTCCGCCTGAATCACCCGCACATTCGGAGACCCCAGCAAAGCGACATTCTCGCGCAATTGCGCCACCGCGGCCGGCGCCCGCTCCACCATCACCACGCGCCCCGCCCCGCGCGAGGCCGCCTCCAGCCCCAAGGCGCCGCTGCCTGCGAACAGATCCAGACAGGTGGAACCGGGGAGCCGGGGTTGCAGCCAGTTGAACAAGGTCTCACGCACCCGATCGCCGGTGGGACGCAGGCCCGGCAGGTCCGGAAAAGAGAGTCGCCGACCCCGGTGCTCGCCGCCGATAATGCGGACCTGATTGGTTATTTTCTTGCCCCTGTTCATCCCCATTCCCGCTCTCGGGTTGATTCGCCGATCCCGACTTCAATCGAACTGGGATCTTAACGCAGAGAACGCAAAGACGCAGAGGCGCAAAGGGATTAAATGAATGTTGGTCCGCAAATTTCTTTTCCCTGCCCGGCCTTGATATCCATATTGAACCTGACTCTCACCAAGAGAAAAACGCGTTTGATTTCTTTCGCCTTGGCGAGAACCCGGTGTTCAACGACACCCCGGCAGGACCCGGAAGTTACCTCGCTGATTTAGAGAATCAGCTTATAAACCTTTGCGTCTTTGCGTTCTCTGCGTTAAATCTCGTGGTTTGGACAACCTTCGGCGCGGGAACGCCGCCAGCAATCAATCGCCGTTACTGTTACCCACCACCACCGTCACCATCCGGTCGGGATGGACGCGCCGCTGGAAGGCGTCCCGGATCTGTTCCCGGGTAACGGCATCGACCTTGCCGACATAGGTGTCCAGGTAGTCGAGCGGCAGACGGTAGAACCCGATCATGGCGAGCTGCCCCACGATCCGGCTGTTGCTGGCGATCTCCAGGGGAAAACCCCCGGTGATGTTCTGCTTGGCCGCCTGGAGCTCTTTTTCGGTGGGGCCGTGTTCGATGAAGCGCGCCAAGGTGTCCCGCATGACGCGCAGCGTCTCCTTGACCTTGGCGTTCTGGGTCTGCGCCCCCAGCACAAACGGACCCCGGGCGTGCATCGGGGAGAAGTAGCTGTAGACGCTGTAAGAGAGACCCCGCTTCTCCCGCACCTCGTCGCTCAGCTGCGAAACCAGACCGCTGCCGCCGAGAATGTGGTTCCCCACGGAGAGCGGGAAGAAGTCCGGGTCGTCCCGCCGCATCCCCGGCTGCCCCACCAGGATATGAGATTGGGTAGAGGGGAAGACTTGCTGGATCTCCTGTTTCCCCTTCAGATCCTGGACCGCCGGCAGATCCGGCGCCGGCTCCCCGGCCGGCAGCTTGCCCACGATCTTTTCCGCCAGGGCGGCCGCTTGCTCTCGATCCAGATCGCCCACCAAGGCGACCACGGCATTCCGCGCCACATAGAAGCGGCGGTAAAAACTCCGGATCTCATCCGCCGTGATCGCTTTCAGGGAGTCGTCGGTACCCCCGCTGTGGATGGCGTAGGGATGTTCCCCATAGAGCTCCCGCATGAAGCGCTTCCGGGCAAGCGCGCCGGGAGACTGCTCCTCCTGGCGCAGACCCGCCAACATGGCCTGGCGATCCCGCTCCAGCGCATCGGCGGGAAAGGTGGGCCGGGTAAGAATGGCTGTCATGGTGTCGGTGCTGGTGTTCAGGGAACCCTCGGCGCTGAGGGTGCGCAGCGACAGCCACGCCATGTCCCGCAAAGAGCCGCTCCCCAGGTCCGCCCCCACCGATTCCATCCGCTCGGCGATCTGGTCTGCGTTCCACTCGCCGGCCCCTTCGGTCAGCAAAGCGTTGGTCAGACGGGAAAGCCCGGGGCGTTGGCCGTCGCGCGCGCTGCCGGCATCGAACACCACCCGGATATCCACCATCGGCAGGTCGGGCGCCGCGACGAACAGCACGCGGGCGCCGTTTGCGGTCTGCCACGACTGGATCTTCGGTCCCGCCCACAGCGGCGGACTCACCAGGAGACATAGCACCAGTACGGCGCCGATGATCTTTTTAACGAACATCGTCTCCCCCCTGTAACTGCCCGGCGACACCCGGCATCTGTTGTTGCTGCGGGATCGGCTGCGGCTCCAGCGTCGCCACCACCAGTTCCTCATCCGTCAGATATTTCCGCGCCACTTCCCGCACCTGCTCGGCGGTCACCGCGTTCATGCGTTCCACGTACCGGTCCAACAGCCGCCAATCCAGTCCCAGGCTCACCAGCATGCCGAGTTGCGTCGCCTGGTAGTCGATGGAGTCGAGCTGATAGACCTCTCCGGCCACCACCTGGGCCCGCACCCGGTCCAGTTCCTCCCGGCTTACCAGGTCCTTGCGCAGCCGCTCGATCTCCTCCCGCAACGCCGTCTCCAGCTCCGCGACGGTGTGGCCCTCCCGCGGGACGCCGCTCAGAACCAGCATCTCGGGAAAACGGGAGAAGGGGTCATAACCGGCGCCGGCGGACACCGCCAGTTCGCGTCCGCGAACCAGATCCCGGCTCAGACGGGCGCTCTCGCCTCCGTCCAGGATGCCGGCCAGCATCATCAAGGCATAGGGTTCCCACTCCTGGGTGTCACCGCCCGCCACCGGGGTGTGGTATCCCAGCAGCAGGTAGGGCTCGCGGGCGGGCGCCCGCACCACGGTCCGGATGATGCCGCGTTGCGGCGGCTCCTGCAGCGGCCGCATGTGAGGCGTGGCTTCCGCCCGCAACGGACCGAAATGTTTCTTGGCCAGCGCCAGCACCCGATCCGCCTGGATATCCCCCACCACCACCAGGGTGGCGTTGTTGGGGGCATACCAAAGACGGTACCACTCCTTGAGATCCGCCGCGGTCATCCGCTCCAGATCGCCCATCCAGCCGATCACCGGATTCCGGTAAGGCAGGACCCGATACGCGACGGCGTTGAACTGCTCATAGGTGAGGGAGTTGGGGCGGTCCTCGGTACGCAACCGCCGCTCCTCCTTCACCACCTCGATCTCTTTGGCGAACTCCGCCGGCGCCAGCAGCAGATTGCGCATCCGGTCCGCCTCCAACTCAAAGGCGATCTCCAGGCGATCCTGGGAGAGGGTCTGGTGATAGACCGTGTAGTCGCGGGAGGTGAAGGCGTTCTCCTCGCCGCCGTTGGCTGCAATGATGTCGGAGAACTCCCCGGGACCGTGTTTCGTGGTGCCCTTGAACATCATGTGTTCCAAGGCGTGGGAGATACCGGTGATCCCCTCCGGCTCGTAACTCGATCCCACGCGGTACCAGATCTGGGAAACCACGATCGGCGCGCGGTGATCCTCCTTCACGATCACCCGCATACCGTTATCCAGGGTGAAATCATGGACCGCATCGTCCGCCCAGGCGCAGGCAGGAACGGCGAACAACACAAACAACAGGTGAATGGATCGCAATATTGTTTTCCGGAACATTACTGTGGTGTCTTCGAAAATGTTAGGATTCGTGTGCAACGGGCTTCGGCATTCTTTCAGACCGCCGAGCCCATGTCCAAGACTATTCAGAGCATAAAACAACTAGAGAGACACGCGCTGCTTCTCAAGGTTCATCGACATAGACGCGATGTTTGGATTCAAAAAGTCGAAAAAAGATCGTGGTGACCAAACCGCGCAACCGGCGGGTCTGTTCGCACGGCTGAAAACCGGACTGGCGCGCACCCGCGGCAACCTGGCCGACGGCCTGTCCGATCTGCTGCTGGGCAAAAAGTCCATCGACGCGGAACTGCTGGAGGAGCTGGAGACACTGCTGCTGTTGGCGGACGTCGGAGTGGACGCCACCCGCGACATTATTACGGAAATCACCGAGCAGGTGCGGCGCAAGGAGTTGTCCGATCCACAGGCGCTACGGCGGGTGTTGCAAGAGAAACTGGTGGCGATCCTGCACGCCTGCGAGACCCCGGTGACGGCGCCGGCGACCGGCAATCCGCAGGTGATCCTGATGGTGGGGGTCAACGGCGCCGGCAAGACCACCACCATCGGCAAGCTGGCCAAGCGGTTGCAACAGGAAGGCCGGAGCGTAATGCTGGCGGCCGGCGACACCTTTCGCGCCGCAGCAGTGGAACAACTTCAGAGCTGGGGGGAACGCAACAACGTGCCGGTGATCGCGCAACACGCGGGGGCCGACTCCGCCTCGGTGATCTTCGACGCCCTGCAGTCCGCCACCGCACGCCATATCGATGTCCTGATCGCCGACACCGCCGGCCGCCTCCACACCAAACACAATCTGATGGAGGAGTTGTCCAAGATCGCGCGGGTGCTGCGAAAGATCGATCCGGAAGCGCCGCACGAAGTGATGCTGGTAGTGGACGCCACCACCGGCCAGAACGCCCTGAATCAGGCGCTTCAATTCCACGCCGCAGTGGGCCTCACCGGGATTACCCTCACCAAACTGGACGGCACGGCGAAGGGCGGCATCCTGTTCGCCATCGCCGAGCGGCTGAAACTCCCGATCCGGTTCATCGGGGTCGGGGAGTCCGTCGATGACCTGCGCCCCTTCGATGCCGATCAATTCGTGACCGCGCTGTTCGAGCCATGATTTTTCTGGAAAACGTCAGTAAGCGCTATCCCGGCGGCCATGAGGGGCTACGCAACGTCAGCCTGCATATCGAACCGGGCGAGATGGTGTTCCTGACCGGCCACTCCGGCGCCGGCAAGAGCACCCTGCTCCGGCTGCTGGGGCTGCTGGAACGGACCAGCCACGGCCATGTGCGGGTGGGCGGGCGCAATCTGGCGCGGCTCAAGGGCCGGCAGATCTGCTACCACCGGCGGGAGGTGGGGATGATCTTCCAGGATTACCGGCTGCTGATGGACCGGACGGTATTCGACAACGTCGCCATGCCGCTGGTGGTGGCGGGCGTGGGATACGCCGAGGTCGGGCGACGGGTCCGGGCGGCCCTGGACAAGGTGGGACTGCTCTCCAAGGAGAAGTCCTATCCGGTAGCGCTCTCGGGCGGGGAACAGCAGCGGGTGGGGATCGCCCGGGCGGTGGTCAACCGGCCGCCGCTGGTGCTGGCCGACGAGCCCACCGGCAACCTGGACCCCGCTCTGTCCCAGGAGATCATGGAGCTGTTCGAACAGTTCAACCAGGTGGGGGTCACCCTGCTGATCGCCACCCACGACCTGGACCTGATCTCCCGGATGAACAAGCGCATCCTGGTGTTGCGCAACGGCGAACTGGTGGGTGACACCCAGCTACAGGGGGCGACGGCGTGAGGCCGCGGCAGGCCGCCACCCGCGGCAGCCGGCAACGGCGTCCCGCCCGGCCGTCGGCGGTGGGGACCTGGCTGCTGCGCCATCTGCAGGCCGCCTTCTCCAGTCTCGGCCGCCTGAGCCGCGCCCCCCTTTCCGCCCTGATGACGGCGGGGGTCATCGGGATCGCACTGGCGCTGCCCGCCGGGCTCCATGTGCTGCTGGAAAACGTCCAGCAACTGAGCGGCCGTTGGGACAACGCCGCCACCATCTCGCTGTTCCTGAAACTGGATGTGAACCAGGAACACGCCGAAGATTTCGCCCAAGAGCTTCGCAGCCGGCCCGGGATCGCCTCGGTGCAACTCATCGGTCGGGATCAGGCGCTGGAGGAGTTCCGCCGCCTCAGCGGCTTCGGCGACGCCCTGGAGGCGCTGAATGAGAACCCGCTTCCTATCGTGCTGGTGGTGGAGCCTTCCGGCACCCAGGCGACCCCCGAGGGGGCCGAGGTTCTGGCGGCAGAGCTGAAGGCCCGGAACGAGGTGGAGATCGCTCAGATCGACCTACAGTGGGTCCGGCGCTTTCAGGCCATCACCGAGATCGTGAGCCGCGGGGTGCTGGTGATCGCCTCCCTGCTGGCCCTGGCGGTGCTGCTGATCGTGGGCAACACCATCCGGCTGGAGATCCAGAACCGTCATGCCGAGATCGAGATCACCAAGCTGATCGGCGGTACCGACGCCTTTATCCGCCGGCCGTTCCTTTACAGCGGGCTCTGGTACGGCCTGCTGGGCGGCTGGGTCGCCTGGGTGCTGGTCACCGTCTCATTGACGCTGCTGGCGGAACCCGCGGAGCATTTGGCGGTCTTGTATCACAGCGGCTTCGGTCTCTCCAGCGTCGATCTGGCCACCGTCCTGACCCTTATGGCAGGGGGCGCATCGTTGGGTCTGGGTGGTTCCTGGATCGCGGTGGGAAGACATTTGAGCGAGATCGAACCCGGTTGAATGCAATCTTCAGGAACGATGTTCCTGGAATTCGATCTTTTTTACCGGATCTATATTGGCGAAAATATCAATTGATGCTAATATAATTCCATACCAAGGCACTAGGTTATTTGACTATGAGCAAAGAACTAGCCATTCCCATGAATCTGGCCACCGGCAGTATCGATTCCTACATCAGTGCTGCGTATCAGATGCCGATGCTGAGCGCCGAGGAGGAGTACGCCCTGGCGGTCCGGCTGCGGGATGACGAAGATCTCGATGCAGCCAGAGCACTGGTGCTTTCCCATCTCCGGTTTGTCATCCGCATCGCACGCGGCTATTCCGGCTATGGCCTGGCGCTTCCCGACCTGATCCAGGAGGGGACGGTAGGCCTGATGAAAGCGGTGCGCCGCTTCAACCCCGACATGGGGGTCCGGCTGGTGTCGTTCGCGGTCCACTGGATCAAGGCGGAGATTCACGAGTTCGTACTGCGCAACTGGCGTATCGTCAAGGTGGCCACCACCAAGGCCCAGCGCAAGCTGTTCTTCAATCTGCGCAGCTCCAAGAAGCGCCTCGGCTGGTTCACACAAGAAGAGGTGGAGAACGTAGCCCGGGATCTGGGAGTAAAACCGGAGACGGTACTGGAGATGGAAGCGCGGCTCAACAAACGCGATGTCGCTTTTGACGGCGTGGCACAAGACGACGATGACGCCCCCGTCAGCGCGGCCCCCGCCGCCTATCTGCCGGACATGCGTATGGAACCGGCCTCTCAGTTGGAACGGCTGGACTCCGAGACGAACGAGAAGGACCGGCTCTACGAAGCGCTGGAGACGCTGGACCCGCGCAGTCGGAAAATTCTGGAGTCGCGCTGGCTGGCGGAGAAAAAGGCCACCCTGCATGAGCTGGCCGACGACCTGGGGGTATCCGCCGAACGGGTCCGCCAGATCGAAAAACGGGCCATGGAGAAGCTGAAAACGGAGCTGGTCGCCTGATCGGAGGCCGCTTATCCGGCATCATCTCCCGGCGGCCTGCCGCTTCCGCTCCGGCGTAAGAGGTGGGTGGAAATTGCCCCCTCCCTTCCCGCTACCGCCCTTGAACCGCGTTCCCACAAGGTTCCATAGGAATTGCGAATTCTCAATGCGGCATCCCACCCCTTGGTGATCAAATAGCCTCGACGGTCAGCGGCGGATAGCCGAACGATTTTTGCGAAGCTTCATGATCGCTGTGCCGGCATCTCCTCCTTTGGTTACGGCCGCCATAATATGGCGGCCGTTTTTTTTGCATCGCAGGTTGAGACGGAATTAAATTCCTCGCGCCGCAAACCCGCGAAGGGTCAATCCTTGCGCATGCGGGCCGGCAGCGCCCCGGCGAGCCTTTTGGCCATGTCCCGCAACAGTTCCTCGGTGGTCTCCCAGTCGATACAACCGTCGGTCACCGAAACCCCATACTCCAGCTTGCTGAGATCGGCGGGAATCGACTGTTTTCCGGCTTTCAGGCTGCTCTCCAGCATGATGCCGATGATGGAGCGGTTGCCCTCCAGGATCTGGCTGGCGACGTTTTCCGCCACCAGCGGCTGCAACTCCGGTTTCTTGCTGGAGTTGCCGTGGCTGCAGTCGACCATGATGTTCTCGGCCAGCCCCGACTTGCGCAACTCCTCTTCGCACAGAGCGATATGCACGGAATCGTAGTTCGGTTCCTGGTCGCCGCCGCGCAGGATCACGTGGCCACAGATGTTGCCGGTGGTCTTCACCACCGTGACCTGCCCCTCCTGATTGATGCCGAGGAAACTGTGCGGCTGCGAAACCGAGTGCAGGGCGTTGATGGCCACCGCCAGACCGCCGTCGGTTCCGTTCTTGAAGCCCACCGGCATGGAAAGCCCGCTCGCCATCTCCCGATGGGTCTGGGATTCCGTGGTGCGCGCACCGATCGCGGCCCAGGCGAACAGGTCGGAAAGATATTGCGGGCTGATGGGATCCAGCGCCTCGGTGGCCGCCGGCAGCCCCTGGTCCGCCAGCCAGAGCAGCAGTTGCCGCGCCTTGTGCAAACCTTCTTCGATGTGAAAGGAGTCGTCCATGTTGGGATCGTTGATGAGTCCCTTCCACCCCACCGTGGTGCGCGGTTTCTCGAAATAGATACGCATCACGATGAACAGGGTCTCCCCCAGCTCGTCATGCAGCACCTTGAGTTTGCGCGCGTACTCCTTGGCCGCATCCACGTCATGGATGGAGCAGGGACCGGTCACCACCAACAGGCGGTGGTCCTTGCGGTTCAGAATATCGCGGATGGTCTGGCGCGCCTGCCACACCACCTCTTCGCCCGCGGGGGTACTGGGGAGATGCCGTTTCAACTCTACCGGGGCGATCAGGACCCGCTCCTCCGCCACGTTGGTGTTATACAGCTTGTGTTTGCTCATAGGACAACCGTTGGAATTTTCTACCTGGGTAATGGAAAAAGCCGCAACATCATACGCCGTTTGGCGATGCAGAAAAATGGCCGGTTGCGGCGGGGAAAGCAAATCGACGGGTTCGGGTCACCTCTCCAGCCGCAAATGGGACGCAAGCAGGTCCGGTGAAACCGGGTCAAGATATGGGAATCGTCCGAGGCAGGGTGCCGGGATCATTTGCTCCAGGGTGGCCAGGTTCTCCTCCGGCGCCGCCATCCCGGGGTCCACCCGGTTGGCCACCCAGCCGGCCAGCGTAAGGCCGTCGGCTACGATCGCCTCCGCCGTGAGCAGCGCATGGTTGATACAGCCCAGCCGCAAACCCACCACCAGGATCACCGGCAGCGCGAGCCGGGCGGCCAGATCGGACACCCCTCCATCCGGACCCAGAGGCACCCGCCAACCACCGACCCCCTCCACCACCACCCGATCCGCCCGCTGCGCCAGCGCCCGGAAAGCGTCCGTCAAGGGGTCGATGCGAATGGTCTCCCCCTGCCGCGCCGCGGCGAGATGGGGCGCGATGGCCGGCTCGAAGGCGTAAGGGTTGATCTCGCGGTAGGACACTGGCTGCGAGCCGGCTGCCAGGATACGCCGGGCGTCGTCGTTACGAAGACCCTCCGGGGTCGGAACGCAACCCGCGGCGACCGGTTTCATCCCCAGAACCCGCTCGCCGCCCGCGCGCAGCAGATACATCAGCGCGAGAGTGACCTCGGTTTTGCCGCAACCGGTGTCGGTACCGGTGATAAAGTAACCTTTGCTCAAGACCGCGCTCCGGCGCTCACAGGGTGCACAATGTCACTTCGATCTCGACCGGCTCCTGCAACGGGATGGAACGCCCGTTGACACCCCCGCCGCGCAACAGACGAACTGCAAACCGCAGCCGGCCGCCGCTGATCTCGGGAAAACAGTCGCTCTCCCTGGGAACCCCGATCTGCACCATCTGACAGGAGAGATGGGGTGGAATGTTCTGTTGCAGAAAACCGCCGCTGACCACTTCGATCCGGGGGTGTCCGCTGTTACGCACCAGGTACAGCAGGGTATCGATCGCCTCCTGTACCGGCCCGAATCCGTCCAACCACTGCTTCAGATCGGCGATCCGTTGCCCCGATCCGCGTTGCAGCCAATTGTGGTAGATCGGGAGATCGAAACCGCAACTGCCCCCCGGGATGGAGCAGCGCTGACGGATGGCGTTCAGGAAATCATTTTCCCGCAGGCCGCTTCCGATCGACCCCGTGCTCCTGCGCAGGTGTTCACTCAAGCGCGCCAACCGGGCCAGCAGTTCGCCAAGCCGGTCCTGATCCACGCCCTCGCTTTGGGTCAGCCGGCGCAGTGAGAGGATCTGCCGGTCCAGCTCCTTGATCAGGTCGCCTTTGAGATCGGTGCGTCCCATCAGGATCCCCTGGATATCCAACAAGGTGGAGATCGCCGCCCGGCTGTCCCAGGTGGACTCTCCGGCGGCGTAGTGCCGGCCTTGCTGGAAGAGGAACTCCAGGCGCAACAGAGTCCGCATCTTCTCATTCAACGGTTGTTCGTAGACGACACCGTTTTGCATCGATCCTTGTCCGACATGAAAAGTAGAACTTTTCAGAATATAAGAAAGGAGGGGATGATCCAACCATTCATCGCAAAGCGGGGGGGCCGATCTCTCCCGGTGAGATCGAGATCACTTCTCCGGCACGACTCGTTTCGGGCGCCCAGGCGTGCCCGTAGATCACCTCATAGCTGGCGGGCAGCCGCCCCTCCCGCCGAAAACCTTCGTACGCGGCGGTCATCGCCTGCATCCGTCCCTTACCGGTCAACCCCCGCGGCCGCGCCTGGGTGACGTTGTGCGCCCCAAGTACCTTCAGGTCTTCCATCAGGTCTTCCACCCGCTGGTAGGTGAGTTGCATACGGTCCACGTCCATCACCGGCTCTGCGAAACGGCTCCGGACCAGGGCGTCTCCCACGTCGTGCATATCGGGGAAACTGCTGACGTGGCTCTCACCGTCCACCGCGGCCCAGGCGGTCCGCAGCTCCTTCAGGGTGTCGGTGCCGAAGGTGGTGAACATCAGCAGGCCGCCGGGCCGCAGCACCCGCAGGAACTCCCGGAAGGTGTGGTCCAGGTCGTTGCTCCACTGCAGGGCCGCATTGGAGAAGATGAGATCGACGCAGCCGTCCGCCAGGGGCAGATGCTCCAGATCGGCACACAGGCAGTGTGCCGGCGGCACGCGCCGGCGCGCCTGTTGCAGCATGGGTAGCGCGAAATCGAGGACGATCATCTCCGCTTCCGGGTAGCGGCACAACAGCTCATCGGCGGCAACCCCGGTTCCGGCGCCGGCGTCCAGGATACGCTGCGGCACCATCCGCACCAGTTCCAGCCGCTCGAGCATGCGCCGTCCGATCTCCTGTTGCAGCACCGCCACGTCATCGTAGCGGGGCGCCGCCCGGGAGAAGGCGTGGCGGGCCTGTCGCTTGTCGATCTCAGCCAAGGTTCGCCTCCAGAAATGCGTGCAGTGCGGCGAAACACTGCCCCGGATGGGAAAGGAACGGGGCGTGCGCCGCCTTGGGCACCACCTCGATCTGCGCCTGCGGCAATAACCGCTTCATCTCCCCTGCCACCGCCACCGGGACCAGGGTGTCACGTGCCCCCAACAACCAGAGCACCGGACACTCCAGCGCCGGCAGTTGCGCCCGCAGATCCACCCCCTGCAACAGATCGAGTCCCGCCTGCAGCGCCGCGGGCACCGGATCGGGACGATCGAACAGGTCACGCCGCAGGGTCCGCAAAACGGCGCGCGCCTCGCTGTCGCCCCGCACCTGCAGCGCCAGAAACCGTTCCAGGGTCTGGCGATGGTCGGTCACCAGATCGGCGGCGAACCGGCGCAGGGTCTCCTCCGCCATGGCGTGCGGCCACCCCTCCCCTTGCACAAAACGGGGAGTCCCCGCCATCACCGTCAGGACCGGGACCCGTTCCGGTTGCTTCAGCGCCGCGTGCAGGGCGAGCTGCCCCCCCAGCGACCAACCGATCCAGGCCGCCCGTTCGGGCGCTGCGGCCAGACACGCCTCCACCCAAGGATCCAGGGATGAGCATGCCGGATGGTAATCGCTCTCCCCGTGCCCCGGCAGCTCCAGCACGGTTACCCGGTAGTGCTGCGCCAACCGCTCCGGCAGCCCGCCCCAGACCGCGCGGTTCATGCCCCACCCGTGGAGCAGCACCAGATCGGGACCGGCGCCGGTTGTCAGGCTGTTCAGTTTCATCGCACTCCCACACACAAAACTATTCTTATCCCCTCCCCGAAAACGCAGGGAACCCCTCCGAATCCCCTCCCCGCAAGCGGGGAGGGTTAGGGTGGGGAGTCAAAACCGGAGATCGCAAAATACTCCCCCTCCCAACCTCCCCCGCTCGTGGGGGAGGGGATGGTCATTTGGCTGGTTGCGGAGCTACCTCAACTCCCCCAGCGCCTCCAGCAGCCGATCCACCTGCTCTTCGGTATGGGCCGCCGAGAGGGTGATCCGCAACCGGGCGCTCCCCTCCGGGACCGTGGGCGGCCGAATGGCGCCCACCAGGATGCCCTGCTCCTCCAGCCTGCGGCTCCAGGCCATGGCCTGTTCGGAATCGCCGGCGATCAGGGGTTGGATCGGGGTTTCGGATGCCCACAACGGCAGGCCCAGTTCCGCCGCACCGGCCCGAAAGCGGCGAATCAGCGCCTGCAACCTCTCCCGGCGCCACCCCTCCTCCCGCAGCAGCCGCAGTGCGACCCGGGTCGCCTCCGCCACCGCCGGGGGCGGGGCGGTGGTGTAGATGTAGCTGCGCGCTTGCTGGATCAGGGTCTCGATCAACTCCTCCGACCCGGCCACGAAGGCGCCGAAGGTGCCCACCGCTTTGCCCAGGGTTCCCATCAGGATCGGCACCTGCTCCGGCGCAAGCCCGAGGTGATCCGATGTGCCCCGGCCCTCCGCTCCCAACACCCCGATGCCGTGGGCGTCGTCCAGCAGCAGCCAGGCGTCCCGCTCCGCGCAAAGCGCGGCCAACTCCGGCAGCGGCGCCAGATCGCCGTCCATGCTGAACACCCCGTCGGTGGCCACCAAGGCGCGGCCTTTATTACGTTTTTCCAGGCGACCTTGCAGATCCGCCACGTCGGCGTGCGCATAGCGCTGGAGGCGGGCACGGGACAGCAACCCGCCGTCGATCAGGGAGGCGTGGTTCAGGCGGTCCTGATAGATAGAGTCATCCCGCCCCAGCAATGCGGTGATCACCCCCTGGTTGGCCTGGTACCCGGTGGAGAACAGCAGCGCCCGCGGCCGCCCGGTAAACTCCGCCAACTCCTCCTCCAGAGCGTGGTGGGCGGCGGTGTGTCCGGTCACCAGATGGGCGGCTCCGGCCCCCACCCCCCACTGCAGGGCCCCCTGGCGCAGGGCGGCCGTCACCTCAGGGTGCGCCGCCAATCCCAGATAGTCGTTGCTGCAAAAGACATACAGCGGACGTCCATCCACCACCTGCTTCGGTCCCTGCGGCGAGCCGATGACGCGCCGGGTCCGGTAGCGGTGCTCCCGTTTGCGCTGTTCCAGTTGGTCGCGTAGAGATTTCATCAGAGAAGGGGAAAGCCGCTTAGGCCTGACCCTGGAACTCCGCCGCCAGCCTGGCCTGCCGCTTGGTCTCGCACTCCTTCTCGGTAGCCTGCAACTCTTCGGCCTCTTCGAAGCGCATGCCGAGCCGTGCAAACAGCGCGCGGTCATGGTCTGTTTCCGCGTTGTCGGTGGTAAGTAAGCGCTCACCATAGAAGATGGAGTTGGCCCCGGCCAGGAAGCAGAGCGCCTGCAGTTCGTCGCTCATTTCGCTGCGGCCGGCGGAGAGCCGGACGTGAGAATGCGGCATGAGGATGCGGGCCACAGCCACGGTGCGGACGAACTCGAACGGGTCCAGCTCCTCGCTCCCGGCCAGTGGCGTCCCCTCGATCCGGACCAGCATATTGATGGGCACCGAATCGGGGTGCCGCGGCAGGTTGGCCAACTCCCGCAGCATGGAGGCGCGATCCCGGCGGGTCTCTCCCATCCCCAGGATGCCGCCGCTGCAGACGTTGATGCCCTGCTCGCGCACCTGCGCCAGGGTGTCCAGCCGGTCCTGAAAGGTGCGGGTGCTGATGACGTTCCCGTAGAACTCCGGCGAGGTATCGAGATTGTGGTTGTAGTAGTCGAGGCCCGCCTCCTTGAGACGCCGGGCCTGCTCGCCGGTGAGCATACCGAGGGTGACACAGCTCTCCATGCCGAGTCCGCGCACCACCCGGATCATCTCGATCACTCGCTCCAGATTGGCGTCGGTGGGATTGCGCCAGGCCGCCCCCATACAGAAGCGGGTGGCCCCTTTGGATTTCGCCGCCCTGGCCGCCTGTTCCACCTCCTCCAGCGGCAGCAGCTTTTCCGGCGCCAGGTCGGCGCCGTGCTTGGCGCTCTGGGAGCAGTAGCCGCAATCCTCGGAACAGGCACCGGTCTTGATGCTGAGCAGGCTGCTGATCTGCACCCGGTTGGGGTCGAAGTTTTTCCGGTGCAGCGACTGGGCCCGGAAGATCAGATCGTTAAAGGGCAGCGCCAACAGCGCCTCGATCTCCTCCACGTCCCAGTCGTGGCGTACTTCTTGATCAATCATAGCCTTAGGCCCCCACACAAAATTAAGTTTGGTCCCGTTTGAAAATCTGGATATAAACGCAAAGGACGCAGAGGCGCGGAGATCGCAGAGAATATATCTGTTCGATTTTCAGCGAATCAAACCTTTGCGCCTTTGCGTTCTCAGCGTTACATCTCGCTGTTCTTAAAGAGAACGGTGGTCGATCCCGCCCACGAATGGGGATACACTCCAGGCAAGCCCGCTATAGTAAGGGATGACGCCCAACTGTCAACCGAGATGGATCTCGTATGGTTTACAACTGGCTTGAATATATACAACACCTACTCTACCCCGCCACCTGCCTGCTCTGCGACAGGCCTGTGACCGAAGGCCTCGCTCTCTGTCCCGGGTGCCGGGCGGAGTTGCCTTACAACCGCAAACCTTGCCGACGCTGCGCCCTGCCCCTGCCGGCGGACGCCCCGGCCGACGCACTTTGCGGCAAATGCCAACAGCAACCGCCCCCGTTCGACCGTTGCCTGGCCCCGTTCACCTATCGCTCACCGTTGCCGGAACTGATTAACGGACTGAAGTTCCGCGGCCGGCTCTCCTACAGCCGCCTGCTGGCGGGATTGCTGCTCCCGGCGATCGAGCAGGCGTTACAGGAACCACCGGACCTGATCCTCCCGGTCCCGCTGCATCCCGGCCGTCTGCGGGAACGGGGCTACAATCAGGCGTTGGAGCTGGCACGCCCTCTCAGCCGCAACCTCGGCATCCCGCTGGAACCGCACTACTGCCGGCGCACCCGCGCCACCCCGCCCCAATCCGGGCTGAAACAGAAACAGCGGCGCCGAAACATCCGCGGGGCCTTCGAGATCTCACCGGATCTCAAGGCAGACCATGTGGCACTGGTGGACGACGTGGTCACCACCGGCAGCACGGTGGCGGAGTTCGCGCGGCAACTGCACCGCCGCGGAGTGGCGCGGGTGGAGGTCTGGGCGCTGGCCCGTACCCCATAACACCCTCTGCCGCGATCGTTATTTGGCAAACCGGCCCGAAGGGTCGAAAATAGGGCACCGAAACCTTCATAACACAGAATAAAGGTCCCGCCATGCCGCAACTGAAACTGGGCGTCCCCAAGGGGAGCCTCGAAGCCGCCACCATCTCGCTGTTCGCTCAAGCCGGTTGGACCATCAAGCCGCGCTCGCGCAACTACTTTCCCGACATCGACGACCCGGAGATCCAGTGCGCACTGGTACGTTCCCAGGAGATGGCGCCTTACGTCGCCAACGGTACTCTGGATCTTGGATTGACCGGCCACGACTGGATTCTGGAGACCGAGGCGGACGTGGAAGAGGTGTGCGAGCTGGTCTATTCCAAGAGTTCCGACCAACCCTGCCGCTGGGTGCTGGTGGTCCCCAAAGACTCCCCCATTCAGTCGGTGGAGGATCTGCAGGGCAAAAAGATCGCCACCGAGCTGGTGGGTTTCACCCGCCGCTACCTGGCGGAGCGGGGGGTCGAGGCGCAGGTGGAGTTCTCCTGGGGCGCCACCGAAGCCAAGGTGGTGGAAGGGCTGGTGGACGCGGTGGTGGAAATCACCGAGACCGGCAGCACCATCCGAGCACACGGACTGCGCATCGTTTGCGATCTGCTTCACACCGAGACCCGACTGATCGCCAATCGCGCGGCGCTGTCCGATCCCTGGAAACGGGAGAAGATCGAACAGATCGCACTCATGTTGCAGGCCGCCCTGGCGGCCCGTCAGAAAGTGGCGCTGAAAATGAATATCCCCGCCGCCAAACTTGACGACATCAGCGCCATGCTCCCCAGTCTGCACGCACCCACCGTCAGCCATCTCTCCGACCGCGAGTGGCTCGCCATCGAAACCGTGGTGGACAGCAAACAGGTACGGAGCCTGATCCCCCGCCTCAAGGCGGCCGGGGCCGAAGGGATCCTGGAATACGAACTGCGGAAGATGATCTAGAAAAGCGCGCACCCACAACCATTTTGAGATGAACTACTATTTTTAGTTGGGAACATTTTGTTCTTCATCACATACTGCCGCTGTTTTTCGTATCATGATCGTTTTCACGCGCTCACGCGATCGGGAGGATCCAATGCACAAACGGGCCATACAACTCGCACTCGTCGTCACTCTTATGCTGTTCGCCAGTGGCGGCGCTTTTGCCAAGAAACCGACATCTCCCGGAAACAGCGGAAAGCAGAACTCCGCTCACGAAAACTCCGCAGCAGCGACCTCATATCGCGCAAACGCCGGCACCAACGCGTACTTCAATGAGGAACGCTACCGCCTGATCAAGAACTATTTTCTTCAGCACAGAAGCCCCGATAGCTGTCCTCCGGGGCTGGCAAAGAAAAACAACGGCTGCCTGCCGCCGGGCATCGCCAAGAAGTGGCGTATGGGACAACCCCTACCGGCGGACGTAACCTATTACGAACTCCCGGGCGATCTGCTGAGTATGCTGGATCGCATACCGGAGGGCCAGAAGATCGTCCGCGTCGGCACGGACCTGCTGTTAATCAGCGTCGGGACCGGTATGGTGGTTGATGCGATCGACGATTTAGGTGATGCGTTCTAGCACAGAGACGATATTTGGTTTATATATTCCCGACCAGATATTGCAAATCGTGCTATCCGAGGAAATAACCCGCGCCGCAGAGTGGAAATAGCAGACACTCCACTCTCTCATTACCACACTGAAGCCAGGCCGCTTTCGGTTGCTGAGCGGAGACCGGTCGTTACACTCGAGCAATTACAGCCCAATGCAGCAGACAACCATGACCACTAAGCTTTTGATACTCTTTGCCGCCTTCTCCCTGTCATCCGGCTGCGCCATGGACACGACCCAAACGGACACCGCGGAAATCGCGCTAACCAAATCATCGTATCCCGGCACATATTCTCTCTATGGAAAGAGCATGTACCAGGATGACGACAGCGGACTCATGTGTATCGACGTGTATGTTGGGGGCGGCGGCAACCGGGATGGGGCTCAACATTTCGCAAGTAAAGAAATTCAAAAATACGCGGATACCCATGATCACTCTTCATATGACATCGTAAAATCAGAATACAGCTTCTTCCCACTGTCGAAATATACGTTCTATGTGAAATACCAATAGGTTATCCGCACAAAATGACCGAAGCCATCCTGATACTTTCTTTGTTAACAATGGGGATCGGAGCCACCTTGGCTTTCGTCGGGAACATATTTGCTATCATCACGACCACAGGGATCAATAAACGATTAGGCCTCGCTGCCATGTGCGTCCCGCTGTTGCCCATCGTATACTGCTTGCTTCATAAAGAGCAGGCCGCATACCCCCTGAAATTATTCTTTATCGGCCTGGCGCTGCTGCTGAATTCTGTGCCAGCCATATTTTTCTTTAGCCAGGAATACGCCGCGTCGATCAGGCATAGATAGACATTAATTCAAACAACGGAAACATCGAGCAAAAACCGGACTTTACTCGTTTCCCATAAAAGATATTTGTTATTCAAGTAACTGCTATTTCAATTTGAAGAGGTAACGATGAACAAAAGACTGTCAGCACTCCTTATTTCCATGTCCTTGCTATTCGGCGTCATGAATATTGCGCTCGCGGACGCTCCGGAAGATGAGCCAACCATGCCGGGACAGTATTCACTTCATGGAAACGGCGTATACAGGGACCCCGCCAGCGGGCTCATGTGCCTGGATGTATACCTCGTTGTCGGCGGCGACCAGGACGGCGCATTGGAATTCGCCAAAGGCGAATTCAAAAAGTACGCCAAACAGCACAAATATAAGTCTTACTCGGTGATCATGACGGAAAATATTACGCCCTCCAAATACACGTTCTATGTAACCTTCAAATAAGGCGTAAATATCACGAAACCAATCCTGAATAAGGAATCACACTTCGGCATGTTCCACCCGGTTGCGGCCGCCCTGCTTGGCCTGGTATAGGGCGGCATCAACCGCTTTCAACAATTCGGCCGCATCCCTACCATGCTGTGGAGCGGCCGCGACCCCGAAGGAAACAGTCATCTTCGGCAGCTCCTTTCCATTATAGGTAAGCACAAGTTCCTCAACGGTCACGCGTGCTTTCTCCGCCACCGCCAGCGCCCCCTGCAGATCGGTTTCCGGAAGCAGCATCAGGAACTCTTCTCCGCCATAGCGGAACATAGCATCGTGTTTGCGTAATATCCCCCAGACCATCCGGGCTACAGTTTTTAACACATAATCACCGGTGATATGCCCGAATTCGTCATTAATCCTTTTGAAGTGATCGATATCAAACATCACCAGCGACAGCGGATGGTCGTGGCGTTTGGCCCGCGATAACTCCTCCTGCAGGTCCCCCTCCAGCCGATGCCGATTGTATGCGCCGGTCAAAGCGTCATGCTCCGCCTCGTGCTGCAACATACGATTGGCCTCTTCCACCTCCTCGGTCAAGGTGCTGATGAACTGAAACAGCCGACTGGTAACGCGGATATGGCGCATGCGATAATGGTCGTTATCGGAGTAGACCTGCATTTTGCTCACTTCTTTTGAAGGCGGCGTCTGGTTTTCGCGCAAAGCAACCACCACTTGACTGGAATTCAGCAACCGCAGCTTGCTGCCGAGACGGATAAATTCACCGTAGGTGAAAAATCCCGCCACCGGCGCAAGTTGCTGGAACGGCAAGGTCTCAAGCTCGGCCTCCTGTTGCAAAAAAAAGCGGCGACAGACACAGGAGTAAAGAAGAATCGCCTCCGGATGAAAGGCCTGCAGGGCGGCGAAGGTGCCGCGCGTATCCTCCATGACCGTGTCGATATCGAGATAACCAAGGCGCGCAGTCTCTCCGCTATATACATCAGCCACCATGACTACGGCCCCCCGGGCGTCACAGGAAACGGGGTTCCGCGCCAGAGTACTACCCTCACGCTCAACCAACAGCGGAAACTCCAACAGAAACAGTTCTTCGCCGGGATCGATACTGAGATAACGACTGTAGACATTGAAGGCGGGTTGATTGTCGATAGAAACAATACTGTTATCCATAACATCGGTCAGGGTCATGCGCGGCCCCAACGCTTCCCACCCGAAAAAAAGATCCGTCACGATCTGTAAATTTTCGCTCTGAAATCCGATTGCGAATACCCCGGACTCGAACGCGCCTTCGGCACCGAAAACCAGGGATTTTCCGCCTATCTCTTCAGCGCCCGCCCCGCCGCCGAACAGCGTCACCCCAGGCAACTGCACCTGGATGCCGTCCAGCAGGCGGGCGCAGTCCAGGCTCACCGGCGGCGCGAAGAGTAATATTCCGCGCAGATTTTTCAGCTCTGAGAACGCGCGACCGATGGCCTCCGCCGTCGGGTATTCGGCTCCGCGATGGCACTCCAGCAGTACCGGATGCAGATTGGTGGCGGAGAAACAGAGTAGTGACACCACCGTCGCCCCAACCAGAACGCGGCCTTCAGCGATCTCGCCACTGGAAGAGACACCGGCCACAACGGCATGCGGGATCGCGGCCTGAAGCTTCTTCGTCAGCGCCGCGATCCATGCCGCATCCACACGTCCGGAAAACACCTGGGCCAAAACCGCGCTGGCGGAGCCGGCCGCCTCACGCACTTCCGGCCGCGCCAGGAAGTCCGCGATCTCCGCCTCGGTCGTGACGTTCGCAAGAAAATGTTTCATAGCCATTCCATTGCAAAACCACCGATATGGCCGAACCGAGAATTGAATTCCAAGCGCCGGCTTTTCCGGCTTTCAATATTTTCGTCAGCCTTACGAATAACCAACAGCCGGAAAATACCGATAACCCCGACAAATATAATATAGATGAAATCCGGAAGATGACACGCAGCCCCGGCCGGTTTCACGACGCAAAGCCGGTTCCAGCGCTCCCGTTATATGCAAATCAAGAGAGGTATTTCAGCTCACGTCAGGGCGTTCCCACGACTTCGAACCAGAGAAAGCAATAACTCAATAACACTCACCGGCTCAACGAAAGCAAGCAAAAACCCAAACAAATCGGCATCGCTATTCATTCGGTTAGCATGCTTCATATCCGACATTTTTCTCATGAAGCCGGAATCGGCATCCTGATTCGGAAACAAAATCCGATTCAAGCCCGCCTGAAATTGTGAGGTTTCGATTAACTTACCTGTCTGATACCAAGGTGTCCGCACAACGAGATTTGCAATAATTGTTCTTTCCATCTCATTGAAAGGCCGTTGATCATTTAGCTGCTTAAGCTCTTCCAGATCAGCGATGGCCTCCTGCGCCAGCAACCTGGAAACCATGATCGCCAACCGCTGCAGAATAGCCTGCCGCCGGTTCTCTTTCAGATCCATTCCCGGCGGCAGATACTCCGTCAATGGCAACTCATTACGGAGCTTACGAAGAATACCCTGACCGTATTGCAGCCATTTTCTTTTCATCTGCCCGGCCGGAAAGCGGTCACGCAGACACCCCCTGGGTCCTGGATGCTGGCAGGCATAAAAAATCGGGCCCCCAGGCACCCGGACCCCCTTAAAGGATCTGGTCAAACGGATTGCCATCTCGTAATCCTGGCTGCGCACAAGATCCGTATCGTAACCACCGACCAGGTCATAGCATGCTTTACGCGCAAGCAGCGACGCTCCGCCCAGGTAGCAAGCCTCCAGCAGCGGAATCAACGGACCCTTTGTCTCAAGATCCGGAATCTCGGATTCCTTTACGATATCCCCCAGCTGTCCGACATCCTCCCCGCCCTGAACGATAACCCGGCTGCCAAAACTAAACCCGTACTCCGAATATTTCACCAAAGGAGCCACGAGCCGCTCGATGGCATCCGGAAACGCCACATCATCATCATCGAAAATCCAGACATAATCGCCAACCGCCTCCGACAGCCCGCGGTTGACGGCACCGGATTTCCCGCCATTCTCCATCTCTACGTAATCGACCTTGTCTTGATACGGCCGTATTACACTATGGGTTTCGTCGGTGGAACCGTCGTTTACCACGATCACCTGATGCGGACGTAGTGTCTGAGAAAAAATACTATCGAGACACCGGGGCAGATATTTTGCCCGGTTAAAGGTAGGTATCAGTACACTGACTTTAGGCTCTGTCCGCAACATAATCGATGCACGCTCAGAAATACGCTCCCATCCCATACCCCGCTAATGCGGCTCCGGCAAGGCCGGTTTGAGTACCGACACTCCAGTGGGCATACCATATTTTAATTCGATAGATCCCAACAAGTCCTATTCGTTCCCAGGAGGCAAAATGGTATAGTTGAGAAACTCGCGATTCCCGGCGGCAATATAAAACCATCTAAAGAAACTCCGAATGTGTTCTGCCGCCGAATCCACTCGAACGCGGGTCAAGAGAGATGACATACGGCTACATGTCGTCACGACTATGATATTTGTCAACCGGGGCCGTTTGGCAGCCCGAATAATAAACAAGGGGATTTCAATGAAACAACACCTCAACCGTATAGCACTGACCGCACTGCTGATGAGCGGACTAAGCGGGTGCGGTGGAGAACCTGCGTGGGTCGCGCCCTATGAGGACTGCAAACAGCAAATGACCGACGCCTCGGAGAAGATGAAGAGTGAGAGGGAATCGAACAAGGACAGCGACCCTCAAACCCAGGCCATGCTCGAGACCATGAGCAACATGGCGGTCGCGATGGGGATGGAGGCCTGCGAGACCATAAAACGGATGTGCGAACCGGACCCGGACAGCGCCGCCTGTCAGGAAATAGTCCAGGAATACCAGAAAGAAAACAGTAAAGAATAACCGCAAAACCGGGCGCGGCGGGCGAATCCACCCGCCGCGTCACGGTCATATCTCCTGCGGGACGGCAACCCGACCCGCTCAATCCTTTACCACCATCCCCGCACGACAAACACCGGGGCGACGAATGTTATCCCGCCGAAAACGGCGGCACTTCCGGGTTGAGACTGTAGCGGCCGGTGAGGGTCGCATGGGCAAGGATATGGCCCTTGATCGCCTCCCGCACCTGCGGGCCGCCAAACCCTTCCTCCACCGGACACTGTTCGATATCCAGCGCATAGAGGGTAAAAACGTAGTGGTGGGGAACACTATCGTTCCAGGGGGGGCAGGGGCCGTCGTATCCGTGGTAGCTCCCGCCCATATCGGCGTCCCCGGCGAACCAATCGGTGTAACTGTTGATACCGCGCCGCGCACCCAGCGGTCCGGGCGTCGGTCCCTTGCCGCCGGCGGTTACGCCATCGGAATCCGCCCCCATCTCGATCATCGTCGCGCCTTCCGGGATATCCACCAGCACCCAGTGAAAAAAATCGATCCGCGGCAGGTCCGCCGGTACCGTACGGTCTTCCTGATTTACGTCATCGGGCTGACACGGTACGTCCGGGTCGTGGCAGATCAGGGCGAACGAGCGCGCCCCCTCCGGCACCTCCTCCCAGTAGAGCCTGGGATTGCGGTTGGGAGCGAACGTCACATGGTTCTTCGGATCCGGTTTGCATAAGGCGAACTCGGAAGGGATGGGATCGCCGTCCTGGAAATCAGTGCTGAAAAGCCGCATCGTTGCCCCCTTGTTTTTCCGATCGTCGTTTTGGTCTTATGAGTGGCCCAGGTACTCCAACAGCAACCCGATAAATATAACCATTCCCAGATAGTTATTGTTGAGAAACGCGGCAAAGCACTCGGCCGGCCGCCGCTCGCGGATCAGGTACTGCTGGTACAACGCCAACAGGAGCGCCACCGCCAGACCCAAATAGTAGTAGAGACCGAGTTCGACCCGCAGCCCGATCAGCAGCATGATCCCCAGCATCGCCGCCTGCAACAGCCCGATCATAATGCGATCGTACTCCCCGAACAGGATGGCGGTGGACTTGATCCCGATTTTCAGGTCATCTTCCCGATCCACCATGGCGTACTGGGTATCATAGACCAGGGTCCAGATCACGGCGGCGACAAACAGCAGCCACCCGACCGCCGGCACGCTCCCGGTGACGGCCATGAAGGCCATCGGAACCGCCCAACCGAAGGCGATGCCAAGCACCAACTGCGGCAGATGGGTATAACGTTTGACGAACGGATAAGCAATCGCCAGCGGCAGGGCCACAAACGACATCAGAACGGTTTCCCAGCTCAGCAACAGCACCAGCAGAAAGGCGCAGAGGGCGAGTATCGCAAACACCATCAGCGCCTCCCAGGGCATGATCAACCCGGTGGCCAACGGACGTTCGCGGGTACGTTCCACATGGCCGTCGAAATCACGATCGGCAAAGTCGTTGATGGCGCAACCGGCGGAGCGCATCAGGGTGACGCCAAGTATAAAAATCAACACGATCTTCGGGTCCGGGCGCCCGTTCCCGGCGATCCAGAGCGCCCAGAGCGCGGGCCACAACAGCAGCAGGATGCCGATCGGCCGATGCAACCGGGCGAGATAACCGTAACGTGTAAGCCGGGCGCGCAACTCTTGCAGCATACTCATGCCGCGCATTCCCGAATCGCAGGCAAAAAGACCTCATTGACCAACAGCGATGCATCCCGCAAGTGGAACAGCGTGCGCCGCCCCCAAATCTCTGCGGGGCACTGCTCCAAACCGGCAGTAGCGGCGCTGAACAGGGGGTGACGCGGCAACAACCGGGCCACCTCCATCTGCCCCCGGCGCATATGCGGATCGGCGAATAACACCTCTCCGAGCGGTCGTTCCCCGAGCAGCGTCAGACGTTTGGCCGGACCCCGCAGGCTCACAACCGGAATAACCGTACGCGCAAAAACCAACGGCACCTCATGACACAGCAGTTCTACCTCGCGCACCACCGCGGTCGCCCCGCGACGGATTCGCAACAGACGCCGTTCGCTGCCGAGCGGCCGGCCCCACCCCTGATGCAGCAGATGGACGCGAAATCCGCCGCCGCAACAACCCTTGAGGCGGGCGGTCAGCGAACCGGTATCGCGCAGCCAGTCGATCAGATCCGCCGGAACGGTCAAGCGTGACAACCCTTCCACCCGGACCCAGTTGGGTTCGCTCACAGAGGTTGCTGCCGAAATCTGATTCAAACGAGAGACCTTCAAAAAAAATGATCGCCTATTATGGCACAGCGGATCAGGCGTGGATGTACCGCTCCCGACCGCCGATCCAGCGCCGCAGCAGCGGCGCCACCCGCTCCGGGTAGCGTTCCAGCAAAAGCGACGCCGCCCGTTGCACTTCCGGCAGCAACGGCTGATCGCGCAGCAAATCGGCGATCCGGAACTGCATCACGCCGGTCTGACGTGTACCCAGCACCTCTCCCGGCCCCCGCAACTCCAGATCCTTCTGAGCGATGACGAAGCCGTCGTTGCTCTCGCGCAGCACCGCCAGCCGCTCCTGGGCGTCGCCGGTGAGAGGATGATGGTACATCAGCACACAGTGGCTCTCCACCGCACCGCGTCCCACCCGCCCCCGCAACTGATGCAGTTGCGCCAGCCCCAACCGCTCGGGATTCTCGACGATCATGAGACTGGCGTTGGGCACATCCACCCCCACCTCGATCACGGTGGTAGCCACCAGCAGATCCAGCTCCCCCGCCTGAAAGGCGCGCATCACCGTCGCCTTCTCTTTGCTTTTGAGACGCCCGTGCACCAGTCCCACCCGCAGTTCCGGCAGCGCCTCCCGCATCAATGCGAAGGTATCCTCCGCCGCCTGGCACTGCAGCGCCTCGGACTCCTCAATCAGGGTGCAGACCCAGTAGGCCTGCCGCCCCTGGCGGCAAGCGGCCCGCACCCGCTCCAGCACCTCCTCCCGGCGGCTGTCCGGAATCGCCACGGTGGTGACCGGCCGCCGCCCCGGCGGCAGTTCGTCGATCACCGAGACATCCAGGTCCGCATAGGCGGTCATCGCCAGGGTCCGGGGGATGGGGGTGGCGGTCATGATGAGCTGATGCGGCACCCGCCCCCCGCGTCGCCCCTTCTCCCGCAGGGCCATGCGCTGATGCACCCCGAAACGATGCTGCTCGTCCACGATCACCAGCCCGAGCGCCCCGAACCGGACCCCCTCCTGGAACAGCGCGTGGGTGCCTACCGCCAGCCGGGTGGTCCCCGCTTCCAGGCCCTGCAACACCTTCTCGCGCGACTTCCCCTTATGGCGCCCGGTGAGCCAGCCCACCTCGATCCCCAGCGGCTCCAGCCAGTTCTGAAAGCTGCGCAGGTGCTGCTCCGCCAGCAGTTCGGTAGGCGCCATCAAGGCCACCTGGTGCTCCGCCTCCACCGTCTGCAAAGCGGCCAGGGCGGCCACCACCGTCTTGCCAGACCCCACGTCCCCCTGCACCAGACGCAGCATCGGGTGCCCCTGCTCCAGGTCGGTTCGAATCTCCTTCACCACACGTTGCTGGGCCGTAGTCAGAGAGAACGGTAACTGCCCCAGCAACCGTCCGCACAGGACGCCGTCCCCCGCCAGGGGCGGGGCATCCGCCCGTTGCTGCCGCTGCCGCAGTTGCCGCAAGGCGAGTTGGTGGGAGAGCAGTTCCTCGAAGGCGAGCCGCCGCTGGGCAGGGTGGCGCCCCGCCTGCAACAGTTCCAGATCGGCATCCGGCGGCGGCCGGTGCAGATAGCCGATGGCCGCACCCAACTCCGGCAGCCGCAGCCGTTTCAGCAGCTCCGCCGGCAGCCACTCGGGCAGTCCGTCGGGCTGCGCCTGCAACCGTTGCAGCGCCTGCTCGGTCAGGTTGCGCCAGGTGAGCTGATGCATCCCCTCGGTGGAGGGGTAGACCGGGGTGAGGGTCTCTTCCATCCCCCCCGCCTCCTGGGGGTCCACCCGCCGGTACTCCGGATGAATCATCTCCAGGCTGGCGGGGCCGGCGCGTACCTCCCCGTAACAGCGGAGCCGCACACCGCGCACCAGGGACGCCTTCTGGGCGGCGGTGAAATGAAAGAAGCGCAGCAGGAGGAAGCCGGTGCCGTCGGCCACCCGCACCAGCAGGGAGCGGCGGCGCCCGAACCGGATGTCCGCCAGTTCGACCGTGCCCTCCACCACTGCCTGGTCGCCGGGGCGTACCGCCCCGATGGGTGTAATGCGGGTACGGTCCTGATAGCGGAACGGGAGATGAAACAGCACATCCTGCACCGTTTCCACGCCGATAGCGGCCAGCCGCTCGGCGTTGCGGGAACCCACCCCCTTCAGCCGGGTGACCGGGGTTTGGTCCAGACCCTCCCTGCCGTCCGTCTCAGGCAATCGGGCCTCTCCATCCATGACTGTGACTGTTTTCCGACGTCTTTCGCATGCTTTGCTTTTTTCCCGGCGGTTGTCGTACCTTAGCACTCCACGCGCTGTTGCAGGAGAGCCCTTATGTCCGTACTTCTTGAGTTCGCCATGTTCCCCACCGATCAGGGGGAGAGCGTCAGCGCCTACGTCAGCCGGGTGCTCGAGATGATCCGGGAGAGCGGCATCCCGTACCAGCTCACCCCCATGGGCACCATCCTCGAGACCGAAACGCTGGAGCAGGCGCTGGCGGTGGTGCAACAGGCGGGCGCCGTGCTGGACCAGGCGGGCTGCAACCGGATCTACTCCTCCCTCAAACTGGACATCCGCAAGGGTAAGTCGAATCGGCTGCAGGGAAAAGTGGCGTCGATCCGGGAACGGATCGGCGAGGTGGCCACCTGAGCCCTTCGGACCGGAACCGCGCATGATTCATCAGGAGCACCTGCAGATCGCCACCCGGGGGCGCGGCGCCTCCGAGATCACCGGCGAGGTGGCGGGAGTGATCGCGCGCGCCGGCATCACTACCGGCCTGTGTCATCTCTTCCTGCATCACACCAGCGCCTCCCTCTGCCTGTGCGAAAACGCCGACCCGACGGTGCTGCGCGACCTGGAGGAGTTCATGGGCAGAATGGTGCCGGACGGCGACCCCCGGTTCCGTCACACCCTGGAGGGACCGGACGACATGCCGGCACATATCCGCTCCGTCCTCACCGGCAACGACCTCACCATCCCGGTAACCGCCGGCCGCGGCGGGCTCGGAACCTGGCAGGGGATCTTCCTCTGGGAACAACGCACCCGGCCCCACAGCCGAAAGCTGACCGTAACGGTGCAGGGAGAGTAAGCTCTTACCTTTATGCAAAACCCACCCAAACTCTTCAATCTGCTGGAAGCGCTGATCGCCGCCCCGTCGGTGAGCAGCATCAGCCCCCGCTGGGACCAGTCCAACCGCGCAGTGATCGAACTGCTGGAGGGGTGGTTCTCCGACCTCGGTTTCAAGGTGGAGGTGCAGCCGATCCCGGGGCATGCCGGGAAATTTAACCTGATCGCGAGCATCGGCTCCGGTCCGGACGGGCTGATCCTGGCGGGCCACACCGACACCGTTCCCTGCGACGAACAGCTCTGGAACCACGATCCGTTTCGGCTGGTGGAACGGGACCGGCGGTACTACGGCCTGGGCACCGCCGATATGAAATCCTTCTTCGCCCTGGTGATCGAGGCGTTGCGGGATTTCGAGTTGGGAAACCTCTCCCGTCCCCTCACCATCCTGGCGACGGCGGACGAAGAGAGCACCATGTGCGGCGCCCAACTCCTGCACGACCTCGGCCGCAAACTGGGCCGGCATGCCCTGATCGGCGAGCCCACCGGCCTGCGTCCGATACGGATGCACAAGGGCATCACCATGGAGACCATCCGGCTGCACGGCCGCTCCGGCCACTCCAGCGATCCGTCTTTGGGGGTGAGCGCACTGGAGGGGATGCACCGCGTCATCGGCGAGCTCCTGCGCTGGCGCGACGAGTTGCAGGCAAACCACCGCAACCCGCTGTTCGAGGTGGCGGTCCCCACCCTGAACCTCGGCCATATCCACGGCGGCGACAACCCCAACCGCATCTGCGGCGAGTGCGAACTGCAGATCGACATTCGCCCGCTGCCCGGTATGGAGATTGAGGAATTGCGCGGAATCCTGCGGCAGCGGATCGAAGGGGTGCTGGCCGAAAGCGAACTGCGGCTGGAGATCGAATCGCCGTTCGCCGGCATCCCGCCGTTGAATACCCCCGCCTCCGCCGCCATCGTCCGGGCCGCGGAGGAACTCACCGGCCAGGCCGCCGGGTCGGTGGCGTTCGGCACCGAGGGTCCCTATCTCGAACGCCTGGGAGCGCAGACGTTGATCCTGGGGGCGGGCGACATCGAGCAGGCCCACCGGCCGGACGAATACCTGGCACTCGACCGTATCCCGCCCATGGTGCAATTGATCCGCTCGCTGGTGGAGCGGTTCTGTCTCTAAACCTTTAGAAGATATTTTTTCGTCTTCCCGACGGAATCAACCCAGCTCCATAACCGCATCCATCTCGACACCGGCATCCTTGGGCAGCGCGGCCACCCCTACCGCCGCACGGGCCGGATAAGGTTCGGTGAAATATTCCGCCATCACCCGGTTGACCAGCGGGAAATCGGCCAGGTCGGTGAGAAAGACATTCAATTTCACGATGTCCCGCAGATCCCCGCCGGCGGCCCGCGCCACCGCCTGAAGATTGTCGAACACCCTGCGGATTTGCGCCTCCATATCGCCCGCCACCATTTCCATGGTCTCGGGAACCAGCGGGATCTGCCCGGAGAGATAGACGGTGTTTCCGACCTTTACCGCCTGGGAATAGGTACCGATGGCCTGCGGCGCCCGGTCGGTACGTATGATTTCTCTTTTCATGCCGTATATTTCTCAATCCAAATGCCAGAAAAATAACATTCTACACTTTGTATCCCGGCTTTTTCTCCGGACCAGATCCCCTGATTTTCTCTATCCCTTCCCCGCCGCGAGGGATTCCTGTTCGCCCTGGATGCAACGCAACACCCCTGCCGGATTATCCCTGATTACGGATCGGTTGTTCGTTCCGATAATAAAATAGTCATCGCCGTAGTCGAAACAATTGTACTCGTACTCTGCCACTTCCGTTTTGACAACTCTTTTGTTCGGGACGTAATCTTCCGTACAGGATATCTTGATCCACAACTGCTTTCGAAAATTCCTTTGCGCCATGTGATGGCCGGCATTCTGATCCGCAATGACATCGAGGACACCGGCTGCCCAGGTAACCCGGTCAGGCATCAAATCGCATCTCGCCTGAAGCTTATTGAGGGAAAGATACGGCAAATACGCATCCGAGATACTGGCATTGATGTTCTCGGTACAGTGTGTGCCGAACGTTCTGCGATATGATCCGAACGAAACCGTAGGGTGGAAAAGAGTTGTTCCCACATAATCGAAAAATTGCTCGCTGTCCATTGCCGTATCCGGCGGGGCGCAGCCGTTATTGGCCTCCACATCCACTGAAACCATTACCTTTCCGCCGGCCACCTTAAGGCCCTTTGAATTGCTGGCGACCCCGTAGTTGTTGAATTTAATCCAGAGATCGCCCAATACCAATGGACGATCGGTACCGAACTCCCTGACTTCAAACATCGGTTTATCGGGGGAGAAAGAAATATCCGGACAGGAAAAAAATACGGCGCACCAAGGTCTGAATGTCAGATTATTATATCTTTTTTCCGGAAATGAATCGTAATCGCTTACGATCACATTCGGCGAACCGCCCAGGTTGGTGACATAACCAGCATCCAGTTCGCACTCCACGTCGGTTTTTTTCGAACCGAGCAATTTAACCGACTGCTGCCCCTGCTGGCCATAACCTTTTACATGAAAACCCTGAGGGCAAGTGTAGGTATAACTCCACGGCTGCTTGTTCGCCAGTAAATCTCCGTCTGCTTTGGATAATAACGGCGTGGCGGCAATACAAACCAATAGAATGATAAAAATGTTTTTCTTGTTATTCATATTTCTTCCTTTGATAGATTGATAAACTTATTATTGTTTAGTGGGCAACGTCCCATTGAACCCGTGCTATATGGATAATCTTTGTAATGCCCCCCTTATTTTCAAGGTTTATCGAATCATCACCACCCGAGATATGGCAATGCAGCAGAATTCTAACGGAGCGGGCGACATTTATTTTTCAAAATTCCGAATAAATCAAACGCTCACTGTTTTCCGTTTCCCCGAATAAACCGGAACGTCCTGACAATAATCAAAACATCGTACTTATCGCGTATTTCTTCGGAAAAAGGCTCAAATGGAGCCGCACCCTTCACCGCCTCAACAGCGGCCTTATCGATTGCGGGCTGTCCGGACGATTTACGAACCTCCACCCCGCCAAGCGAGCCGTCCGCTTCGATCTGGACGGCCAGAATCACATTGCCATGCAGATGATTCAGGCTTAACTCCTCGGGATAATTCAGATTACCGAATACCTCTACTCTCGTTTTCCAGGCCTGCATGTATTGTGCATAAAGCGGGTCTGTTTCAGCCGAGGATACTATTTTTGTGCGCGACCTTTTACGGCTGCTTGCAGAATACAAGGCCGACTCACGATCTAACTCTTTTTTCAGTAAAGCGATTTGCTCCTGATAACAACGATACCTCTTATCCCGATCTCGCTTAATGTCTATGCTGGCACACGGATCAGTATACGAACCCGTCGGCCGCCCCCTCGCTTCTTCGCTCGGCACACAAGCCGAAAGCAAAAGCATCATTGAAAGAAAACGCAACCCTCTACCAAAAGAAACAACCATTCTCTAATCCCTGTTACTACCGCATCGGATCTCTATATTTTCAATTTTCCACTTGCGAAATATCCTGCGAACGCCCCCACCCCGACCCCCAACATCGATTTAGCAAATGTGGCGGAATTCATGGCTTCTCTGATTCCCCGCATACCGATATGCCCCCGGAACAGGGCATCCCAGAAGATCCTCCAGCCGATCTCCTCCGCCGGATCGAGGAAAAACCCCCGCACCACCAGCAGCCCAAGCACCGCTCCGATCAATACAAAATATATTACCTTCATCTTTATTGCCCCATCTTCATTAAATCAGCGATCGGAGACTAAAATGCCTGTTGATTAAACTGCTCTGACGCGGCTTTCTCGCGCTTCTCTCTTTCTGCAATCAGCTCGGCACTCATTTCCTGCGCCAATACCCTCATCCGGGGCAGGAATCTCACCACCATATTTTGGGATATCTTCATGGAATCCTGTATCACTGCGGGCATCTTTTTGAGAATGGACCTTCCCTCATCGCTGCTATAAAACGCCAGCAACGCATCGATCTCCTCCTCCGTATAATGAGTTATATATATTTCCGTAATCGGTCCTTTCATTTTCTCCCATGTCATTTCTTCCCGCATAAGCGCAGACAGCTTTTGCATATATCGCTCGAAAACAGGACGATCCTCCTTCTCGATATTCAAATCCTCTGCCATCTTCGCATAAAGCTGATCGATCTGCGTATATATCGAATCGACCATCTTCTCCGCGTCCATAAGCTCGAAAATCTTTTCGATTTTCTCCTGCTTTACGCTGTTCTCCGCATGCGAGAAAAGCGGCATAAATAATATTAATGTTACAACCATGATCGCTTTTTTCATTTCAGCTTCCCGTGGTATTCAAATAGTGTGTGTTCGCGCAAAAGAACCAAATACTGGCGAAACCGCTAATAATATTACTGGCATCACAAAAGATGCCGGCCGGAGAACAAGGTCGGCTCCTATCAGGAACTACTGTTCTCCAGCCCGGGCTTTTAAATTTGCTCTTTAATCAAGCTGCAGCCGGGATATTTTCGTCAGGCCTTCTTTGATGTTTTCCCGAACCGCACCTTCTACCGCAAGGCGTAGCCGCGTGACCGCAACCAGCGCCTGCCCCATCGTTGCCGTATAAGACGACGTAATCGGCTCCCGCATCACCACCTCGCCCGTCTTTTGGTTGGACAAAGACCAAGCCGCCTCCATTCTTACGGTAAAGCTTGCGCCGAACAGTGGTTTTGCCATACTTATGATCGTCACACTCAGCAAATAGTCCGATTCGCCGCCGTGGATCACCTGTGTAAACAACTTATTTTCGGTGATCGATTCTTCTATCGCGGCAGCCAAATCCTCATTCGAGATATTCGGGGTATCCAAAGCACCGGTCTCGTTCCCGCCACTGGTCACGATAGAAACGGTTTTCTGGTGCTGCATATCGATCGCAATGCCATGTGCGACCACCGCCTCTTTCGATGCCGGAGATGCACAGCCGGACAGCAAGGCAACAATACCGATGAGTGCCGCCGTAAATACATACTTGTTATTTTTGCGCATGTTCATCCCCTTGCTTGAAAATGTTGCCGACCACCTCGTCTACCATCTCTTCCGGCGACTTTCTTGTAAGCGATGTATGAAATGAGTTCCCGGACGCCAAAGGATAATCGGTCTTCGGGTCCCTGATCGTCACCGTAAGCTCCAACATATACATGGTAATATCCCACATCCACTTGTCCTGATAAGTGACGACGGCATCGACATCATCCGGGGGAACGATCCCGGTCTCCGCACTGTAACCCATCGTATTCAGCTTCTCGGCAATCAGCTTGTTGATACCTCTGCCATCAGGAGCGAACTTCATGACATACAACGTCTTAATACTATTCAGATCGGTCGTGGGATCAACAGTAGCCGTCGCCCGGTTCACAGCACAACCCGTATTAAACAGGACGACAAGAGTTAACAAAGCAATCGTTATCCAATTCTTATACATTAGTTTTCCCCTTTTCTTTTTCACGTTTTACACAACGGATGCGACCCCAGAAACGCCTGATTGAGTCGCCCATCTTCCTCAGCTCTCCATCTTATTCAATTACTTTCCCCATACTAACCTTTCTTTTCGTTTGTTTTCATCTGTAATTTCACCGATCGGCGTCCCGACAGGGACGTGTGCCGGAGCAATGGGTCAGATTTCCTTCGCTCGCACATAGAGCTGCATGCTCTGTAAGCCTTCGCCGGTAGGAACCGACTTCACTTCAAGGTAGGACTGGGCCTTCACCAGTTCTCCTAACTTTTTAAACCCGAAGTTGCGAGAATCAAAGGATGGATCGCTCTTCAGAAGAAGGCCACCGACCACCCCCAGGAACGCCCACCCATCATCTTGCGCCGCTGCCGCCACTGCCGGAAGAACCAAGGACTTCAACGGAACCTGGCCAGGTGTCTCAACGGTTGCCACCGGAGCTGGTTTGCGGAGAATTTCTGTATAGATGAACTTGTCGCACGCCGCCACAAACGGCCTGGGTGTTTTTTTCTCCCCAAACCCGTACACCGACAGCCCGGCCTCCCTGATTCTGGTAGCAAGCCTGGTGAAATCGCTGTCGGATGAAACAAGACAGAAGCCATCCACCTTTCCGCCATGAAGCAGATCCATTGCCTCAATGATCAGTGCCGAGTCGGTGGCGTTCTTGCCGGTGGTATATCGAAACTGTTGAATTGGCTGAATGGCATGAACGTGAAGAACTTCCTTCCAACCGGATAGATTCGGCGTAGTCCAATCTCCGTATGCACGCTTTACCGTTGCGATCCCATATGTTGCTATCTCAGCAAGAAGATCGGAGATTACGGACGCCTGCGCATTATCGGCATCAATCAGAATTGCCAGATTGTCTGTTCCTTCAGGTTTCACGCATCCTCCCAAGAAATCCTAACGATAAAGATAATTTGCGCAAAAACGGTGTAACGAGCTCATTTGCTATTTGACCTAAGTATTTTGTTATATGTTTTCCAACTTTAACATGTTTTGCAAATCATGCCTTAATTGTCGCATTTCAATCAGGTAGCTTTCCTTTTGCTGCGGTTCCGCAGTTAAATATACGATCGCTTTTTCCATGCTGTTTAGCATGTAATGCCTGTACTCTTCAGGCAAAAAGAGCTCTATTTCATAATACGATTTTCTTATTCTATTAATATAGGATTCCGCCGGTTTGTTGTTTTCTACTGCGAATGACAGTTCATCAAAAGAGGACAATATGGATGCATAGCTATTTTGTTTTATTTTTATTATTTCAATATTCGGTTTTGGCTCAGCGCTTTTTATGATAGAAATCGAGTGCTGAACATAGACGCCGCCAGCGAATGATATTAACAGTGAAAATATTGATACAATCAATATTCCAATCGTATTTTTATTAGACAAAAGCGACTCCTATTTAATTTACGTTTAACGATAAAACTGCGCACAGCTCAGTGTGCGCCCATACGTGTGTCATGTCAGCTCTTTTGCTGCGCTCCGAGCTGGTTGTAGACCTCCCTGGCATTCTCGATTAACTCAAACTTCGGTGTGGTCGAACCATCAATGCCAGGGAATCCACCCCCCATAAACATTGACATCATGTACATCGTAGTTCATACGCTTCCTTCAAGAGCCGACACTAGATCCCTGAGGCCGCATAAAGCGCGCCGCGCTTTGGACGGTCCCACGCGACCGACTTGTTAGCTGCCAACGACTTCATAATACGCATGGGATTCAGCCCAAACAGAATTTTCCTTTGTAATGTCACTTGCTTGTTTGATTGGAGTAGTCGTTATGTGGCAATGAACTGTGCCGTTAGACTCCCATTTTTGCCCTTCCCATCTTCCTAAAATAAAACCGTATTTTCCTTTTAATCCTTTGTGTTCCATTTCGGTCTCGAATTCTATTGAAGCGGAAAGACGCTCATCTCCTTTTCGTTTTTCTATACCGTTATCAAAGAACCCGGTTACCTTCGCAAAATACCCAGACCCACCCCTTAACCAAGGCGGATCCATGTCGTATCCCCCTGACAATTTGATTCGGTCACCTATATTCAATTTCTTCATTATTTGTCAGCTAACGCCTTTCTCCCCAGAACAATACGAGCGTAGCGAGTATTATTTCCGGTGAAGCTACCGGTTAGGCAATGCTGTTTTTTTGAAGCCACTCATCTATTTCTTTTTTTACATTCTCAAAATCGATCGAATTTGTGTATGTTAGACACATAGGCAACTGTTTATCCTCGCATACCAATGCAAGTCGTTTGCTATGAATACTAGCATCAGCGCTTCCACCTTCTTGAATGACTATTTCAATATTTTTTGTAATTGGTATTGCACCCTTTTCTTCAGACCAAAATGACTGGAGAGCATAATTAATTTCCTTTGTTCTCGAATCAAAGTGAAAACTACTTTTTCTTGTAAAAGCATAGACAAGGGGTACACCTACCAACAATAACAAAGGAAGCTGTATGTATATTTCCGCCCCCCAATCATGAATGGGAGATGTAGCCATTCTATACCCACCAGTAATAAAATTTAGTAGCAGCAGACATAAAGAAACAATAAGCCAGAGTTTTGGATTATGAGAAACAATCAAATCTCCAGTTACTGTATGTCTCAGCTTCATACGCCTAACGTGCTGTTCCGGGCGACTGGCGATGCCAGGCGTCCCGCGCTGGACAGGAGGCCCGGAGAATACTTGACTGCCTTATAATATTGCAACCTCCTAACCATTGACTGACTTGCCTTTAGTACATTTAAACAGAATACCTATTGCACTGGATATTGCTAAGGCCAGTACGCCAGATGTAACTACAGCAACCACAAATAATGGGTCCAAGTAACCTACATGTAGGTAGTTAGCTATTTGAAATACAACAACGGATAAAAGAACGGATGAGCATATAGCGACCCGGAATGTTTTAAGCTTCCAGTGTGCTATTAATGAAAATGAAACGCTAATAGCTACAAAAATAGTAATTCCTAATAGTCCTTCATCCATTCAACTATACCTTTTGCAACATAACGCTTGGGTAAGGGGCCGAGCGAGTAGCGAGGTCCCAGTGAGCGAAAGCGAACGATCTTGACCCTATTGTTAGCTGCCATTAGTTTTGCTCAGCCTCATTTGGTGCTTTTCTAGCGCTATGCCATGAGCGAAATGGGTTTGATCTTTTGTTGGGAACCATTTTGTAATCCAAGCACAACCGAACTCATCAATTTCCTCAACCTCAAATATTTCTCCTACCATTGAAAATACTTGCGCCCTTTCTTCCTCTGGCAAGTTATGGTCAATGGCCTTATCTATTTCTAGCACCTCAACATAATCACCAATATGAATCTCGTTACCATCAATATCCTGAGTTGCTTTGATATTTTTCATAGCAGCCAACAGGTGATTATGCGGACAGCACCAATATTGTGTTATGTTGCCGACACCAATATTGTGATATGCGGCCAGCTGTTCTCTTTTCGGCAATAATATTCGATTTTTTCCCGGGATGTTGTAGGAAAATTCCTACAAGAATCGAATTCGAGAGGGGCGGATTTGGGCTGTGAAATGACGGGCGTAGCGCCCGTTTGTACCGCAAAGGGGGCGGTTGCGCCGGTCTTACCCGATCTGACGGGTGATGCGCATCACCTGCGGCAGGACGCGCAGGTTGCGGATGATCCGGGCGAGTTGTTTGCGGTCGCGTACACTGACCACGAACCTGAGGGTGGAGGTAAGGCCGTCGCGCTCATCCATGGCGACGTTTTCAATATTGGAATCGGTCTCGGCGATGGCCGCCGCCACGGTGGCCAGCACCCCGCGTTTGCTGTCCACCGCAACCGCCAACTCGGCACTGAACTCGCCCGCCGGTTCTTCCGCCCAACCCACATCGAGCCAACTTTCGCCCTGGCGGCGAAAATCGCCGAGATTGGGACACTCCTGGCGATGCACCACCATCCCTCTGCCGGGATTGAAGATCGCCACCACGGCATCCCCGGGGATGGGGCGGCAGCACTTGGCGAACTTCACCACCATCCCTTCGGTACCGCGGATCGCCAACGGCGCGGCCGTGCCCCCGGCGGCCTCCGGCTGTTCCGCCTCGCCCCCCGCGATCCGGCGCGCCACCAGCAGCGACATGCGATTGCCCAGCCCGATCTCTTCCAGCAGTTGATCCAGGTTTTCCAGATTGAATTCGGAGAGAAGTTGTTCCAGCTGGCCGTCATCGATGGCATCCAGTGACAGTTGGTAACCACTCAGCTGTTTCTCCAACAAGCGGCGTCCCAGATCCACCGCCTCCTGCCGTTGCAGGTTTTTCAGGAAGTTGCGGATGGTTGCGCGCGCCTTGCCGGTCACCACGAAGTTGAGCCAGGCCGGGTTGGGGTGGCTGCCGGAGGAGACGATCACCTCCACGGTCTGTCCGTTGAACAGTTCGCTGCGCAGCGGCACCAGTTGCCGGTCGACGCGCGCCGCCACGCACTGATTGCCTACATCGGTATGCACGGCGTAGGCGAAATCGATCACCGTGGCGCCCTTCGGCAACACCATAATCTCGCCCTTGGGGGTGAATACATAAACCTCGTCCGGGAACAGGTCGACCTTGACGTTCTCCAGGAACTCCACGGAGTTGCCGGCACCCCGCTGCAGATCCAGCAGGTTCTTGAGCCAGTCGGTGGCGCTCGCCTGGATCGCGCCCCGTTCCATTCCGCCGGTCTTGTAGGACCAGTGGGCGGCGATCCCTTCCTCCGCCACCCGGTGCATTTCGCTGGTACGGATCTGGATCTCGATGGGGATGCTGTGGGGGCCGAACAGTACCGTATGGAGTGACTGATAACCGTTGGCCTTGGGGATGGCGATGTAATCCTTGAACTTCCCGGGCACCGGCTTGTACAGGTTGTGCACCACACCCAACACCCGGTAACAGGTATCCACCCGGTCCACGATGATTCGGAAACCGTAGACATCCACCACCTCGGAGAAGGACAGATGTTTGTCCCGCATCTTTTTATAGATGCTATAGACGTGCTTCTCTCTCCCTTCCACCGCGCAGGAGATCCCTTCCTGTTGCAGCCGCTGTTCCAGGGCGGTCTCAATATTACCCACCACCTCCTTGCGATGACCGCGCGCGGTCATGAGCGCCTCTCTCAAAACCCGGAAACGCATGGGACTGTGTGCAGCGAAACAGAGCTCTTCCAACTCCAGACGGATATGGTTCAAACCGAGCCGGTTGGCGATGGGGGCGTAGATCTCCAGGGTCTCGAGGGCGATACGCCGCCGCTTCTCCGGACGCATGACGCTGAGGGTGCGCATGTTGTGAAGACGGTCGGAGAGTTTAATCAGGATGACCCGGATATCCTTGGTCATCGCCAGCAGCATCTTGCGGATGTTCGCCGCCTGGGCCTCGGCGTGGGAACGGAAGTCGATCTGGGTCAGTTTGCTGACCCCGTCCACCAACTCCGCGATCTCGTCGTCGAACTCCTCGGCGATCTTCTCTTTGGGGGTGTTGGTGTCTTCGATGACGTCGTGCAATACGGCCGCCATCAGACACTTATAGTCCATCTTCATATCCGCCAGGATGGAGGCCACCGCCAGAGGATGGTAGATGTACGGCTCACCGGAGACCCGGTGCTGTCCCTCGTGCGCCTCCGCACTGAACAGATAGGCACGATAGATCTCATGGATCTGTTCGGGTTCGAGATAAGACTCCAGGCCGGTGCAAAAATCGCCGATCAACAGGCGCTCGCCTGGCGGTTCAGCCGGAGTGGGAGCGGATTTTTTTTGCGCCTTCTTCCGCTTCATAGGGTCTTCCGGCGGGCATTGATCACCGGGAGCGGCAGGGAAATGGATCTCATTTCAGTCATTACCGTAGATAGTAACGCCTGTTAGAGATTTAGGCATCATCGGACGCGCAACGGCGCCCCGGAATGGGCTGCGGATTGAATCGAAACGGAAACCGGTGTCCAGCACCGGCAAGCTTCTGCCAACGATCACCACTCGTCGGCGGTATCCTCGTTACGTCCCGGATTCTGCTCTTTGACCACCGGCATCTCATCCAGCAGTTCCGCCGCGTACTCTTCGACCGCCTTGCGCTCCAGGTCTTCCTGCGCCCGCTCTTCGACCATTTTGTCGTCCACCAGGCCTTCGGCGATCTCGCGCAACGCCATGACGGTGGGTTTGTCGTTTTCCCACTCCAGCAGCGGCTGTACCCCGTTCACCAACTGGCGGGCGCGCCGGGAGGCCAGCAGCACCAAATCAAACCGGTTGTCTACATGATTCAGGCAATCTTCAACAGTAATTCGCGCCATTCGTCACCACTCCAAGAATATTTGTCCCCGCCCGGCGGTTTCGGGGTTGTATCTCTCGTTAACAAGGGGGAGCGAAGCGTGTCCCGCTCCGCGCCGGAGGAGCGAATACTATAGCCTATATCGGGGCCCCGGACCAAGTATTACCGATGCGGCGGTCAGGCCAGCAGATCCTTGATCTGCTCCCGGTGGCGCTTCGCCTGCGGCTCTTGACGCAGACGCCGGCTGACCACGATGGCCCGCAACTCGTCCAGCGCCTGTTCAAAAACATCATTGATAACCAGGTAATCGAACTCCGCGTAATGGGAGATCTCATCCCGCGCTTCCCGGGTGCGGCGCCGGATCACCTCGTCGCTGTCCTGTCCCCTCCCCGTCAGGCGCTGAACCAGACTCTCACGGCTCGGCGGCAGAATAAAGACGGATACCGTATCGCGTATCCGCTCCCGGACCTGACGCGCACCCTGCCAGTCGATCTCCAGCACCACGTCCGTACCGGCCTCCAACTGCTGTTGGATTCCGGCCTCGCTGGTACCGTAGAAATTATCGAACACCTGGGCATGTTCCAGAAAGGCCCCTTCCGCCACCAATTTCCGGAACTGCTCGATGGTCACGAAATGGTAGTCCACCCCGTCCTGTTCGCCGTTCCGCCTGGGGCGGGTGGTGTGGGAAACCGAGGCCCGCAGTTGCGGGTCGTGCTCCAACAACGCCCGTAGCAGGCTGGTTTTACCGGCACCGGAAGGTGCGGAGATAATATAAAGGGTACCCGTCGTCATAATCGTTCGTACATTCTATTCGATGTTCTGGACCTGTTCCCGCATCTGCTCAATCAGCACCTTCATCTCCACACCGCAGCGGGTCAGCTCCACGTCATTGGATTTGGAACTTAAGGTATTGGCCTCCCGATTCAGCTCCTGCATCAGGAAGTCGAGCCGGCGGCCCACCGGCTCGTCACGTTGCAGAACCTGGGCCAGCTCTTCCAAGTGCGCGGTGAGGCGATCCATCTCCTCGTCCACGTCCAGACGCTGCGCCAGCAGCACCATCTCCTGCTCCAGCCGGCCGGCATCCAATTCCGTGGCCGCCTGTTCGGCCGCCTCCGCCAACCGGTCGCTCAATCGTTGCCGTACCCCGACCAGAACCTCCGGCATCCTGGCCCGCACCAGCGACACCTGCTCCGCCAGCGCGGCCCGGCGCTGCTCGATCAGTTCCGCCAGACGGGCGCCCTCCCGCTGCCGGCTCTCCACCAGGCTTTGCAGCGCCTGTTCCAGCAGCTCCAGCGCCTGTTGCTGCAACGGGGTGAAATCGGGCTTCTCAACCTCCAGCACCCCGGGCCAGCGAAGGATATCCATGGTACGCGGGGGCACCGACTCGTGCAGCAACTGATCCAGCTCTTGCGACGCCTCGATGATCCGGGCCGCAAACTCCTTGTTGACCCGCACCCCGGCCACCCCGCCGGCTGCCGCTTCCAGACGCAGCGAGCAGTCCACCTTGCCCCGGCCGAGATACCGGGCGACCCGCTCGCGCACCGCGGTCTCCAGAACCCGAAACTCCTCCGGCAGCCTCACACCCACCTCCAGATACCGGTGGTTAACGGAACGCAGTTCCCACGCCAACTCCCCGGCGCTTCCCCGATGCTCCTCGCGCGCAAACGCTGTCATGCTGTTGATCATAAATAGCCTCTTGCCAACCTGGATATCGCCCCAGGGTGCGGTGATCCGGCATCCCATCGATTCCGAATCCGTGTATCATAATGGCCTTGTTCCAGCTATGCACCCAATGATCGCCACACCGTTCAAGATGGAGAAGAATCGCACCAGTCTGCCGGCAGGCACTATACTCGATTGCTACACCATCATTAAACTGATCGGAAGTGGCGGTTTCAGCCTGATTTACCTGGCCGAGGACGAGGACACTCAGGATCAGGTGGTCATCAAAGAGTATCTGCCGAAGAAACTCGCCACCCGTGGCGACAGCCTCCATGTGCGGGTCGCTACCGAGGATCAGCGGGACGCCTTCAACAACGGACGCAAGCTGTTCTATCAAGAGGCCAAGACACTGGCCACGCTACGGCATCCGAACATCGTGCATGTCCGTAATTTCTTTCTCGCCAACGATACCGCCTATCTTGTCATGGATTACGAATCCGGCAAGAACCTCGGGCGCTACATCAAACGGCGCAAGGGGAAGCTCAGCACCGCCTTCCTGTTGACGGTATTTCCTCCGGTCCTGGACGCACTCAGCCTGCTGCACGCCAAGGGGCATCTGCACCTGGACATCAAACCCGGCAACATCCATCTGCGGCCGGGTGGGGACCCGATTCTGCTGGATTTCGGGGCGGTGCATCAGTTCGCCACCACCCGCAGCCGCCAGGCGTCACAGGTGGTCTCTCCCGGTTTCTCCCCGGTAGAGCAGTACTATGCCTCCGGCTATGTCGGCCCGTGGAGCGATGTCTACGCCATGGGCGCCACCATGCGGGCCTGTATTGAGGGGAAGGCCCCGCCCTCCGCCGTGGAACGCCACGCCAAGGACACCATGATTCCGGCCGCCCGCGCCTTCCGGAACAGCTATCCCGCCAGCCTGCTGGAAGTAATCGATTGGGCGATGGAAGTGGACCCATTGTTACGACCCCAGAATGCGGGCGAGATGTTGGCGGCACTGAAAAATGAGACGGGTCGTACCGCCCACGAGGAACACCCGACGAAAGAGACAACCGTTGCCAATGAGGGTCTGAAATGAGTGTCGGCCGTTTCGAAATCGGTGAATACAGCCTGCTAGGGAACCGGCAGATCAACCAGGATCGATGTATTGCGATTCAGAACGATGACGCCATCCTGCTGGGACTGGCGGACGGTATGGGCGGACATCCGCGGGGAGAAAAGGCGGCGGAGATCCTGACCGAGACCTGCACCTCTTTCTTTGAACAGAACCGGCCGCCGGTTTCACACCCGGAGGAATTCCTGACCCGGCTGTTGCAGAAGGCGCATGAAAATCTAACCGCCTTCGGTCTGGAACAAACCCCGGCGATCGACCCGCGCACCACCGCGGTGGTGGTGCTGATCCAGCACGGCGTCGCCCACTGGGCACACGTGGGAGACAGCCGTCTTTACCTGTTCCGTAACGGCAAGCCGTTGAAGCGCACGGTCGACCACTCCTATGTGGAGCGCCTGCAACAATCGGGAATGATCTCCGAGGAAGAGCGTCAGATTCACCCGCATCGCAACTACGTCACTCGCTGCCTGGGTGGTGAAATCTCCGTGCCCGATATCGCGCTGGGGGCATTCGCCAAACTGCACCCGGGTGACGTGCTGCTGCTCTGCAGCGACGGCCTCTGGTCCCAGATCAAAGAGGAAGAGATGGGCGCCGCATTGGCGCAGTCCGGCCCCCTGATGCAGTCGGTGACCTCTCTGGTGCAACAGGCGGAGGAGTCCGCATTCCCGGAAAGCGACAACGTCACCGCCATCGCCCTGCGCTGGCTGGAAGAGCAACCGGCCACGAAACAAGCGGCCGTCCAGACGACGCCGGATAACATCGAGCCGGAAGACAAATTGAACCAGGCTATCGATGAACTGAAAAACGCGATCGAGGCGTTTGAATCCAACTCGCCCGAGGAGAACCCATGAGACCCAGCGGCCGCAAGCCGGAGCAACTCCGCCCCATTCGTTTAACCCGGCACTACACCAAGCACGCGGAAGGTTCGGTGCTGGTGGAATTCGGCGACACCAAGGTATTGTGTACCGCCTCGGTGGAGGAACGGGTGCCGAACTTCCTGAAGGGGAAAGGCCAGGGCTGGATCACCGCAGAATACGGCATGCTGCCCCGTTCCACCGGCGAACGCATGGGCCGTGAGGCCAGCCGCGGGAAACAGGGTGGACGCACTCTGGAGATCCAGCGACTGATCGGACGCTCCTTGCGTGCAGCCATAGACCTGAAGCAATTGGGAGAACGCACCATCACCCTGGACTGTG
>JBNKCL010000019.1:0-8744 GCA_050287725.1 Sedimenticolaceae bacterium
CGCCTCCGACTACGATGCTCGACGGGGCCGAAGGGGTTCAGGGGTGCAATTTTCGGATTCCCGGTACTTGTTGTTTTCTCAGTAACTGAAAAGACTACCCCCTCCCCGTTGACGCAGCCGAGCACCGCAGGGATTTCCGGATCAGGCCCGCAGGGGCGCCGCATGGACGCGGCGCCTCCAGCGCGGGCGAGGGACCGCCCGTCGCTGGAGCCCCGGAAAGCCCGAGGCGCGCAGGGTACCCCGCAGGGGCAAGGAATCGGGGTGCCCTTTTCTTTCGCCCCTTTCTTTTGGGCAAGCAAAAGAAAGGGGCTCGCAGCCTGCGCGGAGAGTGCAAAAAAGAAAATTGGGGTGAATAGGCTGCGAAATTGGTTACGGCTATCCGAGAAATGCAGGTTGGCCGCGAAACTGATTACTAGAATCCGAAAAGATTAGTCCCAATGGGATTGCTTCGAAACTGACAACCAATACCCGAATAAGACCGTTCCACCAGGAACACGCCCCGATTTCCATGTAAAATTAAACCTGTTTGATTAAATTGATTGAGATATCAGGATAAAGTATGAGCGAATTACCCAACTGCCCCGAATGCGGCTCCGAATATACCTATGAAGACGGAGGCCTGTTTATCTGCCCGGAATGCGGGCATGAGTGGGGCAAAGAAGAGGCGTCGGAAGGCGGCGCTGACGGTCAGATCGTCGATGCCAACGGAAATACCCTGCAGGACGGCGATACCGTCACCGTGATCAAGGATCTCAAGGTGAAAGGCTCGTCGCTGGTGGTCAAGGTGGGAACCAAGGTCAAGAATATCCGTCTGGTGGGCGGCGATCATAATATCGACTGTAAGATCGACGGCATCGGAGCCATGAAATTGAAATCGGAGTTCGTCAAAAAGGCATGAGCGAAACCGTAACCGATACCGAGCGGCCGAGGGACAGAAAAGAGCTGTTCCTGGAATTCTGCCGCTCCCATTGGGAGGGGCGCCGGGATCTGCTGTCCGCGCTCGGACTCATCGGATTTGTCGGCAGCTTTGTGGTTGTCATCGTGGCGTTGACGACGGCGTTTGTCCTGCCTGACCTGCTGCCCTGGGTCAGTTCCGGTTTCTATCTTTTCTTCGGTATCTTTCTTCTTATTACCACGCCGTATATGGTCTTTGCCTGGGTCTCCATCTGGCGTTGCGCGTCGAATGCGGATTGGGACGGCTGGACCTATGCCGCCCGCGTCATCGTGGTTGTTTGGATTCTTTTGTATCTCTGGATGGTTTTTCAGTAACTGCAAAAACAAGAACGATATCAGGAGGGACTCGCGATGCACATCATTCTCGGGACGCTCGGCACGATCGTACTGATTCTGGTATTGGTGAACCGATTGTCGGATAGCGGGATCGATATCGGATGGTTAAATCCCTTTGCCTGGAAACGGCGCAGGGAGTGGGCGAAGAAATATCACGCCAATCCCATTTACTCATTGAGAAGCCCGATGGAGGTGACCGCGCTCCTGATGGTTGCCGTCGCCAAGAGCGAGGGCGAGATCAGCTCGGAGCAAAAGGCGGAAATCAAGAGTAAATTTCAGGAGGTGTTTCATCTTGATGAGGAGCAGGCGGCTTCGCTTTTTACCTCGTCCGCGTTTCTTCTGAAGGACGACGTACAGGCGGTGCGGAACGTTCGTAAACTGCTGGAACCGAGCATCAACCGGTTCAGCGAGGAACAGGCCGTATCGGCGTTGGAGTTGATCGGGCATGTCGCGAACTTCGATAGTCCGGCCGATGCCTTTCAACGGGAGATCATGGAGGCGTTTAAAAACTCATTCAGCGGCCGCTTCGCTTCGGCCAACGAGTGGGCGTGAGGCAATGAGTCGGAAGTTCCTGATCCTTTTGTTGCTGTTTTCCGGTTACACCGATGCCAAGGTGAATCCGGATGACCTGGTGCAGGCAGCCGTCGAAAGAACCGGAAATGCGGTCCGCTATGACGGCCGTTATGTGACGATCCCCTATCCCGGAGGGGATGTTCCGGGCGATATCGGCGTATGCACGGATGTCGTCATACGCTCTTACCGCAAAGTGGGGGTCGATCTCCAGAAGCTGGTGCATGAGGATATAAGCGCTCATTTTGCTTTGTATCCTTCGGAGAAGCTGTGGGGCCTCAAGCAACCGGATTCCAATATCGATCACCGGCGGGTGCCGAACCTGCAGGTGTTTTTTGCGCGCCACGGACAAACGCTGCCGCTCAGCGAAGATCCGCACGATTATCTTCCGGGCGATCTGGTGACCTGGATGCTGCCGGGTGAACTGCCGCATATCGGCATCGTGACGGACCGGCTGGATTCCGCTTCCGGCAATCCCCTGGTCGTTCACAACGTGGGATTGGGTCCCCGCATGGAGGATCGCCTGTTTGCGTACAGGATCACGGGGCATTTCCGATATCTTCCGGAGTAGGTTTGCCTTATTTTCCGCAGCACATGGCGACATCCCCTCACAAATGGATTCTGCATCTCGACATGGATGCCTTTTTCGCATCCGTGGAACAGCGCGATCATCCGGAGTATCAGGGCCGGCCGGTGGTGGTGGGGGCGATGCCGGGACGCCGGGGGGTGGTCTCCACCTGCTCCTACGAGGCGCGGAGGTTCGGCATCCGTTCCGCCATGCCCATCTCGGAGGCCCATCGACGCTGCCCGAATGCGGTCTACCTGCGGCCGGACATGGACCGCTATGCGGCCGTCTCCCGCCAGGTGATGGAACTGTTGAATGACATCTCGCCGGTGGTGGAACCGGTCTCCATTGATGAGGCCTATGTGGATATCACCGGCCTGGAGCGGCTCATGGGGACCCCCGAGGAGATCGGCCGGTTCACCAAGCAGAAAATCCGGGAGGCGACGGGGCTGACCTGTTCCGTGGGGATCGGTCCTAATCGGCTGATCGCCAAGCTGGCCTCGGAGCACCGGAAACCGGACGGTCTGATGGTGGTTCTGCCGGAGGAGGTGCAACCCTTTCTCGATCCCATGCCGGTCTCCAATCTGCGCGGGGTCGGCGCCAAGACCCGGCAGGGACTGGAGCGGCTGGGGATCCGTACCGTCGCCCGATTGCGGGCCTGTACGTTGGAGTTGCTGCAGAGCCATTTCGGAAACAAGGGCGGTTCGCATCTCTATCACCAGGCACGTGGGATCGCATCCGATCGGGTGGGCGATGAGGCCGGGCGCCAATCCATCTCCAAGGAGAACACCTTCAACGTGGACACCACGGACCAGCAGGTGCTGCGCGAGACCCTGCGGGGCCTCGCCGCGGAGGTGGGCCAGATCGCCCGCCGGAAAGGACTCAAGGGACAGGTGGTGAGTTTGAAGATCCGGTTGCAGGGTTTCGAAACCCATACCAGGCAGCAGAAGCTCGCCGAAGCTACCAATGTTGATGGCAGGATCCTCGATACGGCCTGGGAACTCTACTGCGACAGCGGTTTTGCCGGCCGGGCGGTGCGCCTGATCGGGGTGGGGATCTCGGAGTGGGGAGAGGGCGTCCGTCAGGAGGATCTGTTCGATTCCGGGGAACACCGCAAGCGGGAAGAGGAACTCTATGCCACCCTGGACCGGGTGAACGAAAAGTTCGGCACCGGTGTCCTACTGCGGGGAATGAAGAAGTGAATATAAAGAGGTAACCTCCCCGGAGTACGCAAAAAGACCAAAACGGTTTCAAGTCGTGAGAAGGTTTGCGCGGTTTGACGAACCGTGGATAGTATCGCTTTTCTGAATGACTCGAATGGGTGCAGTTATGTTGAAGATTATGAAAAGGGTATGGCGCGGCAGAGTGCCTGCGCTATTCCTCGGAGTGTTGTTGTCCGCTTCCCTCGCTGCGCAGGCGGCAACCCTGGAGCGACCCCGGGTGTGGGGATACGGGACCAAGACCTGCCGCGATTTTGTGGCGGCCGCCGCCGGTTGGGATATCGGTCAGCAGGATCAGATCGCGGAGTATCTGCTCTATCGTGACTGGTTTTCGGGTCTGGTTACGGGCCTCACGCTGGCCACCGGCATCGATATACTGCACGGCGCCGAGGTGGAAGGCGCCATGCGGCGCATCCGGCCCTACTGTGAAGACCACCCGAATGAAGATTTTTTTACCGCTTCGACCTTCTATCTGAAGCTGGTAGGGGATGCCGAGAAGGACTCTTCAGCAGATCCCCAATGACGTAGCCCGCCTGCATCAGCCCGAACAGACCGGGCAGGAAGGAGCAGGTGCCGTTCACCGCCCGCGCCCGCCCCGGCTGTTCCCCCTCGATCGGTTGGTGCGGCAGACCCTTGACCGGCGGTTCGTCCGAAAACACCACCGGATAGGCGAGGGAGGCCGCCAGCCGGTTTAAACGCTTGCGCAGTTCCCGCGCCAGGGGACAGGTCTCGGTCCGGTCGAGGGTGGTGATATGCACCCGGGTCGGGTCCAGGCGTCCGCCGGCGCCGAGCGCCGAGATCACCGGAACCCCGGCCTGTTGGCAGGCCGTCACCAGCGCCGCCTTGCAGGCGATGCTGTCGATGCAGTCCAGCAGGTAGTCGGGCGGGTCGGTTCCGATCAGCTCCGCACAGTTATCGGGGGTGACGAAGAGCTCCCTTGCGGTCAGCTTCAGTTCGGGATTGATCTCCCGCAGCCGTTCCGCCATCACCTCGACCTTGGAGCGGCCGATGGTGCCCTGCAACGCCAGCAGTTGACGATTACAGTTGGAGGAGTCCACCCGGTCGTGGTCCACGATGGTCATGCGGCCGATACCGTTGCGGGCGATGGCCTCCGCCGCGTAACCGCCCACCCCGCCCAGGCCCACCACCATCACATGCCGGTCCGCCAGCGCCGCGATGCCCTCCGCGCCGATCAGGATGCGGGTGCGTTCCTGGTCGAAGCTCATGCCGGAATCCCGAACAGCCGTCGGGCGTTAGCATTCGCGGCGGCGGCCAAGGCCTCGGCCGGTTCCTTTCGCAGCGTCGCCAGCTCCTGCAGAATCCGCGGCAGGTAGGCCGGTTCGTTGCGCTGGCCGCGATGATCGGCATCCGGCTGATCGGGGGCGTCGGTCTCCAACAGCATGGCGTTCAGCGGCAGTTCCGCCACCAGCTTCCGCAGCCGCGTGGCGTTGGGGTAGGTGACGGGGCCGCCGAAGCTCATCAGGAATCCGAGTTCCATCAATTGGCGCGCCTGCTCCCCGCTGCCGGAGAAGCTGTGGAGCACTCCGCGGATGCCGGGATAGTTGCGCAGGGTGTGGATTACCTCCTCCACCGCCCGCCGGGCGTGAATGATCACCGGCAGGTCGCATTTCACAGCCAGTTCCAGCTGAGCCGCGAACAGCCGCCGCTGCCACTCCCGGTCGGGATTCTCGATATAGAAATCGAGGCCGCACTCCCCGATGGCCGCCGGCCGTTCTGCGGTAAGCCACTGCTCCAGTTCGGCCAGATGCGCCTCGGTGTGGACATCACTGTACATGGGATGCAGGCCGTAGGCGGGGTAGAGCCCCGCATAGCGGCGGCAGGTCTCCCGCACCCGGGGCCAGTCGGCGGCGGTCACCGCCGGGACCACCTGCTGCGTCACCCCGGCATCCAGCGCCCGCTGCCAGGCCGCGTCACGGTCGGCGTCGAAGCTGTCATCGTCAAAATGGCTGTGGGTGTCGATCAACATGGCTCGCAAGCGGTGGACTGGCCACACGGTTGTTGGGGTTGAAAAAATAGCAGGAAATACAAATAGTTGTAAATATGCTTTCTCGCAATTCACCGGCGATTCCGTGTCCCGGCGCATGCTACAATCGCCCTCCCGACGGGTACGGGGTACCCGGAGAGAAGCTTGGCAGTGATTCGGGCCGTACCGGCCCGTATGGAGAAGACTATGGATCTCGAGCGCATTCTCGGTCTGAATGAGCCCGCAAGCAACCCGGAGGAGGAGCGTACCCGGCTCCACCTGTATATCAACCTGAAGCTGGCGGCTTCGGGTCAGCCGACCTGTATCGATATCAATTCCACCGAGTTTCTGGCCATCGCCCAGGATCTGCTCAAGGCGTTCCGCGAGAAGGGGCGTCTGCTCTCCGCCTATCACTGTCCCTCCGACCGCAGGATTCAGGATTTCATCAACCACTATCTCAACGATCTGGAACTGGAGCGGGTTCCGGCCCTGCCCACCAACACCTTTATCCTGGACCGCCACGGGGTGGCGCGGGAGTTGTCGTTGCCGATCGACGAGGATGAGTTTCACTCCGATATCGTCTCCAGTTACCGCGTCCGGCAGGGGGTGTTGCACAACCCGGTCAGCGATCGGCGCACCACCGAAGGCGCATTCCATATCGCCGAGGGCGGCCTGCCGATCCCCGGCGACAAGAAGGCGGTTCCGAAAGAGGTGTTCGCCCGCATGCTGGAGGCGGCGCTCGATCCCCCGCAGGAGCTGCTGACCCTGCCGTTCGCCAGCCGTCAGGCGGAGCCGGCGCGCATGTTCGTGTCGCTGCTGCTGCGCCCGATCGTCTGTCCCGAGGTCCCGGGTGGCGAACCGGAAAAGAACATGGAGATCCGTTTCTTCGCGCCCGGCAATCTGGTGAGTAATCTCGATTTCGTGGAGAGCATCTTCGGCAACGGCGGGAACCCCAACCTGGCGGAATTCGACGCCGCGCTGGACGTGGAGCACTGGAGCGGCCACTCCGGCTGCGTGATCCTGGCCCCGCACCTGATTCGTTTCACCAAGAAGGAGTTGGGTCTGCCGCGCTTTGAAGAAGCCAGCGAACGGCAACGGCGGGAAGGGATGTGCTGGAAATCGGAGGACGAGCTCTACAACGAAGGGCAGTCGTTCAAACTGACCGCCCGTGACCGGAGCGGGGTGATCGTCACCCTGGTGGCGGACAACTACTACGGCTATTGCAAGAAAGAGGTAAAGACCCAGATCAGTTTCGCGGCCAATCTCTACGGTCTGGCGGAGGAGGAACATTCGGGCGGCGCCCTGGCGTTCGTGCGCCGCAGTCACGGCGACGAGTACGGGGTGGACAGCCACACCCGGGAGGCGGGCTACAACTTCCAGCTGATGCTGGCCCAGTACGGCGAAACCATGGAGCTGCAACCGGAGGGGCATGCGGTGGACCGCAACTTCCCGGAGCTGATCTATGTGCCACAGGATCTGCGCATGGATCTGGGGCGGCAGCGCATCACCTGGAGACGCAAGGGCAAGGTCCAGAGCATCCGGTTGCAGCCGGGCAAGATCTACATGCAGCCCAACGGCTACAAGGTAGAGATGATCAAACATCCGGGCGCGCCTTCCTGGCGGCTGATCGGTACCGATGCGGAGGGGACCTTCTGTCACAAGCCGAGCACCGTCTCCGGGGGCGGCAAGTCGGAGATCTCCAAGGCGTTGGACGACGCCATCATCTATGGCCCGCTGTTCGTGGACGAACTGGACAAGGATCTCGATCGGGTCCAGGAGATCTTCGACCGCGACTACTCGCAACGCTTCAAACCCGGTTACGAAGGGGAGGACCACGATCCCAGCCGCAAACCGCTCAGCACCGAGCGCAGTCTCGGTTCGGTGATCAAGCTGTTGACGCCGTCCTCCAGCTACACCGAGGAGTTCAACCAGTGGCTGGAATCGATTCCGCCCCGCATCCTGGCGCTGGCTTTTCTGATCAAGCGTTTCTTCCGACCGGAGTGGGGCGGGGACTGGCGGCGTCTGCTTTCGGTGGACGAGGTGGACGGCGCTCCCGGTCACGAACTCAAGTTGTTGGACCGGATGATGATCGCCTCCTACCTGCGCATGGGCTTCGACCGGGACGGGAAATGGCGTACCTTCAAGGTGCGTCAGGATTTTATCCCGGCGGAGAAGATCCAGATGGAGGACGATATCAGCGTCTCGGTGGTGGTGCCGCCGGCCTGCGTGCAGGGTGCCGATGCCGCCGTCCAGACCGGGCACAGTGTCAAGTTGGTCAGCAATTGCGAATACCGTTTCTTTCAGCGGCCGGACGAGGCGATCCATCCCGGCTTCGACAAACAGACCGAGAGGGATCTGGCGCTGCCGGACAACTTTCTCGCCAATTTCGAACCGCTGAAAGGCGCATCGCTGGAGGAGGTGGCCGAGGACGCGCTCTCCCTCTACCGGTTCACCGAACCGATGCGGAACCTGATCCAGGATGCCTATCGGGAACAGGACGGTTATGTGGTCTGTTCCGCCCATCCGCGGCTGGTGGAGGGAAAACCGTCGAAGAATCCGCGTTATCTCCAGCTCCGTCCCGATCTGGCCCATCCGCTGCGGAAATACGTGGCCGAGATGGGGATCCGTTTTCACCGCAAGCTGCCGTTGGGGATTCCCATGTGCCATCCGGTGGACGCGGTGCTGACCGGGCGACGCAACAACCCGCCGGAAGGCGCCATCCGGTCGCTGGCGGTCTACAATCCGATTCACTATCAGGAGCTGCCGGAGTTGTTCATGGACTTCATCTGCAGCCTCACCGGGAAGTCTCCCTCCACCACCGGCGCCGGGAGCGAGGGTGCGCTCACCAAGGGACCGTTCAACGCCCTGCGCTCCATCACCGACCTGAACAACGCTCTGGTCTCTTTCATCCTGACCGGCTATGCCGGCTACTCCAGTTCCGCCGGGTATATCGGACCGGAGATGCGGGTGGACCACGACGTCAGCCTCTTGATCCCGGAGATCTGGGCACGTCTCGCGCGCGAGGAGCGGGACCCCTCCAGCCTGATCACCAACGGCTACCTGGAGCCGTTGCAGGACTTCGAGCATCAGGGCCGGCCGGTACTGGCCAGTCGAC
>JBNKCL010000020.1:0-14367 GCA_050287725.1 Sedimenticolaceae bacterium
TGGGTAGGCCGTAAAACGCCGACAGGCCCATGCAACCGAGGCCGATCGCCGGCAGTTTCCGTTCAGTATTGCCGAGTTTCCTTTTTAGCATTGATCTTTAACCGGGGCATCCGCCACTCAGGCCTCTCAGTATATCCCAGGAATCAACCGAAAGCGCACGCGTCGGGCATAGTCTCGATAGCCCGGCAACTCTCCCTGTAAAGTCCGGTCTTCGAGCGAGGTTCTAATCACCGCGATAATGGATGCCGCAGCGGCAGGAATCAGTGTCCATACCGAGCTCAGAGCAAGAACGATACCGAACAGTGCGAAAATATTTCCGGCATATCCCGGATGCCGCACAAACCGGTACGGGCCACTGTCGCACACCACGTGTCCTCGATCCGTCTGAATGCGCACCACGCTGGAGAAAAAGCGGTTCTCTGCCACCGCCCATGCGGCGAAAGCGTACCCGAGCGAGATCAAAATGAAGCCGATCACGATGAGCCACAGCGGGAATTCGGAGGACCAGCTATAGCGGTGGTCCAGCCCTGCCACGATGACCATCGGATACCCGATACTCACCGCCATCAGCGGGGCGAGCACTTTGTCCCAGGCTTTTGCGTTTTGGATATTTTCAATATTTTGTCTTTCGGCCGTTAATCCGGGATGGCGTTGTTCCGCCCACATGCGCCCACCAATGCCGGCGGCCAGGATCAGCATGGAATAGAGCCACGCCTGCCACCAGCCGGGGTCCCCGCCGCATATCAATAAAATCAGCGGGATCAGGAGATACACCACAACCAATCTGATCCACTGGCGAGGGGTTACTGTTTGAGCTGCCTCTTGATTTGAAAATTGGGTCAGACTCTTTCTCCCTGTTTCCGTTGTCAAAATTATTTTGGCAATGATCTGAAGGCGGCGAGTTCGTTACTTAGCCATTCAGAGCTATCCATTATTCCATTGTCACCGCATCGGACAATATATTTTGTACCCGATATGCTGCTTTTGGTTGCCGCATACTTTATGAAGTCGTCTGAAGATCCGACAAGACCCTTGTCGAGTACATACTCGTACTTTGTATTGATGTGATCTGCGGCTTCCGAGGCCTTATACCAGGTGCCGTTACGATTGAAATCGCAATCAGATGACTTAATAAACTCCAGCAAATGGTTTATTTCATCCAATGCTTGCGCGTCCGGTTGTTGCGCAAAACAGGGGATCGAAAAGGAAATACATAATAATAGGCCGATGATTGTTTTCATGGTACTCACGCAATTATGTTGAAGCTTCACTTAAATATGCGGGGGCCGGATAAAACCTCTTCATTTTGCTCTGGTTATTGTATACACATTAGAAAGATCATAACCTCTGTAGCGGGCCGGTTGATTGCTCTTTTCCCCGCGATAGCTCAAAAGCAGCCCGATGGCTCTCGTTTTATCAAGCCATTTGATGAAGATCCCGCTGTGTTGGATACCGTTGTAAGAGTGATTGATATGATAGACCCAATCCCCGGGCCTCAGCGAATCTTTATCGGCATACGGTCCATTTTTAAGGGTTCCTTGAAAGACAACGCTTCTTCGGTCTCTGGGAAATCCGGCTCTGGTATAAACGGCATCCACATAATCCCAGCATCCGCCGATAACGACCACTTTTTCATCCAGTGTCATCTCTCTGCCGGTTCGTAAAATCATCCTGGCCTTGGGATCGGCCTCCGATTCCGCTTCATTGAGGGAACTTATTAACAAGCCAGCGCTTGGTTTGAAGAAACGATAGGGTACATCTTCCGCGTATGCGGTAGAGAGGATGAGTAAGCAAAGAAATGCGATTCTCATTGTTGTTCCGCCGGCTGTGGCGTTTCCCAGGCGGCCGGGTCCGGCGCCCAGCCGGCGTGGGTCGACGTTTCCAGCAGTGTGGATGCAAGTACGCCAAGATCAAGCCCGAGGGTGTTTTGGGCGGCGGTCGCGCCGGCGTCCTGGTGGTCGGCAAGCTTCACGAATTGTAAAAACTCTCCCCACTGTTTTGCGATCTGTTCGACGATAATGCGCGCCAGTTCGTAGGAAAGCAGGTTTCCGTCATCCGTGCGGTAGAAAGACTTGCCTGACCAGAATTCCTGGATACTGTCAGGATTCCAGAAGCGCATGTGTCTCTCGTGCAATTCGCGTAGGTCGTAGATTAAGGGTTGGTTCCCGGTGAGCTGGTGCTCGGCATTTACGGCAATTCCTTCGTCCAGCCATCTCGGAAGGCGGAGGTGTGCAAGGGCGAGATGTGTCATTTCATGGGCAATAACCGGTTCGATCGATGACAGCTCGGCGCGAACCGTAACGAAGTGGGGGCAACCGGCGTCGATGAACATTCCGCCGCTGAACGCGAATTCGCCTTCCTCCGGATAGTAGATCGATACGTAGTGGTAATAATCATCCGGACTGTCCAGGACCAGGAGTATTTCCCGGGTTTGGGAAGGAAACTTGGCTATGCCTTTGAGAAGCTGGGTGATCCTGCGTTTTGTATGACGGATGTAATTGGCGAGCGCATTGACCTCCACCGGTTCCAGCGTTGATAAGATGAATGCATCGTCGGATTCATATAGGTGGGCGGCCGGCCCCATCGCGTCCCGCAAATGTAATAGCCAGGCTCTGCGGCCTTGCGTGATGCGGGCTTGAGACGATTGATCGTCGGGAGTTGCCTGGGCCCAGTCGCCAAGGGATTGCCAATCGAGTAGCGGTATGCCATTAACCGCCCCCATATTGGCGATTACGTCGAAATCTTCACCGGCTTCATGGGTGATTGTGTCCGGGGCCTTGGGTCGTGTGCTCTCGTAGTCGTTCGACGCTTTCTGCCGGCGGCGCCCGTCTTGTATATCCTGGCGTGGAGGTTGGGCGTAGTTGCCTGCGATAAAGGCCCCCAGAAATGGAACGATCCAAATACCGATTTGCAAGAGTGTTTTGCGGTTGCCGAAATTATCGCAGTATCGTTTGACACGCCGAGTCGCCCAAATATTGATAACAATAAGTATCGCGAAGAAAGGGATGGCAAAAGTCATAGGAGGTTATATTTCGCGCAGATTCCGAGAATAAGATGTTCTGAATGCCGGGGCAAATTCCCGTATAAATATTTCACTCGGATTCGCGAATCGCTTTACCGGTGGCTTTATGCGTGATCAGCAAAAAAAGCGTAATGCAGATAATTATTACAGGAATAGCCGGTAACCAGACGCCTACAAAAGCGACAAAAGCCCGGTCTTTTTCTGCGAAGTTGTCAATCCTCAGGTAATTCTCATTCAACAATAGCGCGGACATGAGAAGCGCCGCCGCATTAACTGCAAGTGCCACCGATCTGCTGACACGCCCTTGCGAGAAGAGATAGTTTCTTGCCGTATAGGAACCAAAAACCAAGAGAACTATTGTGATGATAAGACCTATCGGAACGTTGATAAGATAGGCAACAAAGCAACCAATAAAAAATAAAATAGGGCCGCCTATCAAATTGAATCCTATGAGACTTTTCATGAAACCTCCATATCGGCTTCGGTTGTTTGGGTGGCCGGCTCGGTTGGGCCTTTCTTCTGAGATGTACTAAGTTTCAGCCGATCCTGTTTGCTTTGAATTAGTTTTATATCGGGTTTCCCTCAAGATCTTCGTAAGCGTCATTCAAAAACCGCGGTGTACAGATTGCCAGAAAAACCAGATCCTCAGAGCCGGTGTTGGCGATGCGTTGTCGGCACATGGGCGGGATGAGGACGATGTCGCCGGCAGTCACATCCTGCGGCGGGAGTTGTCCGATCTCCACGCGGCCTTTGCCCTGGGCGATATAATAACGTTCCGCGGTGCCTTTGAGGCGATGCCAACGGGTGGTGACTCCGGGCTCGACCCGTGCGCGGGCGATGGATGCCTCCGGGTCGTCGGGGGTATTGTGCAGTTCGGTGATGTGGCACCCTTCCTGGGTGTAGGACTCCTTGCTCAGATCTTGCCGTTGAATGGCCTCTTTCATCGGATTCCCTTATGGTGCTTTGGTCTGCTATCCGTCAGGTGTTTGTTCCAGTTGCTGTAATATCCGTTTTCTCTCCGCCGTGAACTCCCACCACGACCTCGGATCGTTGCCTGTCATGAAGTCGATAATCGACAGGAAGACGTCGATCACGCACGGGTCATGCCGCGCGCTGGTGACGGCGCATAGTTGATCATACATCTCAAAAGCGGAGCGCCCCACGAGATCTTCAGGGGTGCGGATGCCGAGGGTTTCGAGATCGGCCGCCATCGCCTTGCCGATGTTGGGCAGGTCGGTAAGGCGATTGAGGCGCTCGCGTTTGACTTTGTTGGGATGCATATCTATTTGAAACTATAGTCCGGAGAGACGCTGTTTGTCATGGTGTACTCCGGGACGCAGGGTTGAGCGCAGACGGCGCCATGCAAGCAGCAGCGCAGCGGTGCTGAAAAACGGGAGCCAGACCCAAAAGAGTTCCGAACGGATGACGGCCAATCCCCTGGCGGACAGGAAACGGGAAAGCCCGAGCGGCGCGACCTCGATGGGCTGGAAGGGCGCGAAGAATCGCTCGGCGGAAAACGGCCACAGGAAGGCGATGCCGAGGCCGCCGTTGGTGAAGGCGTCGAGGATACCGTGCGAGGCCGCTGCCAGAAAAACAAACCAGAACGATCGCCAGCGGCCGGATTGCAGCACCGGGGCAAAAGCGGCGCAGAACGCGGCAAGACAAAACGCGAACATCAAAGAGTGGCTGAAACCGCGGTGGCCGAATTCGGCGGCGTAGGGAATTCCGGCGTGAAAGGCCAGCACATCGAGGTCGGGCAGCACCGAGGCGACGATACCGGCGGCCACCAGGTTCTTGGAGACGGTTTTCCGGCCCAGGCCCATCGCGAGGGCCAGGGGTACAACCGGATGAGTCAGGATGGTAGGCATTACAGCGTTTAATCCGCGCCGAGATCCTCGACAAAGTACGAATCTTCGCGGATATCTTCCTGCTTGAGTCCAAGCTGCTCAGCGGTGATTTCGATAATCCGCTCCAATGCCTGTTCTCGATTCCAGACTTTGTTGCTGACGCATCCTACAAAAGGGATCAGAGCTTCGACGTTATTGAGCTTGCGAGGGGTCATATTCCCAAGATTCGACGTCAGGCGCTCAGCAATGACGGTAAGGCCGAAAAAGCAGACGAGTGCTACCGAGCCGGCCTGTCCAGACAAAAAGAGAAGCAGAGCGATCAGGGCGGGTATGCCGAATACTACGGTGGCGACAAACAGGGGTGGCCGTTGCAGTTTCGGAAAGTAGTCCGTGCCGATGGCGTTTTTCAGGCGCGCCCAGTTGTTTCTGATGTCGCCGACAAGTATATCTTTCAGCGGGGTGTCTGGACGGATCGCTTTCCGCGGGATAGCGAATTCATTCATCAACAGCGAGCGGACTCGATGAAAGCCGATCTGCGACAGGCAGGGGTCTTGTCGCTTTGTGCGGACCTTGGAGATTACGTAATCGGCCACATCTCCCGGGGTACGCATTTTTTCCGCGTACCGGTCATCGATGACAATGCCAAATTCGTCTTCAAACGCAAGGACTAACTCTACGGTGTCAAGACCCATGTCTGCCTTTTAGCGAGCGACGGGTCGTGTATTCGAAAGCAACCCGTCGCTCTCTGTCACGGTTTTCCAGGATGCGCAGGTTACCAGACATACTCTTGCGGCAGTTTCCCGGAATGCCGGCGATGTCTGGTCTTGCCTCCGCTCTCATCGGTAAGTGTCATGGAGTCATCCGAAACCGTCAGTTTCGCATCTCTCACCAGGGTGTTCCCGTTGGCGGAGAATGACATTTGAATGACCTGGTTGTCCAGGATCTCCCAGGTTCCAACGAGTTCGTGGAGATCGCCGATCTCTCCTTTCCTCAGCATAAGCCGGACAGTGCCGTCTTCCGAAAAATAGACTATGTTCGATGACGGGGAATACTCTTCCCACCATCCGACCAGCTGGGTGGCTTGCTCGGCTTTCGTTTCTGCGGCGAAGGCCGCCTGACTGAAGAGCAGAAGCGCGATGCAGAATAAACGTATGGTTTTTAACATTGGTAACTCCATTATTAGAGTTGGGATTAAAGGAATCCGGGAATATCAGTGGTTTTCCGTCCCGGTTGTTTCAGTTTCCGTCCGGTCTTGTTGTGTGCGATTCAGTTTGAAACTTGCTGCGACCTTCTCGAAGATGTTCAGTACATCCGTATCCTTGCTGTAGGTGCAGATCCGTTGGTTATCTGCCTCTAAGCATTTTCCGTCTTCTTCCATAAATTGCGGAGAGTTTATGCGAATCCAGTTGTTCGAATCTTCGCTCCCGCCGATTTTTTGCAAAGTGGCCACATAAGCCGTTTTGTAAAACCCGTCATCTACGACTTCCCAGTCCGCCGGATAGTTGAATGTGAAGCCGCTTTCCGCGTTGAAATAAATCAGCCAATCGGCAATATCATCGTCGCCGACCTTGCTTGCGCATGCAGTCCCGATAAAGAGAAAGGAAAAGAGCAAAACGGATATGGCGGTCTGTATAGAAAGACGCTGCCTGGAAATCACCCTGTTGTCTCCTTGCGATTCAGGAAAAGCAGTGGCAAGCCAGTACGAAACTGCTTCGGCAGATTAAATGATACAGTCCTCTGACGCGAATTTTTGCAACGAAGTCGAAAAAATCACTACCTGCCCGGTTGATGCGGCCGGGCTGGAATGAGCCATCAGGAATGGTTCATGCTTATGGCTTAAACGTCCGAATCAACTGCCGGAACCGAACGCGGCCCTCCCTGCTGTCCGCGCCGCCGTAGCGCAACCTGATGTAGAGACGGAGGATACGGGCGGCGGCGGTCCGGTGCTCCGGCCAGCGCCGTGCGATCCGTTCGCCGTAGTCCAACGGTCCTTCGTTCGCGCGCCGTTCCAATCCCCGTCTCTTCAGCCTGGCGCAGAAACGGAGATACTCCTTCTGCACCGGATCGACCAGTTGCCGCCCGTGGCGCCAGAGGAGGGTTCCCAGGACCGCGACCACCACGGAGGTAACCAGAATCATGGCGATCGCCAGGCCGCGCCGGTGCAGGAAGCCGAGCCCCAGCAGATCCATCAGTTGCGACTGGCGTTTCTGCGTGTATCCGAGAACCCAGCGATGCCAGGAGGTGTTAACGGCATCCACTCCCCAGCGTAGCTGCCGGAGTATCCGTTGCGCCCAGGTGGATTCGATCTCGAACCGGATCGGCGTGCCCACCGGCGCCTCCGCCGCGGCATCGAATTCGAAGGTCTGCTCGATGCGTTCCGGCGCCACCGCCGCGGTGGGATCGATACGCACCCAGCCCTGGCCCGCCAGCCAGACCTCGGTCCAGGCATGGGCATCGGACTGGCGAACGATGAGATAACCGCCCATCGGGTTGTACTCGCCGCCCTGGTACCCCACCACCACCCGGGTGGGGATGCCGGCGATCCGCATCAGGGTGGCGAAGGCGGAGGCGTAATGTTCACAAAAACCGCGGCGGCTCTCGAACAGGAACTGGTCCACCGGGTTTTTCGACAGCGGCGGCGGATGGAGGGTGTAGTAGAACGGTTCCTCCCGGAAATATCGCAAGGCCTGGAGCACCACCGAGGCGCGATTGCCGCCTTGCGACTCCCAATCCGCCACCAGCGCACGCATGCGGGGGGTGATGTTGTCGGGCAGTTGTAGACCACGTTGCCGCTCCGCCTCTGACAGGGCGCCGGTGTTGTAGCGGAGTTGCGAGGCGGCCTGGTACAGAATCCGGCTGCTTACCGGCTGGATGCTGCGTAACTGATAATCGGGCAGTTGGACGGCGCCCTGAGGGACGCTCACCGGCAGATCCAGCGCGAACAGCCAGCGCTGATCGGTGGGCTCCAGGGTGACGGTGTAATGCAGCGGCGGGCCGAAGGTTGTCGGCCTGTTCGGAAACCCCGGAAGGGGTGCGCCGCTGTCCCAACTTCGGCCGTTGTCGTCCCAGAGCACCGGCCCCCGCCAATAGCGCTGCGGCGCCGGCGGCAACGGTCCTTCGAAATCGGCGCGAAACGCCACCTCCCGTGACAGCGCCAACTCGCTGATACTGCCGGGTGCGATGCGGTCGCTCATGCCGGTACTGCCCTGCGCCGGACCCGTCAGGCTCCAGATGGGACCCGCGAGACGCGGGAAGAAAACAAACAGCACCAACATCAGCGGCAGCGACTGCGCCAAGAGAGAGGCGGCGGCGAGCAGCGGCCGCAGCGGGGTGCGGGAGGGCTCGATGCGGTTGGCCTCCACCAGCACGGCGGTGAGACCGAGGGCCACCAGGAACACATACCCCAACATCAGCATCCCTTCCTGGAACAGCAGTTGGGTGACCAATAAGAAATATCCGACGAACACCACGATGTAGAGATCGCGTCGGCTGCGCAGCTCCAGGAGCTTCAGTCCCACCATCGAGGTCATGAGTGCGATGGTGGCCTCGCCGCTGAAGATGATCGGGTAGTTGAACAGCACGTTGACGACACCCACCAGCGCCAGCAGCAACAGGACGAACGGACCCGGTAAGCGCCAACCGCGCAGCAGAAAGAGCGTCCGCGCGGCCACCGCGGCCAGGAAAAAGAGACTGATCCAACTGCTGAGATGCAGGAAGTGCGGGGCGGCCGCGGCCGTCAGCAGCAACATCAGGGACGCCAGGAAGGGGCGGCTGATGGGCAGGTCCCACTCGCCTCTCATTGCGGTTCCTCGAACAGAGCCAGCGCCGTCAGGCAGGCGTTGCGGTGCGCCGGTCCGCGACCCGGCGGGATCTCCTTGCCCGGCAGCCGCAGCCCGAATTCCCGCTGCTGTTCGCAGGCGCTCAATACGCCGCGGCAGAGCCGACTGAGGCGGGCCTCCTTCCCCAGTCCGGTGAGCGTATTCCAGTCGAGCCACAACCGGTCGGAGCGGTCGCCGCCGAACTGCTTGGTCTGTAACGCCTGGCCGCGGGCCAGCGCCTTCCAGTGAAGCTGGCGCGGGGAGTCACCGGGCCGATAGGGTCGGATACCCACGAAGTCATCCACCCCGACCCCTTTATCGCCGCTGGCGCTGTGCAGGTAGTCCGGGTGATCGGAGGGCGGCATGTCGGCGCTCGGCGCCGGATAGACCAGACAGTCGGCGTCCAGGTCCAGGTAGCACCAGGCGTGCAGCAAGCCGAGCGGATAGCGGGTGGCGGCGGTGACCCGGCCGAGTTTCAAGATCCCCCGGCGGGTGGCGGGACGCGCCAGATGCAGCAGGACCGGGCGGTCCTCCAGGTCGGCGGACGCCGCCGGGTCGTTTCCCACCTGCAATCGGATTGCCGGCCGCGGCCCGCGCCGGTGGTTCATGAGTCGGATCTCGAAACAGGCCTCCTGTCCCACGAAAACCGGTTCGCACCGGCCGGGCGCCAGCTCCAGGCCCGCCAGGTTGCGCCAGGTGTGAAGCATCGCCACCAGGCCGAGTCCGGTCAGCAGGAAGGTGAGCAGGAAAGCGGGATTGTTGCCGTAGTTCAGGGAGCCGAACAACAGCAGCAGGAGCAACAGGCCGAAGATCAGACCGTAACGGGTTGGCAGGATATAGATGGTGCGCGGGCCGATGGTGACCACGCCCCCGGGATCGGGGCGGTTGGGTCGAAGAAAACGGTCCGGCGGTTGAAATGCCATCGGGTTACCTGCGAGTTACGCAACAAGCGATCCGGCGGGATGATCCGGGGCTGCTGCGGTTCCGGTCAGGGGATCGGCACCGACTCCAGAAGGTGGCGGGCCAGTTGTTCCCCTTCGTCCACCCCGGTGTCGGAGGTGGAGTGCAGCCGGTGACCGGCGGCGGAGGGGAGGATCGCCTGGATATCTTCCGGCAGCACCTGGTTGCGTCCCTCCAGCAGCGCCCAGGCGCGGGCGCAATGCAGCAGCGCCAGGCCGGCACGCGGGGAGAGGCCGCGGTGGAAGCGGGGGCTGGTACGGCTGAAATCCAACAGCGCCTGGCAGTAGTCGAGCAGGGCGTCGGAGATGTGTACCTGTTGTACCGCCGCCTGCAGTTCCTGTAGCTCCGCCGGTGACAGGCAGGGCGGCAGCGTCGCCAACAGTTCCCGGCGGTCGGTCCCGGCCAGCAGTTCCCGTTCCGCCCCGGCGTCCGGATAACCGATCCGGATGCGCATCAGGAAGCGGTCGAGCTGCGACTCCGGCAGGGGAAAGGTTCCGATCTGGTGCGAGGGGTTCTGGGTGGCGATGACGAAAAACGGCTCCGGCAGCGGCCGGGTTTCCCCCTCGGCGGTCACCTGCCGTTCCTCCATCGCCTCCAGCAAGGCGCTCTGGGCCTTGGGGGTGGCGCGATTGATCTCGTCGGCCAGGATCAGCTGGGAGAAGATCGGACCCGGATGGAACCGGAATCCGCCTTCGCCGCGGTCGTAGACCGAGACCCCGATGATGTCCGCCGGCAGCAGGTCGCTGGTGAACTGGATGCGCTGATACTGCAATCCCAGGAGTCGCGCCAGGGCGTGGGCGAGGATGGTCTTGCCCACCCCCGGCAGATCCTCGATCAGCAGGTGGCCGCGCGCCAGCAGTGCGGTCAGCGCCAGCCGGATCACGCGCTCCTTGCCGAGCACCACCTTCCCGGCCTCGGACACGATCTTTTGCAGTGATTCCTGTTTCTGGTTCATGGTTCAGTTCGCCGGCCCGGAGGCGTCCGCGGTGAGGCGTCTTTCCATCTCCTGCAGTCGTTGCTGCGGCTCCTGCAAAGCGTCCGCCTGGGTCTTCACCCGATTCAATAGTGCGCGCCCCTCCTCGCACAGCAGCGCCAGTTGGGTGTCGTCGAACAGCTCCAGCGCCGCTTGCAGGCCCTGCGGCGATTCGCTCAGCAGACAGGGTAGCAGTTCCCGTTCGGTGATCAGGGAGTCGGGGTTCAGCAGATCGGCGACGATCGGGTGCTCCACCAACTCGAAGTGGGCGGCCCGGGCCGTCTCTTCCTGTTCCAGTTCCGCCAACGCCAGGGGATCGTCGCCCGCACCTCTGCGAACGGCCGCCATGATGAGCTGTACCAGTTTGCGGATGGCGATCTTGCTCTCCGTTTGGTCGTCGGCCAGGCCGCAGGCCTGCTCAAAGGAGCGGTCCAGTTGTTCCTTGATGCCGAGGATGACCTCGCTCTCTTCGTTCGCCTTCAGGTTGACGGTCTGATAGATGAGCGTGCGAAACTCGGTAATGAACGCCACCAGTTCCTCGTGGTCGAGCCGTTGCGCCTCCTGGAGTTCGGCGCCGGAGAGACTGCGCTCCTCTTCCGGGAACAGCGGGTTGTCCCGTTTGCGCAACAGGTGCCGTTCGTGACGTCCGGGACGTTGGCTGAATAGCAGGGTCATGAATCACCGAAAACGCGTTACCGGATATCAATGATACCGGTTTTACGTCTCCTCTTTTCCCCCGGAACTCAACAGGACCGCAATCCAGCGGGTCTGGTCGTCGCTGTCCAAGGCGATTTTCACCATCATGGTGAGGGGGACCGACAAGAACATCCCCACCGGTCCCAGTACCCAGCCCCAGAATACCAGGGAGAGAAACACCACCAGGGTGGAGAGTCCCAGGCCTCGTCCCATAAAGCGCGGCTCGATCACATTCCCAACCAGGTTGTTGACGATCAGGTAACCGCCGAGTGCCCACAGCGCACCGCCCGGACCCAGTTGAATCAAGGCCAACAGCAGCGCCGGGATGGCGGCCAGGAAGGAGCCGATATTGGGGACGAAGTTGAGAAAGAAGGCGAGCGTCCCCCACAGCAGGGGATAGTCCACCCCCACGATCCAGAGCCAGAGCGCGATCACCACGCCGGTAAGCAGGCTGGTGGCCGACTTGATGGCCATATAGTGCTGGATGTTGTCCAGAAACCGGTCCAGATGAAGAAATCCGGCCTCCGGATCGGGCAGCACCCGCCGCAGCTTGTGCGGGAAGCTGGACGCCTCCAGCAGGATGAAGATCACCGTCAGCAGAATCAGGAGGGTGTTGGTCAGCAGCGAACCGAGGCTGCTCAGTCCCGCGGCCGCCATCTGCATCGCCTTGCCCGGATCCACCAGTTTGAGCAGGGTGTCCCCCGGCAATGAGATCCCGATCCCCGACAGCCAGGTCAACAGCGCGTCGGTCTGGCTGTGCAGACGCTCCTGGTAGAGTGGCAATTTGGCGGCGAAATCGTCCGCCGATCCTCCCACCAACACCCCCACCAGCATGCCTACCGCCACCACCGCGGCGATTACCAGCAGCAGTGCCAAGGCGGTGGGCACCTTCTTGCTGGTGAGAAAAAAGAGTGTGGGGGCGACGATGATGGCGAGAAAGCCGGAGAGCAGGAACGGCACCAGCAGGCTCTGTGCCTCGCGCATCCCCGCCACCACGATCACGAACGCGGCGGCGCTCACCAGGAAACCGGTCCGTGGACGTTGCGGGTGTTCCAGTTTCACCGCGGGCGTTATTTCAGGTTGGGGATTGCGTTGGCCCGGTTCCATCGTTCCTTCTCAGGGTCGTAGCTCCAGAGTTGTTGATCGAGGAGCTGTTTCTCCACCTGGCGGTCCTCGAACACATACCGAATCTGTACCGTCTGGACGACGCGCTCCGGATCGATGTACACCGGTGATCGCATCACCTCGTAGCCGGTAATCCGGATATTCTTTAATTCCTCCGGGGAGAGGGGTGCCGTCTGCGGTACTTCCGGATCCAGAAAATCCCCCAGATTCTGCAGATAACCCCAGCGCAGAGTCATCTCATAGTCGTGCAGGGTTTTCTCCAGCCGCTTTTTCATCTCCCGTTCCTGGAGGGACAGACAGCCGGATAGCAGCAGCAGTGCCAGCAGCGGGAGGAGTGCTCGATGCGCTATTACGCTCATATGCGGTACTCACCATTTATTGCAAGAGTGACCCAATGGTAAGCGAGAGCTTGCGTGAGAGCCAGCACCTGCTCCTGGAATTGTGCGCCGGCTGGTATGATGTATCGTTTTTTAACGTCGCGTCGGCGGGAATTGGACATGCATGAAGAGAAAGTGGAGCCGCAGGTAGACCTGCAGTTCGAAGAGGGCCGGATCACACTGCTGGGCACCGCCCATGTCTCGCGTGCCAGCGCCGAGCGGGTGCGGGAACTGCTTGCAGGGGGGGAATACGACGCAGTGGCGGTGGAGCTGTGTCCCAGCCGGTTCCATGCCCTGACCGATCCGGATGCGCTGGCGCGTATGGATCTGTTCAAGGTCCTGAAAGAGGGGAAGGCGAGCATGGTGGCGGCCAACCTCGCCCTGGGCGCCTATCAACAACGGCTGGCGGAACAGTTCGGGATTGAACCGGGCGCCGAACAGCGGGAGGCGATCCGTTACACCCAGGAGAGCGGCCGTCCGGTGCTGCTGATCGACCGTGAGATCGGGGTGACCCTGAAGCGGGTGGTGGCCAGCGTTTCCTGGTGGCAGCGCTGGGGTCTGTTCGCCGGACTGTTGGCGGGCCTGCTGTCGAAAGAGGAGGTGGAGGAAGAGGAGATCGAGCGGCTCAAGGAGGGGGATATCCTGGAGACCACTTTCGCCGAATTTGCGGAAAACCGGCAAGACCTCTACCTGCCCCTGATCGACGAACGGGATCGCTATATGGCGGCCCGGTTGCTGGGGGAGATGCGGCAGGCGCAGCACGGCAACGTCCTGGCGGTGGTGGGGGCCGGTCACCTGAAAGGGATTCGCCGCTATCTGGAACAGGGGGTGGAGGACCCCGCAGCGGTGGTGGCGGAGCTGGATCGGCTGCCACGGCCGGCGCGCTGGCCGCGGGTCATCCCCTGGGTCATCGTGGCTTTGATCATGACCGGGTTTATCATCGGCTTTCTTCGCAGCCCCTCCCTGGGGTGGGCGCTGGTGGCGGATTGGGTGGTGATCAACGGCACCCTTTCGGCCCTGGGGGCATTGCTTGCGGCCGGACATCCCTTGACCATCATCACCGCCTTTCTGGCGGCCCCCATCACCTCGCTCAATCCCACCATCGGCGCCGGTATGGTGACCGCGGCGGTAGAGATCTTTTTGCGGCGGCCGGAGGTGGGGGATTTCAGTCGCCTGCGGCACGATACCACCACGCTGCGGGGTTGGTGGCGCAACCGGGTCTCCCGCACCCTGTTGGTGTTTCTGTTCAGTACCCTGGGGTCGGCGGTGGGTACGTATTTGGCGGGGTTCCGGATTTTTGATCGGTTGACGGGGTGAGCTGTAGGTTGGTTTTCCCCGGTTCCAGTGATCAGTTTCGTGGCCGGCCGGCATTTTTCGGGTCTGGTAATTAATTTCGCAGCCCACCTCCACCGATTTCCTTTTCTTTCTTCATTACGCAGGCTGCGAGCTCCTTTCTTTTGCTTGTCTGGGGTTTTCTTTGGATTTCTGTAATTAGTTTCGCGGCCAACAACCCATGATTTTTTCAGCTCCTTCTGCGCGAAGGCCGCGA
>JBNKCL010000021.1:0-35560 GCA_050287725.1 Sedimenticolaceae bacterium
AAGGGGACCGACAGGGGTGAGAGCAGACCCTTGATTCAGTGAATCAAGGAAGCTGCTCGAACGGGTACGCCAGGGATGGCGTACCCTGGACTTGCAAGCGGAGCGGGACTGCGGAGCGCAGCAAGGCGGTCCTGTCCATCCGGGGCAGGGATGCCCCGTATGGACAGCCCCGCCTAAGACGAGAAGCGCAGAGCAGCCGTAGGCCGGGGCCGCGGGGTGTCCTTCTCTTTGGGTACTTTCTCTTGGACAAGCAAGAGAAAGTACCTCGTGGCCGTTTCACAAAAAGCAAAGAAAAGACTCGTGGCTTATCGGCCAGGAAACTAATTACCGAAATCCCAGGAAATCCACGGCAAGCAAAGGAAAGGGGCTTGCAGCCCGCCTAAGGAAAGAAAAAAGAGAGTCGTAGTTGGTAGGCTGCGAAATTGATTACCAGAAACAGAACAAAGCCTACAGACCGCGAAATTAGCTACCGGAAATTAAACAGTAAAGGACCAACCGGCCGAGAAATTTGGCACCTGCGCAGCCTATAACCACTAATTCATAATCGCCATGCCATAGGGCGGCAGTTTCAGGCGTATATAAGTGCGACCGTCCGGAGTCCGTTGCACCGTCGTGATGTTTTGCGGATCCAGCAGGTCCTGAAGCTTGTCTCCGGGTGCGTTGAGCTTGCTGTCCACCGTAATGCAATCGTCGCGCGTGGTGTTGGTCAGGTTCAATGCGATCACGATTTCCCGGGTATCGAGAATGCGCGAGTAGGCGAAGATGCAGCGGCCGTCGTCGGGTTGGGCGAAATCCATGCCGTTGTCGGATACTTCACGAAAATAGAGACGTCCGTAACGCAGTGCCGGCTGTTCGCGGCGCACGGCGGCAATCGCGGAAACGGCTTGGTAGATCTCGTGTTGCGGATTGAAGAAATGGCGGCCCGCCGTACCGAAGCCGCCCCAACTGCCGCCGAACATACATTCGCGGACATAGGCGTCGTCCGGGCCGCCGCCGTCGAAACCCTGCTCGGTGCCGTAATAGAGACAGGGAACGCCCTGGGTCGTCAGCAGGTAGCCGATCGCCAGAACCGCCTGGCGCGGACAGGGATTGTCATGCAGGAAGCGACGATAGGGGCGCGCCATCTGGTCGTGGTTGTCGACAAAGGTGACGAAGTAGCTTCCGGCGGCGCCATGATCGGCGTACTGCTGGTAAAAGGCGTTATATCGGCTGCGCAGCCAGGCGGGGCTGCCGAAACCCTTGATGACCTCTTCCAGTATGAAATAGAGCGGGAAGTCGAGGGCGGCATCGAGGGCGGGGAAGCGTTCGTCGGTTCCTTCGATGCGGCTGTTGCGTCCGATGTAACGCTGGATGGTGGCGTCGTCGGCGACGATTTCTCCGAACAGGAAGAAACGGTGTTTACCGACGCTGTGTGCGTATTCCCGGATGGCGTTGCAGAAGATGGCCACGGCGGAGTCTTCCATGTGTTTGACCGTGTCGATGCGGAAGCCGTCCACGTCGGCGGCACAGATCCAGTATTTGTAGATCTTGATCAGGGTGTCGAGCACCTCGGGACGCGGCAGGTCGAGCTCCTTGAGGGACAGAAAATCACCATTGCGGGCCTCTCCCTCGTCGTACCAGTTGCGGATCTGCCCTTTGCGTTTGAAGGCCTCCTCGGTTTGTAACTCCTTCGGCCAGACCGCGTCCACAACCTGCAGGCCGGCCGCAAGGTCGGCCTCGCGCCAGTAACCGAACGGGAATTGCTGGCCCTGCCAATAGTAATAGGGATTGTCATTCGGGTAGGCCCAGACATCGCCGGTGTGGTTGAAGACGATATCGAGCACTACGTACATGCCGCGTTTGTGCGCCTCCCGGGTCAGTTCCTGGAGGTCGGCCAAGGTGCCGAAACGGGGGTCGACATCGAGGAAATTCTGTATGCCGTAGCCGTGATAGCTGTCGTTACTGTCGGGGCGGTTCCTGAGGATCGGACTCAGCCAGATGGCACTGCAGCCGAGACCGCGGATATAGTCGAGACGACGGGTGATGCCCTTGAGCTTTCCTCCCTGGAACAATGCACGGGTTGCCGGGTCTGCGGTGCCGTTCTCCCCTCCCGGCTGGTAGGGCGACAGATCGTCGGCGCCGTTGTCGAAGCGATCCACCAGCAGGAAATAGAGAAACTGGTCGCGCCAATCCTCCGGCGAAGGATGGAGCGAAGCGGCGGGCTGGAATTCGAGATTTTCTGTGGTTGTAGGGGTGGACATAGCACCTCCTGTGCTTGGGAATCCCTGAGCGCGCAGACTGTGGAAACGCAGTTGTGGCAGAACTATGGAAAGCATAGGTTCTTCCTTGTATTAATCAATAGGGCTTTCCCGAAGCGTTGTCAGGTGTCACGGCGATCCGCTCTGTGCCGGGAATTCCGCTAGCTTCTCAAGCGCCCGGGTCTTCGGTTCTGCAGAGGAGAGCCTGCCTGAAAATAAGCCGAAGATGGGCGAACCTGTGGGAAGCTGCGGATTGTTCGCAAACGGAGAGGCGCGATGGCCGGCGCAGCAGGCGGCTGTCTCGTGTCGCAGCTAACGGATATGGCGGGCTTGTGGATGAAACTGTCCGCAACGCTCGCTGAAAAAAGGATTTCTGTTTCTAGGGAGGGAAACGGTCGATTCTGACAGTGGTCGTCTGCGCGCGGGATGCGGCGGTTTGGCTCAGTACACCCCAATGTCCAGATAGGAACGAGCCAGCTTGGACAGGGCGATCACATACGCAGCGGTACGGTAGTCGTCGACTTTTTCATTCCGGTTGCGGGTGTCGATGATCTCCTGGAGCGCCAGGCGCATGCTGTCATCCAGTCCGGAACGAACCAGATCGAACTCGTCGGCGCCGCGCGCCAGTTCCGCCTGGATGGGAGCCGGCACCTGCTTGCCGGTCATGGTCTCCAGGGCGTTGATGATCTGGTAGCCGCGGGTCTCGTCGAAACGGCGTTCAATCCGGCCGAACCGGATATGGGTCAGATTCCGAATCCACTCGAAATAGGAAACGATGACGCCGCCTGCATTCATGTAAGCATCCGGCAAAATGGTAATGCCGCGGCTACGCAGGATGCTGTCTGCTTCAAAGGTAACCGGGCCGTTGGCCGCTTCGGCGATCAGACAGGCCTTGATGTCGCCCGCATTCTCTTTGTGGATGACCCCTTCCAGAGCTGCGGGGATCAGAATGTCGCACTCCATCCCGAGTCCCTGAGCGCCATCCTCGTAATAGTCGCCGCCGGCGAAGCCCTGCACCCCCTGATGATCGATCATGTGGTAGTGCAGTTCTTCGATGTGCAGGCCTTCGTGGTTGACGATCATGCCGTCATGTTCGATTACGGCGATAATCTTGGCACCGTTCTCCTCGGACAGGAATTTGGCGGCATGATATCCGACGTTTCCCAATCCCTGGATGATGATGCGCTTTCCTTCCAGCGTGCCCTGCAGGCCGGCGGCCCGGACCTCTTCCGGGTGCCGGAAGAACTCTTGCAACGCATACTGAACCCCCCGCCCCGTCGCCTCGGTGCGGCCACGGATGCCGCCGTGGGCGACCGGTTTGCCGGTTACGCAGGCCACGTGGTCGATGTCTTCCGGATAGAGATGTTTATAGGTATCCGCAATCCATGCCATTTCCCGTTGCCCGGTGCCGACATCGGGGGCGGGCACATTGGTGGCGGGGCTAAGAAATCCTTTTTTGGCCAGTTCCCGCGCAAAACGACGGGTGATCAGTTGCAGTTCGTCCCGGGAGTACTGGTTGGGATCGATGCGGAGTCCGCCCTTGGAACCGCCGAAGGGGACATCGACGATGGCGCACTTGTAGGTCATCAGGGCGGCCAGTGCTTCCACCTCCATCTGATCCACCACCGGCGCGAAACGGATGCCCCCTTTGGACGGCAGGCGATGAATGCTGTGGACGGCCCGCCACCCGGTAAAAATCTCAACCCGATCGCGGATCTGTACCGGAAAGGTGACTTGGAGTACCGACGTGCAGGCCTTGATGGCCTTGGCAATGCCGTCTTCCAGCCCCATGACGACCAGTGCCCGATCCACCATGTGGTCGACACTTTGACGGAACCGCAGGCCGGCGAGCTGCTGAGATTGCGGCACTTTTCATCTCCCGTGTATGGTGCGACGTTTCTGCACCGCTGCGGCCAGCTCCCGTAACAAAGGCTCACTATCCTCCCAGCTGATGCAGGCGTCGGTGATGGACTGACCATAGGTGAGTTCCCGATCGCTACGCCACTCCTGATTGCCGGCCACCAGGTTGCTTTCGATCATGGCGCCGATGATACGTCGGTCGCCGCGTGCGACCTGTGCCGCCACATCCCGGCCCACCTCGATCTGTTTTTGGTAGCGTTTGCGGCTGTTGGCATGGCTGAAATCGATCATCATACGCGGTTGGAAACCCGCGGCCTCCATCTCCTCGGCGGCGATGTTGATGCTCTCGGTGTCATAGTTGGGCCTCGAACCGCCGCGCAGGATCACGTGGCAATCGCTGTTGCCGCCGGTGGAGAAGATAGCGGAGTGTCCCTGCTTGGTCACCGACAAAAAGTGGTGCGGTTGGGAGGCGGAACGAATGGCGTCCAGCGCCACCTTTAAATTCCCGTTGGTGGCGTTCTTGAATCCCACCGGGCAGGAGAGGCCGGAGGCCAGCTCCCGGTGTACCTGGCTCTCGGTGGTGCGCGCCCCGATCGCCCCCCAGCTGATCAGATCGGCGACGTACTGGGGGCTGATCAGATCCAGGTATTCGGTGCCTGCCGGAATGCCGAGGTTGTTGACGTCCAATAACAGCTGGCGTGCCAGACGCAATCCCTTGTTGATATGAAAGGTGCCGTCCAGATCCGGATCGTTGATCAACCCTTTCCAGCCCACCGTGGTCCGCGGCTTCTCAAAGTAGACCCGCATTACGATTAACAGCTCCTGTTGCAACTCTTCGCACAGCGGTTTCAGGCGGGCGGCATACTCTCGTGCGGCTGCCGGGTCGTGTACCGAGCAGGGCCCGATTACCACCAACAGGCGGTCGTCCTCATCCTGCAGGATGTGGTGAATGGCCTGGCGGGTCCGGTAGACGGTGGTCGCCGCTGCTTCGGTAATCGGAAAGTCGGAGATGAGCTGTTCGGGCGAGATGAGCTCTTTGATCTCCCGGATACGCAGGTCGTCAGTTTGGTAGGTCATGGTCAGTGGTAGATGGATCTTGGTGAAAGAAACGGTGAATCGGTCGCATAAGCCATTCATAACGCTATAAACACGGCCATTTGTCAATTATTGTGGCTTTGGGCCGGTACCGGAACGGATCGGGGGAGAATGGAGCGGCACCGGGTGTCTCAATGGGGTAAAATGAGCGCTTTTCCGCGCCCGGTCGAGAAGTCCCAGAAATATCGTGATGGATGATGCGAACTATCCACTGCTGAATACCATTGAATTGCCGCAGGATTTGCGACAGTTGACGGAGTCACAGCTGCCGCAGGTGGCGGAAGAGCTGCGACGCTACCTGATTGAAACGGTCTCTCGCACCGGGGGGCATCTGGCTGCGGGTCTGGGGGTGGTGGAGTTGACCGTCGCCCTGCACTACGTCTTTCATACCCCTGAGGACCGGTTGATCTGGGATGTCGGGCATCAGGCCTATCCCCACAAGATTCTGACCGGCCGCCGGCGACAGATGGCGACCCTGCGACAGCAGGGGGGGCTTTCCGGATTTCCCAGGCGCGCCGAAAGCGAATACGACACCTTCGGCGCCGGTCACGCCAGCACCTCCATCAGCGCCGCGTTGGGAATGGCGGTGGCGGCCAAGCATCAGGACGAGGATCGGCAGGTGATTGCGGTGATCGGGGATGCCGCCATGGGTGGCGGTATGGCCTTTGAGGCGCTCAATCATGCCGGTTCCCTGGATCTCGATCTGCTGGTGATCCTGAACGACAACGACATGTCCATCTCGGCACCGGTGGGTGCGTTCCGCAACCATCTGGCGCGTCTCCTCTCCGGCAAGTTCTACACCACGGTGCGGGAGGGGGGTAAGTCGGCTCTCAGCCGCATGCCTCATCTTAGTGAGCTGGTAGGCCGCTGGGAGGAGCATATGAAGGGTATGGTGATGCCCGGGACCTTGTTTGAGGAGCTGGGCTTTAACTATATCGGGCCGATCGACGGCCATGATCTGGATACCGTAGTGACCACCCTCCGAAACATGAGACAGATGCGGGGGCCGCGGTTGCTGCACGTGGTTACCCAAAAAGGGAGAGGCTACGAACCGGCGGAGGGGAATCCCTGCGGTTTTCATGGGGTACCCCCTTTCGATGCGAAAACCGGGGAGGTGAAGGCGAGCGGCGGGGCGCAGACCTACACGCAGGTGTTCGGCGACTGGGTGTGTGACGCGGCGGCCCGGGACCCGCGCCTGGTAGCCATTACCCCGGCCATGCGCGAGGGGTCCGGACTGGTGCGCTATAGCCAGGAATTTCCGGAGCGCTATTTCGACGTCGGTATCGCCGAGGAGCACGCCCTGACCTTCGCCGCCGGCATGGCGTGCGACGGGCTGAAGCCGGTGGTGGCGATCTACTCCACTTTTCTGCAACGCGCCTTCGACCAACTGGCTCACGACATCACTTTGCAGGATCTGGATGTGACCCTGGCGGTGGATCGGGCGGGGCCGGTGGGTGAGGACGGCGCGACGCATGCCGGCAGTTTCGATCTGAGTTTTGCACGTTCATTGCCCAACCTGGTGGTGATGGCGCCGGCGGACGAAAATGAATGCCGCCGATTATTGCAAACCGCTTATGAACATCCGGGACCTGCTTTGGTACGCTATCCCCGGGGAGTCGGCCCCGGTGTGGAGGTGCAGGCGGATCTCACCCCGCTACCGCTGGGTAAAGGGGAAAAAGTGCGACAGGGACGGCGGGTGGCGCTGCTGGCGTTCGGTAACATGTTGGCTCCGGCGCTGGCGGCGGCCGAGAAGCTGGATGCCACGGTTGCCAATATGCGGTTCGTGAAACCGCTGGATGAGGAGTTGATTTTGCAGCTTGCGGCGAAGCACGAACTGCTGGTGACGCTCGAGGAGAACGCCGTTTTCGGCGGGGCGGGTTCCGCCGTGAACGAAGTATTGGCGCGTCTTGATTCGCCCATCCGCATCCGGAATCTCGGGCTTCCTGATCGCTACCTCGAACAGGCGTCGCGGCTGCAACAATTACAGCAGTGCGGTCTGGACAGCGAAGGGATCGTACAGGCCGTCACCCAATTGCTGGGTCGCCATCGAACCAAAAGAAAGGCGGCCGGCTCGCCTTGAGATCCCGGCTCAAGGTAATATCCGATTTAATATGCTTAGTTCATGTTCCGGGTATTTTTCAGTTCGTATCCATATGTCAACAAAATAGAATTGAAGGGTAAGGAGCTCCCATGAGAAAAATAGTAATTCTGCTGGTGCTGCTGATGGCAGCCATATTGATTACGCCCGGTGTGATCGGATTTTCAGCCGAGACCCGTTACAAGGCGTTGCTTGACGGGATGGCAAAGAACGGACTCGAAGTGGTGCAAACCAAATATCAGCGCGGCTGGTTTGAATCCACCGCGGATACCGAGTTCCGTATTCCCCTGTCCGGAGACGCTCCGGCCCTGCCGGACGGTGCGCCGACCGAGGTCCGGTTCTCGTTACACAGCGATATTAAACACGGCCCCCTTTCTTCAAAAGGCGAACTGGTGGTGGCGCAGGTCCAGTCGGATCTTCAGGCCGGGGGACAGCCGTTGTTTCCGGATTTGGAGGGGGGGTTATTCAAGACCGATATTAAACTGGATGGGAGCGGCAAAATGACCGCCGATCTGCCGGCCATGCAGTCGGAACCGCAGGCGGGGAAACCGGGCGTCCAGTTTGAGGGGTTGACCGGCCACCTTACCTTCAACGCTGGTGTCACCGAGATATCGCTCGATCTCGATATGCCGCAGCTGGCGTTGTCGGGAACGGATGGGCAGAGTTTCGAACTGCAGAATCTTACTCTGAACTCTCATTCGCAGCAGGGAGTGGCGGACCTGATGTTTGGAAAGGGACGCTTTGCCGTCCAGCACATGGGGTTTCAGAACCGTGTTTTGGGGCAAGGGGTTGCGATCGACGATATCGATGTCAGCTTTAACTCCGACGCCCAAGAAAAGAACGTGCTTTTTTCCATTGTCTACGCGTTTAAAGCCTTGCAGGTGAACGATGCCGTTTGGGGGCCGGCGGTGTTGGAAATTCGGATGGAGAATCTCTCGGCGGATGCGTTGGCAAAAATGCAGCGTCAGATGGAGGAGATCAATGAAGGGAACCTGCCGCCCAACGGGCAGGGAATGGCGGTGTTCACGGTATTGATGGAGACCGCTTCCGAACTGCTGCCGAACGATCCGGTGGTGGCGATCCCGCGGTTTCGGGTACAGACACCGGATGGTGTCGTCGAAGGTGACATGAGATTGCAATCGCATGGTTTGGCGTGGGCTGAGATCGGTGACGCCGCCACCGCGTTGGGCAAGCTGGAGATGAAGGCGTCGTTGCGGATGCCGGAGACGTTGTGGCGCACCCTGTTGCAGCAGCAGGCGCGTCAGCAGATTCAGGAGATGGCGAATTTGCGCCGTCAACTCGGGGAAGAGGTGGAACCGCAAAGCGAAGAGGAGATTCAGGAGCTGGCCCGATTGTCGGCGGAACAAAAGCTCGACTCTTTATTGGCTCAGGGGTTGGTGGTGCGGAGCGGTACCGATGTGGCAACTGTGGCGGGACTCAGCAACGGCCTGTTGACGGTTAACGGCAAGACCATCCCCCTGCCCGGACAAATGCCCGAATCGGCCCCTGACGAAGAGGGGATGCTGGAAGCACCTGCGGCCGAAGAGGAGTCCGGAGCTGCCGCCGAAGAGGGCATGACGGAAGCGCCTGCGGCCGAAGATGCGCCCACCGTTGCCGCCTCCCCAGAGGAAGCATCACCCGAGGCAAACGCCGCTGATACGGCTCCTGAGGAGGCCCCGGCGGAAGCCGGAGCAGACGCCGCAGTCGCGGAAGAGGGATCGCAGGCCGCTCCAGAAGAGATGCCGGCAGACGCTGAAGCTTCCCCGCCGGAAGCGGCGGCCTCTGCCGATGCGGTTTCTGCGGAACCCGCGGCCGCGGAGGCATCGGATGCTCCGGCGGCCGGAGAGGAGGCTGCGGCCTCGGCGGCGGAAGAGCAGCCGGAAGCGTCCTCACCCGCGGAAGCGAAATGACGGTGGTCTGACAACAGCTGTCATTAGCTTGTGTTGTGTCCATCGTAAGGAGATTGCCGGGATCTCTGCCCGGCATTTCCTTATGCTTGCCCGGGGGCCGGTCCGGCACGGGAAGTCGCGGCGTTAGGCCCGACGCAACGGTTTCGTTATGCATATCCTTCTGATTGATCCGGCGCTTCGTGAAAAACGATCGCATCATAGCGACTGGGATTTCAAGATAGCCGACTATCTGACGAACGGACTCGGGCATGACGTTACCGTATATGCCAGCTGTGAGATTAATGCGGAGACCCTGGAGTTATTTTCAGCGGTTGCGAAGGTGGTGCCGCTGTTTTCCATGCATCCTTACAAGCAGCCGCAGATGATCGGCAAGATCGCGGATGAGTCGCAGCTGTTTCTTCGATTCCGAGACTCTATGTATAAGGAGTTGTCGGGTGTTGCGGCCGGGGATTTGTGGCTATTGCCGACCCTGTTCGATTACCAAGTGGCGGTCATTGCGCAGGTGCGGCCGCAGTGCCCGGTCCTCGGGGTCATTCACTTCGACTGGGAAGCAAGTCAGCGACGCTTGAGTCAGCGGATCTGGCACTATGGCGCCCTGGCGGCCAAGGCGGCGGGGATTGACATGCGCTATCGGGTTTCCGTGCCTGAGTTGGTGCCGGTATTCGGACCCGTGCTGGATGACGATGTCAGGACGATGCCGCTTATCTATGATGCGTGCCCTCCGGATATGCCCCGCCAATCGTTAAAACGCATCGGTTTCTTTGGCAATCAGCGCGATGAAAAAGGCGCCGGGCTTATTGAGTCCCTGGTACCGCGCTTGATTGAGGCGGGATATGAGGTGTTATTACACGATTCATCGGGGCAATTTGCCCGTAACCCGCCCCACCCGGATGTGCGTATTATCTCCTACAGCAATTCTTTGGCGAGTGAGATCGCAGGTTGCGACCTGTTGGTGGCGCCGTACCAGGCCGATCCCTATCGGCGACGTATGTCCGGTGTGGTAATCGAAGCATTGAGCGTGGGTGTGCCCGTGGTCGTGGCGCAAGGCAGCTCGCCCGGCAACCTGGTTACCCGTTATGGCGCGGGTATCCTGTTTGAGGGGTTCTCTCTCGATTCCGTGTTGGCCGCTGTTGCGCAGGCGCGGGATCATTACCGCTCTATTGCCAGGGGGGCGTACGATGCCAGTTTGGATTTGGCCGAACACCATGGGCTTGCGCGGTTCGTAGAGGAGGCGTTGCCGGCATCCTAGGCCGGTGAGTCACCGGCAGCCCAGGTATTTTTTAAAATCCGAAAGACGGTTGCTGTCGGTGCTTTTCCGTTGGATGGTTAGGCCGCTGCTAAAAGCATCGATGTCATGGTGCTGAATGTCGTTGTCGCTGAAGACCTGACGAAATGCCGCATCGCCGTCGGTGAAGTCTTCATAGCGAAAGGCGCGGTCCGTATGCCGGGCCAGATTGGCCTGATAATACTCTTCTTGTCGAAAAAGATCCTGCAGAGCGGTTGCGATTGCACTGTTGCTGATCGCGCTGGAGTCGATTTCATGTTGGCCTCGTTCCAGTGACGACCAGCAATCGGATGCCCTGGCTTTGGCAAGCGACAGAGCCTGTGACAGCCTGTCTTCGCGATAAAGATAATAGATCTTGTCGAAGTTGAGTTGCAGAACATCGAAATCATGTTTCAGCAATGCTGTGTACTGATCGATGTGAATGTTAAGTGCAAAGATGCCGTTGGGTGAGGTTGTTTTGGCCATCAAAAACAACAAATAGCCGCCCAAGTCCGTCTGCGCGCTGCCGACCAGGCGGCTATATGCGTCCATCCAGGGTTTGCCCAGCCATTCCATAGCGAGGCCAAAACGGCCGCTGTTCGCCAAAGCCAGGCAGAAATGCTTGGAACCGCTCCGTGGCGTGGAAAGGATTGCGATTTTCCTCTTGACCTGTGGTCCGTCAGGTTTTTGCTGTAGCTCCCGGAACAGCTCGGTAACGATCTCGATGCCGGTTTTTTTCATGGGCTATGTGGCGGTTCCGAATATGAAAGACTGGTTCGTTGCGGGCTGGCAGTATTACTGTCGTCCTTGAGATTCTAGTATGGCCTGAAAGACCCGTTCGCTGCATTTTTGGTCGCGGAATGGGAAGAATCGCTCCATCCGTTCCTGGTGGCAAGGCTCGGGTTTTCCGGCCTGTTCGATAAGATGTGTCGTCGCGGACACCACTGAATGATGATCCTTGCATGCCGGCCCAAAGCCATGCGTTCTGATATCGAAATAACCTTTACTTAGCATGTGGTTGCCTTCATAGAAGTCATCTTCATCGTATGTGTAATAGATCGTGGGGCGACCGATATAGGCCATATCAAAGGCGACCGATGAGTAATCGGTGACCAGTAGGAGCGCCCTGGCCAGAATATCTTGCAATGATCGGGTGCGATGGTCGACTATCTTTATTCCGGACGTACTGAAATGGCAGGCGTACTTTTTCATTTCCGGGTGTGGAAAAAATACAATCTTGTAGCCGTGTTTTTCTGCGCATGCGGTCAGGAGCGGGTCGCTTAGGAGTCGTTCCCACGTTTGAAAGTACGCGGACTTTTGAAATTGTTCATGCTGGAGTTGGGAAGGTTCCTGGTGCGACGGATCCTGCCAAAAGGATTTGCGCCATGTGGGCATTACCAGGATGTGCTCCGGCTTTTTGCTGCCAAGTTCCAGTAACCGGTCATGACGTGGAAGGCCGGTAGTAACCACCTCGCGTTTGCAGTAATCGAAATTATTGTGGTCGTTGCTGATGAAGTCGGCTTCGTCATGCGTAGCGCAGATAATTCTGTCGATGGGGGTGCTGTTCAAATATGTAGATATATCGTTCGTCATGACGCCATGGCCGAGAAAGGTAAATGAAAAAGGCGGTCTTTCCCGGAAATTTGTACTCAAAAACAGGCTTGGAATTTTGGTGTTGGCGTGTGATGAAATGACATGCTCTGCATAGAGAAGGGCGACAGCATGATCGAGGCTGTCAAAGGCAATCAGACGAAAACCCTTGGCGGCAAGTCTTGGCCAGTCGCTGGATTTTTGATCGAGGACATACCACGCATTGATCGGTATGTTTGAGTCCATTAAATACTGGTAAAGGTGCTCGGCATTGTCGTCGGCTTCATTCTGCCGGTCCATCAACAGCCAGGCCCGGTGGAAAAGTCTGGCGAATTTCTGCTGCTTTGCGAGTTCGAGCACGTCTTTGTGTTCAGGAAGAATGTTTTGTTGTTTCGGCAACGGGCGAAACTGCTGCGGTGAAGGTATTGTGATTTCGTTCATCGGGCTGTTTTTACCCGGCATCTTTACCGGTTTCCTGAGGCCGTTTACCGTAACGGTAAGAGTGCCCGGGCCTGGCCATGGGCACCAGCAGATCTCCTCCCTGGCAAAGACGTGCTGCATGAAGTTGTGAAGTCTGGTTTTGCGATAGGTGACTTTAAGCGGCTCGCCGGAAAGGTTGGCGGCCAGAGTTGGACGAGACGTTCCGGCATATAACACTCTTATGCAGATCAATTTACGGTGCCTGTCGATGTTGGCCAGTTCGACATGGGGCGATAGTGCGGTGTCTTTTTTATAAAGTTCCACGATGCCCATCTTGAAGAGTGCATCGCCACCGGATATTTCATAGGCTAAGAGTTCTGTCGTATCGATGTAGGCGAAAATCCTTGTCAGCAGTTCATGGTAGGATTGCCGTTGCTGTTTTGGAAACCATGCCAGAAAGTGGTCGTTATCGATGAAGAGCTGCATTTGCCAGCTTAGATCGTAGATGATCAATCGCTGAATCCAGCGTGGTATTTTCCCCTCACTCTTTTTGGCATCGATTAACAGCTGCAGATAGCCGCGCTCCGGAAGCACGCTATAGCGCCTGGGATCTTGTTGTGCAGTGTCCAGCAGTGAGGTTTTGTCGGCGCGTTTGCGATAGTAGTACTTGGCGCCCGGCACCACGAGAATGCTGCGTTTTTCCTGGGCCAGTAGGTAACGGGCAATGAGGTTTGCGTCTTCGAAATGGGGCTTGATATCCGTAAAAGGATAAAGCGTCCTGACTTTGTCGAGCTGAAATAGTGAAGTTGCAGCGGAGAGGTGGAATTCCGGCTGTGCCTGGTTGTCGATATCGATCAAGCGAGTACCCTGGCGAAAGCGATAGGCCAGCGGGTAGTCGTTGAAAAACATTTTCTCGTTTTCGAAGTATTGCACAGTATTGCAATTGATCAGGCAAGGTGGGTCTTCTTGATGCTCGGCGAGAGCTGATTCCACCTGTAGGAAGTAGTCCTGATCGATAAAGTCGTCAGGTCCGAACATCGTCAGCCACTTGCCAACGGCATGAGGCAAACCAAAATTGACTGCCGACACCACCCCGCCATTGTCTTTCCTCAGATAGAGGATATTGTCGCTATGACGTTCGGCCCAAGTTTGACAAATGGCGGACGAGCCGTCGTCGGAGCCGTCATCGACCAGAATCAGTTGGATATGATCATGGAAGCCGATGCTCTGATTGGCGATGGAGTTAAGAAATCGATCCAGGTATTTCTCCACCCTGTAGATGGGCGCGATGATTGAATATTTTGCAGTCACGGTCGTCTTTTGGAGGAAATAATACTCGGTTGCCCGACGGCAAAATCGCATGGGAAGCGATCGGTCGGGATACGCTGTCTATGTATTCGTGTTGTGATTCGTCTTTACTGTCAGGCGATATATTTTGCGGATGACCGATTTGAACGGCGGTGCCCTTGAGGCTGAGCAAGGTTTATTGTAAATCGATGGCGATGAGGCGGATATTTTAAAACTCCTATGGATTCAATTGTATGACTTGCGAGGTTGCGTCGTTACCGCATATCGAACCATTTCGTTCATCGCGGGAACCGAATGCTACGCCCGGTTCTACGGCATGAATAGAAACGGCACCGATTCCTTCCGCCGATAGTCATCCGCATCCGTGACCGCCGCGGACGATATGTTGGCGCGCGCTTCGCGCAGCCGGGTCTCGATGCGCCGGTCGCGCAGGTGGTAGCGCGCATTCATACCCTCCATCCCCGCGCACTCTTCGCCGAACAGGTGACGATAGAGATCACTCATCATGCCGTAGCGGGCCGCCATCAGGGTATTGACCGCCCCTTTGATGCGGTCCAATGAGTCATCTTCGTGGGCGAAGAAGCTGGTGATCAGCATTACCGAGATGGCGTGCAGGACGTCGTAGCGAACATGGGCGATCAGAACCAGCAGGTGGTGCTGGGTCAGCGGTACGTCGTTTTGCCAGGCCCAGCGGATCATGCCGCCCAGCAGCAGACTGAAGAATTCCGGTACCCCCCACTCCATTCCCAGTCCCACCGAGGCGAGTGATTCCAGCAGGCTGAAGTCGGGATGGCCGGCTACCAGCCGCTGGGTCAGCACGTTGTCGGCCACCCCGTGCCACATCGGTTCGTCCTGCTCCGCGAACGGGATCTCCAATCCCTCAAATATCTGACGGTACATGACGATGTGGGTGGTGGAGCTGAACAGGGCGTGCAGCGAGGGGTACTGTTCCACGCTGTGAGAGCCGACGCCGTACTCGTCCGCGATCAACTGCGCGAGCATGATCTGGGCCAGCTCCGAAACTCTTTCATGTAACGGGGCAAACGGCAGCGGCTCGGCACTGTTGAAGCGGCCGATGGCCAGCGCCACGCACTGGCGGGTGTTTTTGATCTGGTTGAAATACTGGCGGGCGAAACCCAGTAACTGCTGCTGGTTGAACTCACCCTGGAAAAAGCGTACGAAAAACGGGTGGCGCCAAACCGGGTGGTGCATCACATGTTCGTGCAGTTCCAGAAACAGTGCATGCAGGGCGCCCGGCCGGAACAGCGGGATTTGATTGAACCGGTTTTCAGGACCGGCGAGCGCCGCCAATTCGGAAAACATCCGGTGCAAGGGGTTTTCCGGGTTCTCCAGATCGCCGATCACCTGTTCGAAATCCCGCCGCTGGCTTTCCAGAAACTGTTCCAGCACCTGTTCTGCGGTCAGGTTGAGCAGATCCGGCAACGGGTGCACGCCGGGGAACAGGGTAGGGCGTCCGGCGGCGTCGATTTGGAGCAGATCGGAGAAGTGCGTCATGGGGTCTCCTAATTACTGTTTTGGGCTCATGGTTTGCGAACTGCCTGGGCGCGCGTCAGAAGAGACTGCTGTTGACCCACTGATGGACAAGGATTGAAGCGCCATACCCAAGAGCGATGACGGGGGTCCATTTCAGATGGCCGAAAAAGGTGTAGGTGCCGCGGGCCTGCCCCATCAGCGCCACCCCGGCGGCCGAACCGATGGAGAGCAGCGATCCGCCCACGCCGGCGGTCATGGTCACCAGCATCCACTGCCCCATGGACATATCCGGTTGCATGGTCAGGACCGCGAACATCACCGGGATATTGTCGACGATGGCCGAAAGCAATCCGACAAAGATATTGGCGGAGGTGGCGCCCCACTCCCCATACATCACCTCCGAGGTAAGGGTGAGGTAACCCAGAAAGCCGAGTCCTCCCACACACAGCACCACCCCATAGAAAAAGAGCAGGGTGTCCCACTCCGCGCCCGCTACCCGGGTAAAGACATCGAAGGCCATCGGGTCGCCGATGCGCCCTTCGTGCTCGGGATCTTCAATCTTGCCGCTATGGTCGATGTTCGAGGTCTTTTTCAGGTAATAACCGAAGAACTGTAGGTAGGCGAGTCCGGTGAGCATTCCGAGAACCGGTGGCATATGCAGGAAGTTGTGGAATCCCACCGCTGTAATGATGGTCAGCAGAAACAGGGTAATGATGCGTTTGGCGCCGCGTTTCAAAGGCACCATATGGTCGGTGGAGGTTGGGGCTGCGTTCGGAACGAAAAAGTGCATGATGGTTGCCGGAACCAGCCAGTTCACCAGTGAAGGCAGAAACAGAACGAAGAAGGACCAGAAATCGATCGCACCTTGAGGGGTGGTGATCTCTTTTTGCCACACCATCAGCGTGGTGATATCCCCAAAAGGACTGAAGGCGCCGCCGGCGTTGGCCGCCACCACGATATTGACACATGCGATCAAGGTGAATTTCCGATTGCTGACGCCCACCGCCATCACTACGGCACACATCAGCAGGGCGGTGGTGAGGTTATCGGCGATCGGCGAAATGAAGAATGTGAAGATTCCGGTAATCCAGAACATCTGCCGGAAGCCGAATCCCTTTTTTACCAGCCATGACCTCATGGCATCAAAGACGTTTCGCTCTTCCATGGCGTTGATGTAGGTCATTGCCACCAGCAGGAACAGCATCAATTCGGCATATTCCAACAGATTGTGGCGCATTGCCTGAGCTGCGGCGCCGGACGTAAAGCCGTCCATGTCCTGGGTGACCCAGGCGATCAGCGCCCACATGACGCCGGCGATCAGGATGACCGGCTTGGATTTGCGCAAGTGGGTGAACTCTTCCCCCATTACCAGCAGATAGGCGAAGGCAAACAGCAACAGTGAAGTGATGCCCACCCAATGGTCGGTTAGTTGCGGGCCGGCCGTATCAGTGGATGCCAGGGCGACACCGGGTGCCGCGATCAGAAACAGAAGGAAAACGCAGATCGGGCCGTTCACGCCGCCTTGTTTCCCGCGACGCAAAAAGAATCCGGATAAAAGCTCGGTCATTATGTTAATCCTGTCGTTGTGAACAACTCGTTGCTCGAATCGTCTGCACTCAGTGACGGTTGGTCAGTTGCGCCGCATGTCGGCTCCAGACCCAAACATAGTTCGCGCCACTGCTTACGGTGGTGATCAAGGTCGCCCAGATCAATCCCTGAAAAAACCACGCTGGAAGCGAAACGATGCCGTGATTCAGCATGACGGCAAGAACCAGGGCGATCTGAACGACGGTGTTGATTTTGCTCAAGAGAGTGGGATTGGCATCCAGTTTGGTGATGCGATAGTTATATACCGTCGCACCCGTCACGATGACCACATCGCGCAGGATTACGATGGCGACCAACCAGACGGGGACCGCCCCAAGCCAGCCAAGAGCAAGCAAGGCGGTCACCAGCAACAATTTGTCGGCCAGCGGGTCGAGCAGCCCTCCCAAGCGACTGCTCCAACCATATTGTTTGGCCAGGAAGCCGTCCAGGCCATCGGAAATACCGGCCACCAGAAAGAAGATCAGCGCCAGTTCGAAGCGTTGCGTCAACAGCGCCACCACCACCGGCACCGCGAGGGCCATGCGCAGGATACTGATCAGGTTTGGGATGTCTTTGCGGTTCACGGTTGAAGTCGATAGTGCAGTGTGATTTCTTCACCCGGTGCCGGCGAGGGTGTGGCTGCGTCGTTGGCGGCAGTAACCTCGGATTCGGGATTTGACTCCGGTCGTAGCAGTCCGCCGAGTCCGATCTCCCGTTCCAGCGACGCCTGGCCGCCATGGACCTGCAGCGAGAACACCACCGACTCCGGTTCCGCGAACAACAGTTCCACTTGGGCGACCGAATCCAGGTTTCGCAGGAACCGCTCGATTCGCTCATAATCGCTCAACTGGCGGATCCCGGTAATGCGCAGGCGTAGCGGTTGCACTCCATCCTCGCTGTGCGCCGGGGCGTAATGGGCTGCCAGACGTTCGGCCAACTCCTGGATACCCTGCGCTGCGACCTGATTGTTGTCCATCCCTTTACTTTTCCAGTCCGCCAAACCTTGCGGGGTTAAGAGGGTCCAGTTTCCGTGCCAATATGGATCGGAGGCGCGCCGGAATGTTCCCACCAGAATCAGATCCGGTTCATACCGTCGGGAGGCCTCCCGAACCGGGGTGACCGATTTGCCCCATAGATCCTCCGCCTGAAGCCGGGATTGATCCTCCAGGTCCAGCAGCGGCATCAAAACGGGCAAGCCGCGTTGTTCCGCCGTATCCTCGATCGCCGCGGTGAGCTGCAGCTCCTGGCCGGGCATGATCATGTGGCGTTTTCCGTTTTCTTCGGTTCCCAGCCAGATCAAGATCAGGGGGCGGGTACTACCCCAGATCGGCAGTTTTTGCTCCGTCAGCAGCCGGTTTATCGCCTGCGGATCGAACTGAACCTGCAACAGTCGCCGTACCTCGGCAGTGGGCGGTGCATCGATCGGGGTGGGCGCGATACGGTAACGATACTGCTGTACATAGGCAGAAGCGTCCTGGATCTTCTCCTGCAATGTCTGCTGCTCGGTTACCGCCGCCCGGCCGGTCACTTTAATGAGCACCTGTTGGAACGCCTCGCCGATCGCGCGATTGCGGGACGCCGCATCCTGGCTCGTCACCGGCACCTCCGCACTATACAGGCCGGCCACCTCCGCCGCCTCCCCCGGGAGAACGAAGAGCAGCAGCATGGGGAGCAACACCAAAATCGGGATTCGGGTGGGCCGGAAACAGGATTGAGCGCAAACGGGCATGGGTCTCCGTGGTGCAAAGCAACAAAATTGCTGGGATTCTAACTTGCCCTTTCCCGGCTGTCTAAAAGAGTGCGGCCAGCTACGCGCCCATTTGCGGGTAGCGGGGGCCGTTTCTCGCCAGGCGGGGAGACGCGCCGATTTCCAGCCGCTGGCGTGATTGTATAGAATCGCACTTCTTATCCAACTACGTCCGGCCAGGAGCACCTCGTGGACCCAACCAAAACCAAGCATCCCTCTCCTCTCAGCTACCGTGACGCGGGGGTGGATATCGACGCCGGGAACAGCCTGGTGGAGCGGATCAAACCCATTGTAAAGCAGACCTTCCGTCCCGGGGTGATGACCGGTCTGGGAGGCTTCGGCGCGCTGTTCGAGTTGCCCCTGGACCGCTACCGGGAGCCGGTGCTGGTCTCCGGGACCGACGGGGTGGGTACCAAGTTGAAGCTGGCCCTGACTCTGGGCCGCCACGACACCATCGGGATCGATCTGGTGGCGATGTGCGTCAACGACATCGTGGTGACCGGCGCCGAGCCGCTGTTCTTTCTCGACTACTACGCCACCGGCCGGTTGGACGTGGAGGTGGCCACCGACGTGATCCGCGGCATCGCCCGGGGCTGCGAACTCTCCGGGGCTGCGCTGACCGGTGGTGAGACCGCCGAGATGCCGGGTATGTACGATGCCGACGATTATGACCTGGCCGGTTTCAGTGTCGGGATCGTGGAGAAGAGCCGCATTATCTCCCCGGAGCGGGTGCGGCCGGGGGACATACTGTTGGGATTGGCCTCCTCCGGTCCCCACTCCAACGGCTATTCGCTGATCCGCAAGATCCTGGAGGTGAGCGGGGCGGATCTGGGGATGGAACTGGCGGGGAAGACCCTGGGGGAGGCGTTGCTCACGCCTACCCGGATCTATGTGAAATCGTTGTTGGCGTTGCAGCAGCAGGTGGAGATCCACGCCCTGGCCCATATTACCGGCGGCGGTCTGCCGGAGAACCTGCCGCGGGTGCTGCCGGAAGGGACCAAGGCGGTGGTGGAGGTCAACTCCTGGGAGCGCCCGCCCGTTTTTCGGTGGTTGCAGCAGGCGGGGAACGTGCCGGAGCCGGAGATGCTGCGCACCTTTAACTGCGGAGTGGGGATGGTGGTGTGCGTGGCGGAGTCGGATGTCGAGTCGGCGCTCAAACTGCTTAGCGAGGCCGGAGAACAGGTCTGGCGGCTGGGACGCATCGAGGCCGCAACCGGGAACCCCGGGGTGGAGATCGTCGGCGCATGACCGGGCGGCAGAGACTTCCACTGGTAGTGTTGATCTCCGGGAGCGGCAGTAACCTGCAGGCGATCATCGACGCCGCCGCGGAGGATCTGCCGGTGGAGATCCGCGCGGTGATCAGCAACCGGGAAGAGGCCTACGGCCTGGAACGGGCGCGGCTGGCGGGGATCGAGACGCGGGTACTGGATCACCGGGAGTATCCCGATCGCGACACCTACGACCGGGTGTTGGGGGATCTGCTGGAGGAGTACCAGCCGGGTCTGGTGGTGCTGGCCGGCTTCATGCGCATCCTGACCCCCGCCCTGGTGACCCGGTTCCACGGCCGTTTGCTCAACATCCACCCCTCGCTGCTGCCGGCCTATCGCGGTCTCCATACCCACCAGCGGGCATTGGATGCCGGGGAACGGGAGCACGGCGCCAGTGTCCACTTTGTTACCGAGGAGCTGGATGGGGGACCCGTAATCGTGCAGGCAAAGGTACCGGTAGAACCCGATGACACCGCCGAGAACCTGGCGGCCCGGGTGCTCTCCCGGGAGCATGTCATCTATCCGCTGGCGATCCGCTGGTTCGCGGAGGGTCGCCTGCGGCTGGAGAACGGCCGGGTCATCAAGGATGGCGTATCGCTGGCGCAACCGGTGATGCTGAACTACGGCGAGGAGCCCCCCCGGTGAAGGGTCGGCGCCGGATTCCACTGTGGCTGGCTGCCTGGTGTCTGCTGGCGGGAGGTTCGGTATTCGCATCGCAGCAACCGATTCACGAACGGTTGCGGCCGTTCACGGCGCACTATCAGATCACCCTGGGGAGTAGCACCATCGGCCAGGTGACGCTCACCCTGGAGCTTACGCCTGCAGGCGACTATCGCTATCACATCCACACACTGCCGGTGGGACCGCTGGCGATGTTCCTCAATCTTGACGTTACGGAGATCAGCGAAGGTCGTCTCGACGGTACCCGGGTGATCCCCTCCAGCTACCGCTACTGGCGCGACCATACGAGCGATCGGCGCGAAAAACAGCTGGTCTTCGATTGGGAGGCAGGGACGGTCACGAATCGAAGCGAGCAGCCGGAGCGCACCATGCCGATTCCGGCGGGCGCCCTGGACCGGTTCAGCGAAGAACTCGCCATGATGCTGGCGATGGCCGATGATCCCTCGGATCTCTCCTTCCAGATCGTGGATGGGAAGCATCTGCGGACCTATCATCTGCGGATTCAGGGCCGTGAGGTGGTCGAGGTGGCGGCCGGCAAGTTCCCCGCAATCAAGTTGGCGCGTTCCCGGGAGAACCGTCCCGCAAAACGCACCCTCTGGTTGGCGTCCGACCTTCGTTATCTTCCGGTTCGAATCGAGAAGGAGGAGGACGGAAACCGTTTCGTAATGGAGCTGCATTCGGTCACCTGGGGGGAACGTCAGCCCCGCTTGACCCCATAACGTGCCGCCTGCCCGCCGGCCGCGACCGGTCAAAAAAGAAAGAAAATAAGAAAAACCAACTAAACTTCTGTTTCTAAAAGGCGATACTACTCTTAGCGTGCAGGATTTTTGTGCCTAAACTGGGGATGTTCCCGATCGCATGGGGGATGCGATGACTGATACCAATAATGAAACAGCGGCAAAGCCGGAGGGTGAAGAACAGCCGGCAGGTCCTCTTTCCCAGATCGCGCAACTCCTGCTGGATCAGCAGATAATCGATCAGGAGCAGTACGACTACGCCTGCCGGATCAAGGAGAAGCTGGGGGAGCAGTACTCCCTGTTACAGATCCTGAAAGAGCTGGGGTACCTGAACGATCAGCAGTTGCGGACGGCGCTGGCCGAGAATCAGGGAGTCATCCGGCTCGGCGATCTGCTGGTGGAGTTGGGGTATCTGCATCCGGTGGAGCTTCAGTCGGCGCTCAGGATTCAACAGGAGAGCAAGGAAACAGGGAAACGATTGGGAGAGATCCTGCTGGAAAAGCGCATGATCCAGGAGCACCAGTTGATCGCGGTGCTGGCCGATCAGCTCGGATTCACCAATATCGAACCCAACTTCAGCGAGATTCCGCCCGAGCTGCTCGAACGGGTTCGCCCGGAGTGGTGTCGCGGAAATCAGGCGATCCCGGTGAAGATGGTGGACGACAAGGTGCTGGTGGCGTTCAGCAACCCGCTGGATAACTTTGCCCGGCAGGCGGCGGAGGCGGCATTCGACGACAAGGTGGAGGCCGCCATCTGTTCCCGCCGCGCCATGGAGGAGGTGCTCAAGGCGTTCGAGAACAGTCGGCGTCACGCCAAGCAGAAGCCGGTGGCGGCGGACGAGACCCAGGTCACCACCCTGGTGGACAGCATTATTCTGGATGCCCTGGAGCAGGAGGCCAGCGACATCCATATCGAGCCGATGCGGCATCAGGTGCGGATCCGGCTGCGCCGGGACGGTATCCTGATGCTCTACAAGGAGTTGGAGAAGTCGTTGCTGCCGGCTCTCGTCAGCCGCATCAAGGTGCTGTGTCGGGCGGACATCGCCGAGAAACGGCGTCATCAGGGCGGGGCGTTTATGTTCGAGGACCCCCGCACCGGACGCCGCAGCGACATTCGGGTCTCCTTTTATGCCACCATCTTCGGCGAAAAGGTGGTGCTGCGCCTGTTGAGCCGGAAGGCGCACCTGCTGGACATCAAGGACGTGGGATTGGCGCCCCGGGTGCTGGAACGGTTTCTGGAGGACGCCCTGGATATCCCGAGCGGCGTGATCATGATCACCGGCCCCACCGGCTCCGGTAAGACCACCACCCTGTATGGCTGCGTCAACTACCTCAACGACATGGAACGCAGCATCATCACCGCCGAGGACCCGGTGGAGTATGTGATCGACGGCATCGCCCAGTGCTCCCTCAACCCCAAGATCAACCTCACCTTCGAGGAGACCCTGCGCCACATCGTGCGCCAGGATCCGGACATTATCGTGCTGGGGGAGGTGCGCGACCGTTTCTCGGCGGAGACCGCCATTCAGGCCGCACTGACGGGTCACAAGGTGCTTACCACCTTCCACACCGAGGACAGCATCGGCGGCCTGCTGCGCCTGATGAACATGGAGATCGAGACCTTCCTGATCTCTTCCACCGTGGTGTCGGTCCTGGCCCAGCGGCTGTTGCGGCGCGTCTGTCCCCACTGCGCTGAGGAGTATCGTCCCAATGCGCATGAGCTGCATCGCCTGGGGTGCAGTCAGGTCGATCTGGAGGGGGCGGAGTTCCGGATCGGGCGCGGCTGCGAGGCGTGCCACTATACCGGCCACACCGGGCGGGTCGGGGTGTTTGAGCTGTTGGTACTGAACGAGCCGGTCAAGGAAGCGATCCTGGCCAAGCGGACCTCTTCCGAGATCCGGCGCATCAGCATCGAGACCTCCGGTCTGGTTACCCTGCTGGAGGATGGACTCGCCAAGGCGGCCCAGGGCAAGACCTCGCTGCAGGAGGTGCTGCGCCATCTGCCGCGGCTGGGGAAACCGCGCCCCCTGAAGGAGATCCTGCGTCTGGCGGGAGAGATGCCGCATGACTGAAAAGTCTCTCAAGGAGCTGATCGAGGAGCAGTTCGAAGCGGATAGCATGCAGCTGCCGGTGTTCAACCGGGTGGCGCTGGAGCTGCAACAGCTGAAGGCCGATGACAAGGTGTCGATGGAACAGATCGCCGGGGTCATCATCAAGGATCAATCCATGGCCAGCCGGGTGTTGCAGGTTGCCAACTCCTCATTTTACGGCGGACTGAAGAAGGTGGAGACCATCACCCAGGCGGTGGTCCGGCTGGGATTGAAACGGGTCACCACCCTGGCCATGGTCGCTTCCCAACTGCTCTCCCATCAATCCGAGATCGAGCTGATCGCCAACCAGATGGCGGTGCTTTGGAAACGCTCCATGGCCTGCGCGGTAGGCGCGCGCTGGTTGGCGGAACAGAGCGGCAATCGCGCGTTGGGGGAAGAGGCGTTCCTGGCCGGGCTGATGCATGACATCGGGGAGCTGTTTCTGCTCAAGGTGCTGGAGAAATTGGCCTCGGATTCGGACGATCCCCTGCCGCTGACCGAGCATCTGATGTATGAGGTGCTGGAGGCGATGCACAACGATCTGGGATACCGTCTCATGCTCAAGTGGGAGTTGCCGGAACAGTACGCGATCGTGGCCCGCGATCACGCTCTGCCGGAGTTTGACGAACACGATCCGCTGCTGGTGATGGTCCGGTTGATGGATATCGCCTGTTTGAAACTCGGAATCGGCATGCCGGCGGATCCCGATATCGTGCTGGCCGCCACCGCCGAGGCTCAGATCCTGGGTCTGAAGGAGATCAAGCTGGCGGAGCTGGAGCTGATGCTGGAAGATACGGTGCAGGAAGCGGAGTCGATGCTGTAGCGGATGGGGCTTATCCCTTTCCTTCGGGGAGGCTCAATAAACGTCCCAACACCGCCCGAAAAAAACCGCCGGGCGCCACCGTGATCCGGGCATCTTCTACATTGATGCGTTCCAGATCGTATTCGGTGACCTCTACCCCCGCCTCTTTGTACATCTCCAGCGACAGCTTCAGGTCCTCTCCCCAACGGGAGAGAAAGTCCTCGCTCGGGGCGATGAACACCACCCGTCCGATCTCCTCCTGGATCAGCTTGGAGGCGCAACGGGGGCAGGGGGGGTGGGTGACATAGACGGTGCAGCCGGTGAGATCCCGCTTGGCGAAGATCATGGCGTTCTCTTCCGCGTGGATGGTCAGATTGAGCTTGCGTTCGCGGTCGGCCAGCCGTTCCGGTGCGTCCACCACCCCGGCGGCGAATCCGTTATAGCCCAGCGAGATGATGCGGTTGCCGTCGGTGATGACGGCGCCTACCTGGGAGGAGGGGTCCTTGCTCCAGGCGGAGATATGGGCGGCCAGTCCCAGAAAACGTGTGTCCCACTTGGTGCTCATGACGGAAGATTCGATCTTTTCGGTTGCCAGTGCCGGCTGGAATTCTAAAGGAAAAAGCGCGTGTCTGCCCGGTTATCAGGAGAGATCCGGGAGGGTTTTGCCGGGATTCAGGATTCCGGCGGGATCGAACAGCCGTTTGAGATCGGTCATCAGCCGCAGGGTGACCGGGTCGATCTCGCGCGCCACGAACGGCCTTTTTTCCAGGCCGACCCCGTGTTCCCCGGAAAGGGTGCCGTCGAGCCTTAACACCAGTTCGAATGCTGCGTCCAGGCAGGCCCGGGCGCGTTCCAGTTCCCCCGGACGATCCGGATCGCACAGCAGGTTGACATGCAGGTTGCCGTTGCCGGCATGCCCGAAGTTGACGATCCGGATGTCGTGTTTCCGGGAGAGTTCGCCCAACCCCTCCACCAAGTCCGGGATGCGGGAGACCGGCACCACCACATCCTCGTTGATCTTTTTCGGGGCCAGGTTGCGGAGTGCGGGGGAGAGCGCATTGCGGGCCTTCCAGAGTTGCGCGATCTCCTCCGGTGTGGCGGCGCCCCGGATCTCCAGCAGGCCGTCGTTGCGGGCGGCGGTCTCGATCGCCGTCGCGGCCTCCGCGAGGCCGTGAGCGGGGCCGTCCACCTCGATCATCAGCAGGGCGCCCGCCTTCGGATCCAGCTCCAGGTCCGCGAACGCACGGACCGTTTCCAGTGCGGCGTGGTCCATGAACTCCAGGGCGCACGGGATGACCGGCTGGGCCATGATGGCCGAGACCGCGCGGGCGGCGCTCCGCACGTCGCGGTAGACGGCGCGCAAGGTGCGCTTGGCCTCCGGCAACGGGGTCAGTTTGAGGGTTGCTTCGGTGATGATCGCGAGGGTGCCTTCCGAACCGATCAGCAGCCGGGTCAGGTCATATCCCACCACCCCCTTGGTGGTGGCGACCCCGGTGCGGATCTCCTCGCCGGCGCCGGTGACGGCGCGCAGGCCGAGGGTGTTCTCCCGTGGGGTGCCGTATTTCACCGCCCGGGGTCCGGCGGAGTTGTAGGCGAGGTTGCCGCCGATGGTGCAGACGGCGGCGCTGGTGGGATCGGGCGGCCAGAAGAAACCGTGCTCTTTCAATGCCTCCTGCAGTTCCCGGTTGGTGACCCCCGGTTCCACCCGGGCAAGCCGGTCGGCGGGGTCGATCTCCAGGATGCGGGCCATGCGCTCCAGCGACAGCACCACTCCGCCTTGCTCCGGTACCGTGGCGCCGGTGGTGCCGGTGCCGCGCCCGCGGGCGATCAGGCCGATCTCCTCACTCCGGCAGAGGCGTACGATTTCCCGGATCTGGGAATGTTCGGTGGCGAACACCACCGCCTGCGGCATCGCCTGGCGCCGACTGTTGTCGTAACCGTAGGGTAGGCAGTCCGCAGGGTCGGTGAGAACGGATGTGTGGCCCGCGATCTCCCTCAGCCGTTCGATCACCCGTGCCGGTAACTCAGGTGGCGTCGTCGATGTACTCAAAGATCTTTACCACCCGTTTGACCCCGCGTACAAACCGGACCTTTTCCACCACGGCATCCGCCTCCTGCTGGGTCAGCAGGCCCATCAGATAGACGATACCCTGTTCGGTGACGACCTTGACCCGGGTGGGATCGAAATTCGGCAGCTTTACGTCAAACAGTCGGACCTTCACCCTGGAGGTGAGATAGGAGTCATTACTACGGGCCGCGAGGCTGGCTGTCGGGCCGACGGTGATCTCATTGACCACCCGGCGTACCCGCGCGATCTTGCTCACCATGTCGGTATAACGATCGCGAAGCTCGGCCGTCTCCGCCTGTCCGGTAAGCAGCACCACCATGTTGTAGCTGGTGGCGCTGACAGTGGCATGGTCCCGCAGGGCCTCGTCCTGGAGCTTCATGTGCAGGGCCTTGAATTCGATGTCCTGGTCCTCTACTGCGACCCCGGCGGTACGCCGGTCATGTACCACCGAGGCGCCGACGGCGGCTCCCCCCACAACCGCCGGGGCGCATCCCTGCAGTACCGGGGCCAGGAGCAGCACAATGGTGAAGGTGATTGTGGTTTTGGACATCATGGGCATCTTCTCCCTCTGGTGGTTCATGGTCATTTTATGTTACGGCCTGAAACGCGTCTCGGATCCAGTCGATATTTTCCCCTTCCGCAGAGATGGCCACGACATCGAAGCGGCAGGGGCGCGCTTTTGTTCCCGCCGCATCCATCAGGTACCGGGCCGCTGCGTTCAGGATGCGCTGCTGTTTCCTTGCAGTAACCGACTCCGCCGGGGAGCCGTATCGGTTATGCTTTCGATAACGGACTTCCACAAACACCAAAAAGTTTCCTTCCTGCATCACTAAGTCGATCTCGCCCCGCCGGCAGCGATAGTTCCGGGTCAATAACCGCAACCCTTTCCGCTCGAGGAAGCGGAGAGCCAGTTGTTCGGCTCCGCTGCCGATTGCATTGGTGTCGTGGTGCGTCACTGCGAGGATTCCTTTCCTCTGCGCGAAGCACGCTAACGGGCGAAGGGCCGGTACGAAGAGGAGGGCGCGGCGGAACCCGGCGTTCGTTCATCCATCCGGGGCGCATAACCGATTACCTTCGGGACGCCCCGCTTCATTTCCGCCCACACCAGTTGCCGGTGGATGCGACCGCTACGATCCATGTGAAGAATCCCGGTTTTGCCGTCCAGGGTTTCATTTTCATCCGATTCCAGCCGGGCGAGGTGAGGCAGGATGCGGTAGGCGTCGATCCCCATCGCGAACAGCCGTCCGTACTCGAACAGGTTCTCCGGCAACATCTTGGCCAGCGACGCCTCTTTTTCTCCCGCCACCAGTAGCCAGGGCGCGTCCGGGAATCGGATCCCTTCCAGGTCTACGTCCAACTTCGGTTGCGAAACCCCGGAATAGGCGTGCGAAGTGGTGTAGATCGGCACATCCGCGGCGTGATGAAACTGCAACTGGGGCCTGATCTGACGCGCCAGTTCCCAGTTGGCCGCCAGAAAGATAAATCCGGCATCCTGCCGGCGGCGCGGCTCGAATTCCGTCTTGGTTCTTATCACGCGATCCAGGGCGGCGTGCCGTTCTTTGCTTTCCCGGAGATTCAGCAACTCCTGGATCGGGGTCGAAAAATCGTGTTGTTGCGGGTCGTAGGTCTGGTGTTCCAGCAGGGTGCCGCCGAGCTGTTCCCAACGCGAACGGAAGGCGTTGAATACCCGCTGTCCCCAGTCGCTCGCAGGGGTCAGGGCCAAGGCCTTGGTGTTGCCGTCAAACCATGCGCGTTCCGCCGCCTGTTCCCCTTCATCTTCCGGGGCGAGCGCGAACTGATAGAGATTTCGGGTAGAGAAGAACTGGGAAGATACCTGGTTCAGCGCCAAGACGGGCGTATCGAGACTGCCGCTGGTTAATTGCTCTACCGACTCCTTACGCAACGGCCCGATGACCAGTTCGGCGCCCTCCGTCACCGCCTGCCGGTAAAGTGACCGGATATCGCGTCCCCCGGCGCTGTCGTAGAAGCGCAATTCCGGGCGATTGCCGCCGCGCTGGTTGTAGTAGGCCGCCATCAGGCCGTGGCGAATGGCAGCCGCCGGTTTGGCATAGGGTCCGCTCTGGGGCAGCAGCACCGCAACGTGCGAAGGGGCCCGGTAGAGCGAGCTGATGCGCTGGAAATATCCCTCCAGCAGATCCGGCAGCGCCGGGTGGCTGGAGAACCGTTCGCGCCACCGCTCCAGCCGCTGTTGGCCTGTTTGGGGGTCGTTGGGATAGACCTTGATGATGCGCGCCAGCTCCATCCAGCCGCCGAACACACCGGGCGGCCTCGGTTGCAGCATTTCCAGTGCGCTGTCGGTATAGGTGGAGAGGGTCCGGATGATCTCCTTCTGGTTTTGCAACTGCTGCTGGGGGTCGGGTAGCAGAAGATCCAGCTCCGACAGCGAGCGGGCGGTTTCCAGCAGGTTGCCGGTCAAGCGAAACGCCTCGGCCCGGGCAAGGTAATAACGCCGTAACTGGTCCGGGGCGATGTCTTGCCGCGGCGCCTGCTCCAGGAGTTGCAGCGCCTGATCCGGTTGATTGCGCTTGAGCGCCACCTCTGCCACCACCAGCCGCTTTTGAAAATCCAACCGCGGAAAACGGTCGGTGCCGATCAGCGGCAGCATTCGATAGGCGGAGTCCGCGTCGCCGGCCGCCAGATAGTCCTCCGCCGCGCGCAGCAGCGCTTCCTGCTGTACCGGGGGTTTGGCCTCCGAAGCCAGCTGCTCGAACAGGGCGGCCGCCTCGCCGAAGTTACCGTTCTGCTCCAGCCGGATTGCGGTAGCGAACAGCGGGTCGCTGCTGAGGCTGGAGGGAGGTTCCGAGCGTGAAAACTCGATCGTCGGTAGCGATGAGACGCAGCCGGTCACCAGGAGAGCGAGAAGCAGATAACGGAGAAAGATACGATACGGTTGCATGGTGGCAGAGAGGCAGGCAGGATTCGTGGTAGTTCTGTCCGGAGAGAGAGGCCTTTTCCGCAGTTTCATCCAGGTTCGGCAGCGGTCAGGCAAGTATGTTTTTTGGAGTGGGTTGTGTCAATTGTAAAAGGTGTGCTCTATATCGTGGCGACCCCGATCGGGAACCTGGGGGATCTTGCGCCCCGGGCTGCGGAGGTCCTGGGGGCGGTCGATCTGGTTGCGGCGGAGGATACCCGCCACACCCGGCCGTTGCTGCGGCACTTCGGGGTCGAAACACCGCTGCTGGCGCTGCACGAACACAACGAACATCAGGTGCTGGAACGGGTCATCGCGCTGCTCCAGGAGGGAAAGGCGGTGGCGTTGGTGTCGGATGCCGGCACCCCGCTGATCAGCGACCCCGGTTTCCCCCTGGTGCGGGAGTGCCGGCGGCTGGGAATCCCGGTCTCTCCCATCCCCGGCCCCAGCGCCCTGATCGCGGCCCTTTCGGCATCCGGACTGCCCACCGACCGGTTTTTGTTCGAGGGTTTTCCGGAGCGCGGCCAGGCGGCGCGCCGGGCGCAGCTGGAGGCGTTGCGCGACGAACCGCGCACGCTGGTGTTCTATGAATCGAGTCACCGGGTTCGGGAGAGTTTGCGGGATATGGCCGCGGCCTTCGGTCCCGAACGCCGGGCCGTGCTCGCCCGGGAGTTGACCAAGCTCCACGAGACCATCGTGGCGGATACCCTGGAGGGGCTGACGGCTCTGCTGGAGGCCGACCCCGTGCAACAAAAAGGGGAGTTCGTGCTGATGGTTGCCGGAGCGGCGCCACGACCGGAGGAGGCGCTGGATCCCCAGACCGAGCGGTTGCTCCGGATCTTGCTGGAGGAACTGCCGGTGAAACAGGCGGCGGCGCTGGCGGCCCGCATCAGCGGTGAGAAAAGGAACCGGCTGTACCAGGCGGCGGTGGCGTTGCAAGGGAAAGACACATGAAACGGGCCTTGATCTGCGGTATATCCGGCCAGGACGGGGGCTATCTCGCACAGCTACTGTTGTCGCAGGGGTATGAGGTCTGGGGCGCCTCGCGGGATGCCGAAGCCGCCTCCTTCGCGAATCTGGCGACCCTCGGTATCCGTGCGGACGTCAGGGTGGAATCCGTGACGTTGAGTGATTTCCGGAGCGTGCTGCAATGCCTGCTCAAGGTGCAACCGGACGAGGTGTATAACCTCTCCGGACAGAGTTCCGTCGCCCTCTCGTTCCAGCAGCCGGTGGAGACCCTGGAGAGTATCAGTATCGGCACCATGAACCTGCTGGAAGCGGTCCGGTTCGCCGGCCGTTCTATTCGGCTCTATAACGCCGGCTCCAGCGAATGCTTCGGAGATACCGGCGGTGTGCCGGCGGATGAGCAGACCCCGTTCCGCCCCCGCAGCCCCTATGCCATGGCAAAGGCGGCAGCCTTCTGGCAGGTCGTCAACTACCGCGAGGCCTACGGGCTGTTTGCCTGTTCCGGGATCCTGTTCAATCACGAATCGCCTTTGCGTCATCCCCGGTTTGTGACACGCAAGGTGGTGGACGCCGCCTGTCGGATTGCCGCCGGCAGTAAAGAACGGCTGGTGCTCGGCGATATCTCCATCGTACGCGACTGGGGTTGGGCGCCGGAATATGTGGAGGCCATGTGGCGCATGTTGCAGCAGGACCGGCCGGATGACTTCGTCGTGGCCACCGGGCGGAGTTTTTCATTACAGGAGTTTGTGGCGGTTGCCTTCGAAGCTTGCGGGCTCGAGTGGCGCGATCATGTGACGGCGGAGGAGAATTATGATCGGCCTACGGATATCAAGGCCAATTTCGCGAATCCGGCCAAGGCGCACGCCCGGTTAGGTTGGCAAGCGAAGAGTTTCATGCCGGATGTGGTCAGGATGATGGTTACGGCCTGCTGTAACAGCTCGGATCCTGGGGCGATCCTGTAGCAAACAAGAGCGGATCGTGGATCAATCTTCCATTTGTAACGGCGACAACCGATTACCTCCGGGCTTCGGGATCAATCTGTTCGGCCATTTCAGTACCGTTTTCGGGTTGGGCGTGGCGGCCTATTCCATCGCCGCGCTGTTGCAGAGACGGGGTGTACCGTTCACGCTCTATGATGTGCCGCATGGCGGCAGTCCGCGACCCCACGATGAGCGATTCGCATCTTATTGGGCAAGCGCGCCGGAGCAGTTGCTCCACCCGATCAACCTGTATGCCACCAATAGCACGCAACTGTCCTCTTTGCTCAAGGAGAATCCGGAGTTTCTGGTTAAGGATCGGATGCATGTCGCCAATATCTGGTGGGAGGTGCCGCAATTTCCCCCGCAGTGGCTGGAGACGCTTACCCGGTTCGATGCGGTTCTCGCGTTTTCGGATTTTATCGCCGAGGTTTCCCGCAACTCACTCTCCCTGACGCCGGTCCTGTGTGGCGACTATCCGCTCAATCTGCCCGCGGACATTCGACGGGATCGCCGGGAGTTCGGGGTGCCTGACGATGCAGTGCTGTTTGTCGCCAGTCTCGACCCGAACTCCGACCCGGCCCGGAAAAATCCGACCGCCCTGGTGATTGCGTTTCGGGCGGCGTTCCCGCCGGAGGATGATGGGGTGCGCCTGGTCATCCGGCTTAACAACGCCACTTGTGATTTCGGCCGACAGGTGATCCAGGAGCTGCGGCGACTGATGTATGGGGATCCCCGCATCGAACTGTCGTTGCAGCCGATGGAGTATGAACAGGTCATGTCGTTGTATGCCTGTGCGGACGTCTATCTCTCTCTTCACCGGGCCGAGGGGCTCGGTTTGGGTCTGCTCGAGTCCATGACCCTGGGGAAGGTGGTTATGGCCACCGGCTGGTCGGGCAATATGAGCTATATGGGTTACGACAACAGCGTACCGTTACGGTATCGATGGACGCCTTTGGCAGGGACCTACGAATTCTATCGTTCGGAGATGTACGGACCCGACGCGCGTTGGGCCGAACCGGCGTTGAATGATACTGTGGCCTGGATGCGCAAATTGCGCCACGATCCGGTTTTGCGAAGCGAACTGGGAGCGAAAGCCGAGCGTTCCGCCCGGGAGTATCGGCAACGGGCTGAGCAGGCAGAGTGGCTTTCAGAACTGGCCGCCCTGTGGCAGGCACGGGACCATCTGCCGCGTATCGCCGGGAAGTTCTCTTCTTTGGGGGAGTGAACACCGCCCACCCTGACCGCCGGTCGCAAGGGTGGGCGGATGCGGTTTGATCCTTCGTTGCGGTTGCCGCGATGGATCAACCGGCGAAGTTGCCGGCTACGAACTCCCAGTTAATGATGCCCCAGATCTGCTCCAGGTATTTCGGCCGGGCGTTCCGGTAGTCGATGTAGTAGGCGTGTTCCCAGACGTCCACCGTCAACAGCGGGGTCTTGCCGTCGGTCATGGGGTTGGCTGCGTTGGAGGTGTTGACGATCTCCAAGGCGCCATCTTTATTCTTGACCAGCCAGGTCCAGCCGGAGCCGAAGTTACCGGCGGCCGAGGCGGAGAACTGTTTCTTGAACTCTTCGAAGGAGCCGAAGGCGGCGGCGATGGCGTCCGCCAGCGCTCCCGCCGGTTCCCCGCCGCCGCTCGGGCTGAGGCAGTTCCAATAGAACGTGTGGTTCCAGACCTGCGCCGCGTTATTGAAGATGCCGCCGCTTGCTTTCCCGATAATCTCTTCCAGGGAAGCGTTCTCGAACTCGCCGCCGGCGATCAGATTGTTCAGGTTGGTGACATAGGCCTGGTGATGCTTGCCGTAGTGGTATTCGAGGGTCTCGCTTGAGATCGTGGGTTCCAGGGCGTCCTGTGCGAAGGGAAGTGGGGGCAGTTGATGTGCCATCTTGCATCTCCTTGTTGTTCGATAAATAACCGAGTAAAAAAGTTGGAATACTATTCTAACAAATAGTAGCTCACCGGGGCTTTTGCAAGATCGCTCGGGAAGCGACCCCGGTAATTCGGATACACTGGTAACGATATTTGGTTTGCGGATTCGGAATTCAATGTGCGGGATCTGTGGTGAACTCAGACTGGACGAGGCGGCGCCGGACCGGGAGGCGGTGACGCGCATGACCCGCTGTCTGGAACGGCGTGGGCCGGACCAGGGCGGCAGCTATGAAGACGGACCGCTGGCCTTCGGCCATCGGCGCCTGGCGGTGATCGATCTCTCCGAGCGTTCCCGGCAGCCGATGGTGGACCGGGAGCTGGGGCTGGCGCTGGTGTTCAACGGCACCATCTACAACTACCGGGAGCTGCGCCGGGAGCTGCGGGAGGCGGGCTACCGCTTCTTCTCCGACGGCGACAGCGAGGTAATCCTGAAGGCGTACCACGCCTGGGGGGAGGCGTGCCTGGAGCGGCTGCAGGGTATGTTCGTCTTCGCCGTCTGGGATACACAGAAGCGGCGGTTGTTTCTGGCCCGCGACCGCCTGGGCATCAAACCGCTCTACTACACCGCCGAGGCCGGTCGTTTCCGGTTCGCCTCCACCAGCCAGGCGCTGCTGGCGGGAGGGGGGGTGGACTGCTCCATCGACCCGGTGGCGCTGCACCACCAGTTCACGCTGCATGGGGTGGTTCCGGCGCCCCGCACCATCCTGAACGGCATCCGGAAGCTGGCCCCGGCTCACTGCATGACCTTGAATGCTACGGGAGAACGCCGGGAGTGGCGCTACTGGAACCTGCGGGCCACCCGGCCCGAGCCGCCCCCGAAGGACGAGGAGTGGCTGGCCGCCATTCATGACGCGTTGCGCCGGGCGGTGCAGCGGCGCAACGAGGTGGCGGACGTGCCGGTGGGGGTGCTGCTCTCGGGCGGGCTGGATTCGAGTCTGCTGGTGGCGCTGCTGGCGGAGAGCGGGGCCGCCGATCTGCGCACCTTCTCGGTGGGGTTCGAGGACCAGCCGGAAGAGAAGGGGAACGAGTTCGACTACTCCGACCCGGTGGCCGAGCGCTACGGCACCCGTCACCACAAGTTTCTGATCCCCAACGCGGAGGTGTTGCGGCGCTTGCCGGAGGCGGTGACCCAGATGGCGGAACCGATGTTCGGCCAGGATGCGGTGGCCTTCTACCTGCTGGGGGAGCGGGTCTCGCAGGAGATCAAGGTGGTGCAGTCGGGCCAGGGTGCGGACGAGGTGTTCGGCGGCTACTTCTGGTATCCGCGCATGCTGGCGGAGGATGTCGGGACCCCGGTGGAGCGCTTCGCCCGTCACTACTTCGACCGGGACCACGAGGAGTTCCGGCACCTGGTGACTTCCAGCTATCGGGGCGAGGATCACACCTCACAAGAGATCGAGCGGCTGCTGGCGGAGCCCGGTGCCGACAGCTTCATGGATGCGGTATTGCGGATGGACGTCACCACCCTGATCGTGGACGACCCGGTCAAGCGGGTGGACAACATGACCATGGCCTGGGGGCTGGAGGCGCGGGTGCCGTTTCTGGATCAGGAACTGGTGGAACTGGCGGCCCGCTGTCCCCCGGAACTCAAGCTGCGGGAGGGCGGCAAGTACCCCCTCAAGGCAATGGCGCGCGGGCTGCTGCCGGACGCGGTGATCGACCGGCCCAAGGGCTATTTCCCGATGCCGGCGCTGAAGTATGTGCGGGGCGATTTCCTCCGGTTCATGCGTGAGATCCTCGAATCCCGCGCCTGTCGGGAGCGGGGGCTGTTTTCGCGGGCCTATGTGGAGTTGCTGTTGTCGGCCCCGGAGCTGCATCACACGCGGTTGCAGGGGAGTAAGTTGTGGCATTTGGCGTTGTTGGAGTTGTGGTTGCAGTTGAATGTGGATGCGGTTGGTTAGGTGTTTTCTGGCTTCGGTAATCAGTTTCGTGGCAGGTAGGCCTTTGTTTGTTTCCGGTAATTAGTTTCGCGGCCAACAACCCATAATTTCTTTCTGTTCCTTCTGCGCGAAGGCCGCGAGGTACTTTCTTTTGCTTGTCCAAAAGAAAGCACCCAAAGAAAAAGACACCCCGCGGCCCCGGCCTGCGGCTGCTCGGCGCTTCTCGTCTTTGGCGGGGCTCTTCCGACGTGATGTCCCTATCCCGACGGAAGAGGGCCGGCTTGCTGTGCTCCGCAGTCCCGCTTCGCTTGCAAGTCCAGGGTACGCCATCCCTGGCGTACCCGTTCGAGCAGCTTCCTTGATTCACTGAATCAAGGGTCTGCTCTCACCCCTGCCGGTCCCCTTCGGGCTATTCCCGCCTCCGACTGCGATGCTCGACGGGGCCAAGGGGTTCGGGGTGCAAAAACAAAGTACCCAGCCCTTTTTGATTTCCACTGAAATCGAAAAGATCACCCCTTACCCGTTGACGCAGCCGAGCACCGCAGGGATTTCCGGATCAGGCCCGCAGGGGCGCCGCATGGACGCGGCGCCTCCAGCGCGGGCGAGGGACCGCCCGTCGC
>JBNKCL010000022.1:0-4469 GCA_050287725.1 Sedimenticolaceae bacterium
GCACCGACGCCAGCTCCTTCTCGGCGGCGATCACCTCAGGATCTTGTTCGTCTTTTCCGCTCAGGGACGGTTTGATGATGGTGAGAAACCGGACCGCCGGCACATCGGGTGTGCGCGGGGTCGAAACCACGGCGGTGGTCCCCTGAATCTCAAAAAGTCGGAAGCGATAGGGGTAGGCGGATATCTTCGGATCGGCCTTCAGCATTCCATTGATCTCGCTCAGGCGTGTATCTAGAGTTAGCAGGCGGAGTATCAGACCGAGAAATACGATACCGATTAGCGCTGCTATATAGAGCTTGGTGCCTTTGTCGAGTGGCATGTCGATTTTCCACTCCCAAAAGGGCCACCCTAGCCATCCTTCGAGCCCGGGGCAATGATAATCCGCAGCTTTCGCGGTGTGGCGGAATCACTTGGGGGGGGGTTAGTTGCCTTCGGTCTGCTGCGGCCGCTCGGACACCACCACCGCCGTCTGGAACGGCGCTTGCCCGCGCCATCCCTCCACCTTGACAGTCACTCCGGGCTGGAGGTGTGCGATGAGGTTCAGGATCTCGTGAGAGTCCTGGGGATGCTGTTCCCCGATGGTGGTGATGACATCTCCCGGGTGGATACCCGCCTTGTCGGCCGGCCCCTGCTCCTGTACCGCGGAGACCAGTACCCCCTTGGTCTCCTTCAGGCCGAAGGAGCGAGCCAGCTCCGGGGTGATGTCCTGGCCGGCGATGCCGAACCATCCGCGCACTACCCGGCCGTTCGCCAGCAGCTGATTCATAACCTCGCCCGCCAGATCGATCGGGATGGCGAAGCCGATTCCCTGGGAGCCGCCGCTCTTGGAGAAGATGGCGGTATTGATTCCGATCAGTTCGCCCTCGGCGTTGACCAAAGCACCGCCCGAGTTGCCGGGGTTGATGGCGGCATCGGTCTGGATGAAGTTTTCAAAGGTGTTGATCCCGAGCTGGTTGCGCCCGGTGGCGCTGACGATGCCCATGGTGACGGTCTGTCCCACCCCGAACGGATTGCCGATGGCGAGCACCACGTCCCCCACCCTCAGGGGTGCGGAGTTGCCGAGAGTAACGGCGGGCAAGCCCTTTTCCTTGGTTCGCAGCAGGGCGATGTCGGTATCGGGGTCGCTGCCGATGACCTGGGCGTGCACCGTGCGGCCGTCCGACAGCACCACCTGGATCTCGTCGGCATCTGCGATCACGTGATGGTTGGTGAGAATCAGGCCGTCGGAGCTGATGATGACGCCCGATCCCAGACTGGTCTGCAGCCGTTTCCGCGGCTCTCCGAGCCGGTTGCCGAAGAAGTGCTGGAAGACCGGGTCGTTAAACAGCGGATTGCTGCGCTCCACCAGCACCTTCGCGGTGTAGATGTTTACCACCGCCGGTGCCGCATGCGCCACGGCGTCGGCGTAGGAGGCGGGTCCGGGGACGGTTTTGACGGGTTCGCCGCGGTATACCACTGCCGGCTGCTGGGGGGCGGGCGTCGCTTCGGGCTCGTCGCTCTGGATCAGATTGAGCGCCAATAGGGCGGCCAGCAGTCCGGCGCCGATGGAGATCAGGGCAAACGGGAGGATTCTCTGGAATTTCATAGGGGGCTTACTTTAACATGAGCCGCTGAACGCGGACAGAACGGGATGTGGGGATGATGGAACTGGCGGCTCTGGAGAAATACTGCAACCAACTGTTGGCGGTTGAGACCTTCCAGGATTGGTGTCCCAACGGGGTGCAGGTGGAGGCCGGGACCGGCCGGATTCGACGGGTGATCTCCGCCGTGACCGCCAGCCTGGCCGCCATCGAAGGCGCGCTGGAGATGGAGGCCGATCTGCTGTTGGTCCATCACGGTTATTTCTGGAAGGGTGAGGCCGCCCCCTTGACCGGCGTCAAAGGGCGGCGGATTGCGGCGTTGTATCGGCACGGCATCAGTCTGCTGGCCTACCATCTGCCGTTGGACGCCCATCCGGAGCTGGGGAACAACCGGCAGCTGGGGTTGCGGTTGGGTTGGGAGCAGGGGGCGCCGGCGGAGGGCGGCGACGGTCTGCTGTGGCGGGCTGAACTGAGCGAGCCGGAGAGTCCGGCGCAGATCGCCGGGCGGCTCCAGCGCGTACTGGGCCGGGCACCGCTGCATCTGCCGGGAGGCGGCGATCAAATCGCACGGATCGGTTGGTGCAGCGGGGCGGCGCAGGAACATATCGAGCAGGCCGCCGGTTTGGGGTTGGATGCCTTTATCAGCGGCGAGGCGTCGGAGCGGACGCTGCATCTCGCGCGTGAATTGGGGGTCCACTTTTTCGCCGCCGGACACCATGCCACCGAACGTTTCGGGGTACAGGCGCTGGGGGAGCATTTGACTGCAAAATTCGGTCTGGAACACCGGTTTCTGGAGATCCCGAATCCCGTCTGATTCCGTAGAAACCCCGCCAATCTTGACCTTCTGGTATCATTGTTAGAGAATGCGCCGTCGGTTTTATGGCTGTTTCCGCGGGTTATCCTGCCCAAAATTTGCGGCGCGCGGCCGGCGCGAACCTGAATTCCAAAACTGTCCAGCCTACTCGGGGAGTCAAGTAATGAGCGTAGATGGCGTGGATCTGAAAAAGCGGCGGACACTGACTGTCGCAACCAGTGTAGTCGGTGCCGTAGGTACCATCTTCGTGGTGTATCCATTTCTGGCCGCCTGGAAACCGAGCGCCAAGGCCAAAGCGGCCGGGGCGCCGGTGGAGGCCGATATCAGCAAGCTGGAACCCGGTCAGATCATGACCGTCAAGTGGCGCGGCAAGCCGGTCTGGATCGTGCATCGGACGGAGCAGAACCTGAAGGATTTGCCGACCTTGGATGGCCAGCTGCTCGATCCCGAGTCTGAGATGCCGCAGCAGCCTTCCTATTGTCAGAATGGAGACCGCTCCCTGAAGCCGGACTACCTGGTGGCGATCGGTATCTGCACCCATCTCGGTTGTTCCCCCACCTACCGTCCGGATGTGGCGCCGGCGGACCTGGGGCCGGATTGGAAGGGCGGTTTTTTCTGCCCCTGCCACGGCTCCCGCTTTGACTTGGCCGGTCGCGTGTTCAGCGGCGTGCCGGCTCCCAAGAACCTGGAGATCCCCAAATACCGGTACCTGTCGGACACCCGGATTCTTGTGGGCGATGACGGAGGGGCTTCCTGATGAGCGCAATGAAGAATTTTGTCGGCTGGGTAGACGAGCGGTTCCCGCTGACCAAGGTGTGGAACGAACACTTGGCGCAATACTATGCGCCCAAAAACTTCAATTTCTGGTACTTCTTCGGTTCTCTGGCCATGCTGGTGCTGGTGAACCAGATCGTGACCGGGGTGTGGCTGGCCATGAGCTACAAGCCGGACGCCACCCTGGCGTTCGCCTCGGTGGAGTACATCATGCGCGATGTGGACTGGGGGTGGCTGATCCGCTACCTGCACTCCACCGGCGCGTCGGCCTTCTTTATCGTGATCTATCTGCACATGTTCCGCGGCCTGATGTACGGTTCCTACCGTAAACCCCGCGAGCTGCTCTGGATCATCGGCGTGGTGGTGTATCTGGCCATGATGGCGACCGCCTTCTTCGGTTATCTGCTGCCCTGGGGCCAGATGTCCTACTGGGGCGCGCAGGTGATCGTGAACCTGTTCTCCGCGATACCGGTGATCGGCCCCGATCTGGGGGTCTGGATCCGCGGGGACTACGTCATCTCCGACGTCACCCTGAACCGTTTCTTCGCCCTGCACTTCCTGCTGCCGTTCCTGCTGGCGGCACTGGTATTTATCCACATCGTGGCGTTGCACAAGGTGGGTTCCAACAACCCGGACGGCATCGAGATCAAGAAGAACAAGGACGAGAACGGTATCCCGAAAGACGGCATCCCGTTCCATCCCTATTACACGGTGAAGGATATCGCCGGTGTGGCGGGTTTTCTGTTCATCTTCGCGGCGGTGCTGTTCTTCGCGCCGGAGATGGGGGGCTACTTCCTGGAGCATCCCAACTTCGAGCCGGCCAACCCGCTGAAGACCCCGCAGCATATCGCGCCGGTCTGGTACTTCACCCCCTTCTACGCCATCCTGCGTGCGGTGCCCTCCATGATGGGGTCCGCCTTCCCCGGGGTGGTCGCCATGTTCGCTTCCATCCTGGTGATGTTCTTCCTGCCCTGGCTGGACCGGAGTCCGGTGAAGTCGATCCGCTACAAGGGGCCGCTCACCAAGATTGCATTGGGACTGTTTGTGGTCGATTTCATCATGCTCGGTTTCCTGGGTACCCAGCCCACTACCGATCTCTATAAGCTGATGGCACAGATCGGCACTGCTTACTACTTCGCGTTTTTCCTGTTAATGCCGATCTACAGCAAACTGGACAGCACCAAGCCTGTTCCTGAGAGGGTGACCAAATGAATAAATTGATCATCGTATTCCTGTTGGCCCTGGTACCTCTCTGCGGATCGGCTGCTGAGGGCCCCGCGCTCGATAAAGCCAACATCGAT
>JBNKCL010000023.1:0-34940 GCA_050287725.1 Sedimenticolaceae bacterium
GATGGCGTAATCCACGAACCAATTCAGAGCGGCCCGATTGCCGCTATGACAGAAATGGATCGTGCCATCGAACGTCGGGTCGGCTCCCACCGCTTTAAACAGAGCGGCGATCTCATTCTTCTCACGAATTCTTCCCGTTTCATCAACCAGCCAATTGAACGGCAGATGTATGGCTCCGGGCAGGGTGCCGGGCCGCTCCCCGGGTCCGAGTGTGATAACACCCATAAATTCACCCAAAGTGCGGGCATCCAACAACTGCGTGTCAGAGTGCAATGCTTTTAGAATAGTGCCGGCATTCGCCCGGATATCCGGGCCGGGTCGCACCTTGTATCGTCCGGGGATTCCGGCTCGCGGTGTCGCCTCCATCATTTCCCGATAGTGATCGGCGTATGCCGCCAATCCGCCATTCAGGATCGACAGGCGTTCATGCCCCACCATTTTGAGCGTCCAGAAAACCCGACTGGCCGCCGCCATATCCCCCGCCTGGTTCCCGGTTGCAACGATGACGATATGGTCGTCGTTTGTGATGCCTAGTTGTCCGAGCCACTTTTCCAAATATGCGGCTGACGGAAGCATGCCGGGCATGGGCGATTTGTCGTTGCTGCGCCATTGCGCATAAGGAGCATTAACGGACCCGGGCAGATGAAAACGTTTGTAGCGATCCGCACTCTGGATATCCAGTACATAAAGTCCCGTACGAGACATTTTTTGATTGAGCCATGCGGCATCAACCAGGGCCTCTTGGCCCTGGGCGACCGTTCCCCAGAAGAGCAGGGCAAGTGCGATGAGTTGTTTATGCATGAGGTTGTCTTGATGTAGGCGCCGACGTCTAGCCACCGGTTACGGGCGGGAAGAAGGCCAACTCATCCCCATCGTTCACGTGTGCGCTGTCGGGAACGTTTTCGCAATTGACCGCACAGTTGATCCCTGGATCGGTCATGAACGTATTCCAGGGTTCTCCGCGATCACCCAACCAGGTACGCAACTGTCCCACCCGGGTGATACCGTCCGGCAGATTTATGATTTCTTCATGTTTGCCGACGGACTCTCGCAGCCGAGCGAAATATAGCAGTTTAATCATGATTTCCTCCTAGGCAGTATTCATCGCAACTATCGTGAAAGCCCGTCAAGCCGACACCATGCGGTATGTCACCCCGGGTTTCCGGCGGCTGCCTGCCGCTGTTCGCCTGAGCAGTCAGGGCAATTTTGCATCCTGGAGAAATGAATCGTTTGGAGACGATTGTTCAGGCCGTCAAACAGCAGCAATTGGGAATTCAGTCGCGTGGGGAGAGCGAGAATCTGTTTAATTACTTCCAGTGCCAACCAGGTCCCGGCCAGCCCGGCGAAAGGACCCAAAATGCCTCCCGCGACGCAGCCTTGTGTCTGGTAAACGTCCGGGGACTCCGGGACCAGACAGCGATAACAGGGGCCGCCGGGATGGAAAGCCATGATCTGGGCATCGAAATGCGACAGCGCGGCGCTGATGAGAGGGACCCCTTCCGCCTGACAGGCGGCATTGACAAGATAGCGGGTGGGAAAATTGTCGCAACCGTCCACCACCCAATCGTAATCATGAATCAAGCGGTTGACCGTATTCTGATCCACTCTTCCATGGCAAGAGATGGAGATAGATGGATTGTTGCGCTGTATGGCGATCTGTAACTGCTCTGTTTTGAACTGCCCGGCAGCATCTCGGGAATAGATCACCTGGCGAGGGAGATTGGTGGGTTCGATCCGGTCGCCGTCGGCGAGTCCCAAATGGCCGATGCCGCAGGCTCCGAGATAGAGCGATGCCGGAACGCCCAGCCCCCCGGCTCCCACCATCAGGACCCGGGCCGCCTTGAGTTTTTCCTGCCCCGCTTCTCCCACCTCATCCAGCAGGATCTGCCGGCTATAACGAATCATTTCATCATCGGTCAGCATCAATTTGTCCGCGCAACATCTTGCTCTGTTTCGGCAGTCAGGGCGAGAAAGCCCGCTTCCGGTGCTGTGTATCGAAAGCCGCACTATCTGTTGGGTGCAAAATATGAGCCATCCGGGTGGCGGCCGTGTTATGGCAAGCGCAGGAGGATTATCGAGGGATAGTCGTTACCCGGAGGTAACTTGCTGCCTGCCGTATGTTACCCATCGGTAACGGTGTGTACCGTGCGCGGCCGGTTTGGCGTGTATTCACGTCATGGTTCGAATATTGCAAACCTGTCAGGGTGCTTCCTAACAAGACCAACGCTCATGACACAACAGCACACCCTCATTGATCGCTTCGGACGCATGGTACGTTATCTGCGCATCTCCGTGACCGACCGATGCGATCTGCGCTGCCAATATTGCCTGCCAAAGGGGTTCAGAGGCTTTTCCGAATCGAGTGACTGGTTGAGTTTTGCAGAAATCGAACGTGTCGTCGGACAGTTCGCACAAATGGGCGTCAGCCATTTGCGTTTGACCGGGGGTGAGCCGCTGGTCAGGCGCGACATCGTCGAATTGGCAGAGTGTCTGTCGCATATTCCCGGCATTGAAGACTTGTCGCTCTCAACCAATGCGGTGCGTTTGGCCAAGGCGGCGGAACCCCTTTTTCAAGCCGGGGTGCGGCGCATTAACGTAAGCCTGGATAGTCTGTGCCCGGCCACCTACCGGCGGATTACGGGAGGAGGGCGGCTGGAGCGGGTACTGGAGGGGCTGGCTGCGGCCAAAGCTGCCGGCTTCACGCCTATCAAGTTGAACACGGTGGTCATGCGCGGTGTGAATGATACGGAAATCGATGAGATCCTCGACTTTGCGCTCACACATGGCTTTGCTTTGCGGCTGATCGAGACCATGCCGGTGGGCGTCACCGGGCGTTCTGCCTTGGATCGCTACGTTGAACTCGAAAGCGTGCGGCGGCGTCTGGCCGCGAACTATGACTTGATTCCGGATGTTATGACCGGCGCCGGCCCTGCCCGTTGTTACCGCATCGCGGGTTCCGACACCCATATCGGCTTTATCACTCCCCTGTCGCAACATTTTTGTCAGACGTGCAATCGCGTTCGGCTCTCCGTCGAGGGAGACATCCATGTCTGCCTGGGGGACGGCTATCGTTATTCTTTGCGTTGTCATCTGCGACAGGGATGCGACGATGAGGAACTGCGTCGTCATATCCTGGCGGCTATCAATCTGAAACCGGAGCGTCATACGTTCAATGAGCAACCGGCGCGGGTAATTCGTTTCATGTCTATGACCGGCGGTTGAATCACGGCAGCGCATCGGCGGGATGGCGTGTTACCGCATATAGCGCCGGGGGTACGGCCTGATTCTGAACGGCTCATTATTTCAGGTGATGAAAGGAACATCCTCGAACAGGCCTTTTACGTTCGCCGGGACGGGTTCCGAGATGGCCGCTGCCACCAACTCCCGCTTCAGATGGGGTGCGAACATCTCCATGAACTCATACAGATATCCGGGCAGTATCGAGTCCCGTCGCAGGCCGAAGTGGGTGACGCTGGCCTCAAACAGATGGCTTGCATCCAGGGCACACAAATCGGTATCGATCCTTGGGTCATATGCCATTTTGGCTACGATTCCTACTCCCAGTCCCAGGCGGACGTAGGTCTTGATCACATCGGCGTCGGCGGCCGTCAGCACCACGTTGGGTTCGAGATCGGCGGCAGCGAAAGCCTTGTCCAATTTCGATCTCCCCGTGAAGCCGAACACATAGGTAACGATGGGATATTCCGCCACCGCCTCCAGTGTTAAAGGCCGCTCCTCGCGCAAGGGGTGGTCGCAGGGGGTCAATATGCAGCGGTTCCAGCGGTAGCAGGGCAGCATCACCAGATCTTCGAACAACTCTATGGCCTCAGTGGCGATGCAACAGTCCACCTCATTGTTCGAAGTCATTTGGGCGATTTGCGGCGGCGTACCCTGTTGGATATTTAGGCGCACACCGGGATAGCGTTGCACGAAGGTCCTGACTACGGACGGCAGTCGATAACGTGCCTGGGTGTGGGTCGTGGCGAGAGACAGGGTGCCGCTGCCGGGTGCGCTGTACTCTTTGCCGACACGCTTGATGGCGCGGACATCGTCCATGATCCTTGCCGCAAGTTCCAGTATCTCACCTCCGGTAGACGTTACTTGCGTCAATTGCTTTCCATTTCGCTCGAAGATCCTTACCCCCAACTCTTCCTCAAGGCCGCGAATCTGGCGACTGATGCCGGGTTGCGAGGTGAATAACGATTCGGCGGCGGCCGAGATATTCAAACCGTTGCGTTGTACCTCCAGAATGTAGCGAAGCTGTTGCAGTTTCATGATTGGTTTTGTGGTGGATCTCCGTTGTGTCCTGATTCCAGGTGACTTGCTGCAATGAGTACTGCCCGGATTGCAGGTTTCCAGCACCCGGAATGCGCATTCTTAAAAAAGTTGCAATGAACGTGCCTGAATGCGGTGGGCGGCAATGGGTAATTGCTCGAATGCGGGAAAACGGGCCGGCCGATTTCCATTTCTGTCCATATGACTATCAAGGTCGTCACCCGAAACATAACAATAGGGCATATGTATAGATGGATTCGGCATTTCTTTGGAAGATCGCATCGCTTTAAACTCCTGCCCAATAGATTTGAAGGTCGTTCATCCGGATGGAGGAGTTAACCATGGCTGCATGGCAGGAGGCGAAACAAGTTTCGACTACGGACGGCGGGTTTGTTGCCGATCTCCAATTTGACGAATATGGGTTTCTCGTTGCACCGGAACTCTGGTCGGAGAATGTCGCGGCCCTGATTGCCGAATTGGACGGTATCGGCCCCCTCGGCCGTGAACACTGGGATGTGATCCGTTTTCTTCGTGATCGCTACCTGCGACTCGGCGCCATTCCGCCGCTTCGTAACCTCTGCCGCGGGGCAGGTCTGAGCCGGGACAGACTCAAGACGCTGTTTGGGAGCTGTCGGGCGATCTGGCGGATTGCGGGGCTACCGGATCCCGGCGAGGAGGCTCGAAATCATTTTATGTAAGGAGAAGCTGCATAAGCCCATGTTGTAATCTCCTTTTTGCCCGGTGCCCGCCACCGGGCATTTTTTTGTCGGGCACTGTAGATAGGTTGTGCGCCTAATCAATGATGATGGTTTGCAGCCGTATGGCGCCGCACAGGCAGAGTTATCGTAGAGAAATCTCCGGTCGTGGCCATCTGCGCAGATGACAGGAAGGCATGTGTGATTGGTGTTACCGATTAGTAACAGGGTGGGCATTTTAGTATCCCGAAAGAAAAACTGAAAAATCAATGCATTGCCGAGGTGGGATGGATGGGAGGTTACATATCGGTAACGGGAGCCGCGCCGTGATGTTTCGGCGTAGTAGCGCAAAAATCGTAATTTATGCAAATTAAAATATAAAAAACAGTCAGTTAAATCCCATACAAAAATACTGTGGTATGGGATGTGCTCCTAAGGCTGGTGACGTATCGTGAAAATTGTCCGGATCACGGTGCCGACATCAACCGTCCGGCTTGTCCGGCAAAGTACTTAGGAGGAAATCCCATGCCCGTTGGTCTCCAGGCTGAACCGTCCCTGGGAGTGCCCGGTAAAAAGCGTTGGGCCATGGTCGTCGACCTGCGTCGTTGTATCGGTTGTATGGCCTGTGTCTGTGCTGACAAAGCCGAATACGATGTGCCTCTCGGCGTATGGCGCACCATCGTCAAGGTCCAAACTACCGGCCGCTATCCCAATACCAAACGTCACTTCATGCCGCGGTTGTGCAACCACTGCGACAACCCGCCCTGTGTCAGAAACTGTCCTACGGAAGCGACCTACAAGCACGAGGACGGCTTCGTTCTGCAGCGATATGACCGTTGCATCGCCTGCCGCACTTGTATCGCCGCGTGCCCCTACAATGCGCGTCATGTCCTGCCCAGCAATCGTGACCGCGTGAAGATCGGCGGGGTGGTGGATAAATGCACCTTTTGCAACCATCGCGTAGAGAAAGGGCAACTGCCGGCCTGTGTCCAGACCTGTTTAGGGCGCGCCCGTATCTTCGGCGATCTCAACGATCCCAACAGCGAAGTATCTCGGTTGGTGGCTCGGCACAAGACTGTGGTGCTTAAGTCGGATAAGGGCACCCGGCCGCAGGTTTACTACATCAAGCCGGACCGCATCCAGACCGAGCAGCTGTTTAGTGCACCGCAGTCTTATGCGGCTCGTACCGATGCCGAGGACTTCTACCGACACAATCGCGGTAGCAAGTTTTTCTCCGGCGTCCTTTAAGGGGGAATGAATCATGTTCGAATACATGACTTACAATATCGCCCCCTGGGGGCACGAAATCGTCCTGTACTTCTTTTTGATCGGCGCTGCCGGGATGACTTTCGTCTATGCCGCCGCGCCGGTGGTATTTGGCGATGTCTTTGGCGGTGCGGCGAAGTCGATGGAGTCGTTTCAGAAAACCGGCTTGTTGGTCTCGCTGATTCTGCTTGCCATCTGCGGTCCGTTGTTGATCCTGGATCTTGGACAGCCGGCGCGTTTCCTTTACCCGATTATCCATTTTCACTGGACCTCGCCGCTCTCCTGGGGCTCGCTGTTTCTGCCCTTGTTCGGCCTTTGTATCATCGGGTTCTTTGTCGGCCAACGGCAGGGGAATGTGGGACTGATGCGCATGACCGGCATCATCGGGTCGTTGCTGGCGTTATCCATGCCGCTCTATACCGGGCTGGACCTGATGGTCCACCAGACGCGAGAGCTATGGAGCAATCCGACCATTCCCGTATTGTTTGTGATTCTCTCCATGAGTTCCGGCACTGCGGTGGTGGCGGTTATCCAGCTGTTGCGCGGCCAGTTGGACGGAAAATCCGCTGAGTTTCTGCATGCGTTTCTCTACCTGGCTCTGGCGGTTACGTTCGCCCTGTTCCTGGCCGAGTGGGTGGTGCTTAACTACGGCACCGGTGAGAAGCAGCAGGCCTGGGAGATCATCAACCAGCAATTCGGCTTCAGCTACTGGGTGCTCACCTTCCTGGTCGGCATCCTGATTCCGCTGGCATTGGTCGCGGTGCCCCGCTTGGGACGTAATCCCAAAATCCTGACTGCAGCCGCCGTATTGAGCGCGGTGGGCGCCTACAGTTTCCGCGAAGTGTTGATCTACGCGGGTCAACTTACCCAGATCTATTACTGAGGGAGAGTGAGCGATGAGCGATCGTACGAAATTCACCCGCCGCGATTTCATAAAAATCGGTGGCGCCATGGGTGCCGTAGGCGTGGCTGGTTTATCCAGCACCCGCCTGGTGGCCATGGAACAGGAACTGGGTGGGAAGGACTACTCATCCGTTACCGGTGCCGAGCGGCAGGCGGTGCCCTACACTTGCCTGGCCTGCAACATCGAAGATGGCGGTGTGGCCTATGTGGAGAATGGCCGCATCGTCAAGCTGGAAGGCAACATGGATCACCCGAATACCCGCGGTAAGCTGTGCGCCAAGGGTAACTCCGGTTTTCTCCATGTCTACGATCCCGACCGGACCATGACGCCGCTGCTGCGTACCGGTAAGCGCGGTGAAGGTAAGTGGAAGCGCATCTCCTATGATGAAGCGACCACGTTGCTGGCGCAAAAGCTGCGTGCGGTGATTGACCGCGCCGATGCCGAGCACAATCCGGAGATCCTCAACGAGATCGTATTCAAGTGGGGGCGTGACCGTTCCGGTGGTGCGGTGGGGCGCTTCATGCATGCACTGGGTTCCAATGCCATGCTCAATCACACCAACATCTGTGAATCATCGAAGAAAGTTGGGCTGGAACCCTCCTGGGGACCGGATATCGAGTCTTGCGATTGGGCCAACACCAAGTACATCCTCAACTTCGGCTCCAATGTTCTGGAAACCGCCTACTTCATGAACCCCAATGCCCAGCGGTTGGTGGACGGGGTGGTGGGCAACAAGGCCAAGTTGGTGAGCTTTGATGTACGCACATCCAACACGGCCGGCTTTTCCGATGAGGCCTATTTCCCCTATCCGGGCACCGATGCAGTCATTGCATTGGCGATGGCCCACGTCATCATGAATGAGGGGCTCTATGATGAGGCCTTCGTCCGTGACTGGACCAACGTCTCCGCGAGTCAGCTCATCAAGCATCTGAAACCCTATACGCCGGAATTCGCGGAAGAGGAGTCGGGCGTATCGGCCAAGGATATTCGGCGCATCGCACGTGAGTTCGCCACTACCAAGCCGGCGACCACCTTCTCTTACCGCGGTCCCTGCAAGCATCTCTGGGGAGCCTATCAGGAAGCGGCGATTCATATGCTCAATGTCATCACCGGCAACGTCGAGAAGAAGGGGGGATACTGCCTGCCGCGCGGCATGGGTTGGCCGCAACCGGAGCCGGTGCCGCCCAAGGGCAAGACGCCCAGTGTGATCGCCGCGCCGCCGCTTTATCCGCTGGCGTCGCATCATGTCTCTACCCATGCGCCCTATATGGTGATGAAAGGCGAAGCGAAGGTATCGGTGTGGATGTCCTACTACGACAATCCGGTCTATACCTATCCTTCCAGCCATGTCTGGGAGCATTTTCTCAAGGATGAAAATCAGGTGCCCTTTCTGGTTTCCTTCAGTCCCTATATGTCGGAGACCACGGAATTGGCGGATCTGATTATTCCTGATGTTACGTATCTGGAACGGCACGATCCGGAGTCCATGCCGAGCGGACTCTATCCCTGTCTTTCCATTCGTCAGCCGGTAGTTAAGCCCCTGGGCGGTACACAGGAGTTCCGACAGACCCTGATCGACGTGATCCACAAGGTCGATCCGGACGGTTCGCTGGGAATCAAGAAGTACTTCGCCTTCGGGAATGCCGAGGACTGGATGAAGGCCCACTTCGACAGCATCCCCGGACTGAAGGAGGATGGCGGCTGGGATTTCATGAAAAAGAAGGGGGTTTGGCCCATCTACGGCCAGGTGGACAAGGCGACCGCGAAGATCGTGGACAAGAACGGCAACGAGGTCGAGCCCGACTACGGCCTTTACACTAAAGAGTTGTCCGCTGCGGACATGTCCGGCGCTGAGATCGATAAGAACGGCGCCATCATAAAAGACGGCCATACCATCGGCGTGCGGGTGAACGGCAAGAACATGGTCGGTTTCGGTACGCCGTCACGTCGCATCGAGCTCTATAAGGAGAGCTACCGCAAGTACGGCTTCAATCCCCTGCCGGTCTACAAGCGGTTGCCTTCGCGGGACAAACAGCCCAACGAGCTGGTGCTGACCACCTACAAGCTCAATGTGCATACGCAGAGCCGTACCGCCTCCTTGAAGTACCTGGCCGAGCTGTACCACAAGAATCCGGCCTGGATTAATCCGAAGGCGGCAGCGGCGCGCGGTATCCAGGACGGTGATCTGATACGGGTCGCGTCGAAGTTGGGACACATCGTCACGCGCGCCCATGTGACAGAAGGCATCCATCCGGATGTGGTCGCCATCTCCACGGCCTGCGGTCACAGCGCATATGGTCGTCTTGCGCAACTGAAACAAAAACAGGCGGCGGAAGCCTGGGCGCAGGGTGGCGATTCCGACATCGCCAATAATGTCTGGTGGAACGACAAGGGGGTGCATCCCAACCCCATTATCCATTTGGCGGTCGATCCCATCGGAGGCTCCCAGGGGTGGTTCGATACCGTGGTGACGGTGAGCAAAGCGCAACCCGGCGACAATTACGGCGATGTGGTTGCCAGCGTCGAAGAGTCGCTTAAGGACTTCGAGCAGACCCTGCGCTACGCCTACACCGGCGACCTCCATCGTGCGAACCATAAGGAAGTGGACGTGGATTGGAATCATCTGCCGGAACCGGCTCTCCACGCGGGTGGCCATTGACCTACCGGTCCCCGGCGATTCGCCGGGGACCCTCATTAAATTGGGGGTTGCGATGCGGATGACAATGAATACCGAAGGTGATGGAAACGAGTCGATCGGTACGGCGGGAGAGCGGTTTGCCGAGGCCAGCGCAATGGCCGGCATGTTCGGATTTCTCGGCCGCTGTATCGAACAGGAGGCCGACGCCGACCTGATCGACTTGCTGCGTGGCGATTTGCGCAGAGTACTGAGGATGATGGACCCGGCGCTTGATGAGAGCTTCTATTCCGCTCCAACGGAAACGTTGGTGGAGTTTCTGGCCGAAGAGTATACGGGGCTGTTCGTGGCGCCGGGCTGTATCTCTCCTCACGCATCTGTATTCGAGACGGGGTGCATGTTCAAAGAGCCGGTTGATCGCGCCGTCAAGGCATATCGACAGGCGGGCTGGGATTACCAGCGTCGCATGAGCGGCGAGTTTCCGGATCATATCGGAACAATGCTTGGTTTCTGCAGCTGTCTGGCCAATGCCGAAGCGGAAAGCCTTGCAGCCGGCGACAAGGTGAAGGCCGACGATTTCAGACAAAAACGGGAGACATTTTTAGTCGAACAGTTGGGGGCTTGGGGGCCGGGGTGGTGCCGCCGCGCAGCGGAGGCGGCACTACACCCGTTCTATGCCGGCATTCTGCGGATGACGGAACAGCTCCTGTGGAGCGAGCTGGAACGGGTTGCGGACCGCCGACATTTGCGTGAGTTGGCGAGGCTGAACCAACGGGAGCCCAAACGTCTGGATTACGATGCGGATTTCCGCAAGGCCTCCGGACTCTAGGGGTTTTCGATGCGCGTGTTATTGGTGGAAGGTTCCGGACGCGGTTTTCTCAGCCACTATTCGCATGCCTTGGGGTTGGGGCTGCAGCGGGCCGGGATCGAGATCCGTCTGTTGACGGGACGGCGGGATGAGTTGAGTGACTGGCCGGTGCCCTTCCACAAGCATGCGTGTCTCGCCGCGGGATATCGCGCCTGGCGCTGTGTGCGGGCTTACGTGACCGAGATGCGGCCGGACGTTGTTCATCTGCAGTGGGTCGGCAACCCATTTTATGCCCTGCTGTTTGTTCGTTGGGCGCACCGGCGCGACGTACGGGTGGTTTATACGCCGCATAACATTCTGCCGCATGAACGGCGGTGGTTGCTGATGCCGGTCTTTCGACAGTTGTATCGTTATCTGGATCGGGTGGTGACACGGGATGCGCATCTGGCCTGGGCGCTGGAAGAGTTGCTGGATACGCCGCAGGATCGGTTGGTGCATCTGCCCGGTAGCCCCAATTTTCTTGCACTGCAGGCGCTGGGGAAATCTGTTGCATCACCGTGCGAGAGAAAACGCCGAGACGAATTTCGATTGCTTTTTTTCGGACATGGAAGCCGGCGCAAGGGGTTGGAGGAATTGCTGGCAACAATCGGGCAGCAGACCTGGCCCGAGCGTATGCATTTGGTGGTCGCTGGTGAAAGCGTATTGCAGGACATTCCTCAGGATCTGCTGGATATGGCCGGATGTGCCATGCGTATCACTGTGTTGAATCGCTATGTGGCGCCGGTTGAGGTTGCCGCCCTGTTTCAAAGTTCCGATCTGTTGTTGATGCCCTATACCAAACAGTGCAAAAGTCCGTTGCTTGACCTGGCGGCCGCTCTGCGTTTGCCGGTATTGCGCTCTGATCGGGTGCAAGGCGCGTGTTTTCAGGAAGGGGTGCATGGCGCCACTTTCCCGCACGACGATATGCGGGCCATGTGCGGTTGGCTGAAGGAGACGGCTTGGTTGGGGCAGGCGAAAGAGAAGCTCGCGTTATTGGATGATCCCTTTGTTTCCATGGATCGGCTTGCGGCGGGACATGCGCGCCTCTATCAAAATCTCAAGGCGGTGAAGTCGACGGCAGTGGGAAATGGGTTGGCGCCGGCGTTTACATCGAGATGAATATCATGCTGAGACGTTCGGACGGCGATCATTCGAAAAACAGGTTGACCCCCTGGAAATATTTTGGACAGGGAAGTCCAGTTTCTTTTTTTGATGCCGACCGGTTGCAGGCGTAAATAGCAGGAGTGAAGTATATGTCTGGCGCAGGGAAAACCATCATCCTGATCGCGCATGAACGCAAACTGCCGGAACTTCTCAAACTTATACGGCAGCAGATTCATGTATTCGAGGCTTACCGCTTATTGTCTACACGCGAAACCGGCGAGGAGATTGAGCGGGAGTTGGGGTTGGAGACGACCCATCTCTTTTCCGGCAGGAAAGGCGGCGAGATTCAGCTCTGCGGCCTGGTTTGCACCAACACGGTTCGGGCGGTCTATTTTATTCGTGACCCGGAAAATCCCGCTTTTCATGAACCGGACATCACCCCTTTCTACCGCGCCTGCGATCTGAATAACGTACCGCTCGCAACCAATATTGTCTCGGCCGTGGCGCTGACGAGCTGGTTGGGCCGCAATCTCCGACCTGTGGAACAACGCGATGACGTGAGGCAGAGAGGTTGATATGAGAGTGGCGGAGCGCTCATTGGCGGGTGGCTTGCTGACCCTCTCCGAACTGATCGTTGAGGAGGAACTCTGCGTCAATCTGCGTGGCAGAGTTGCGCACTGTACAGCCTGCAAAGATACCTGTCCTTCGGGTGCGCTGAATCTGAGTCCGGATTGCGTGGATCTCGATGAGACATTATGCACCGGTTGCAACAGCTGTCTGCCCAGTTGTCCCGCAGGCGCTTTGCGTTCCACCGGATTTGTGCCGAGCCGTTTCCTTCTGGCTCTCATGGAGAGTCGACAAAGGGATCTTCATTGCCGGGCAAGCAGCGATGGCGGCGGCGGTATCGTTATCCCTTGTCACGGGGTACTGGACGTAAGGCTCCTGGCGGCCGCCCGGGCGGAAGGCGTGACCGAACTTCATCTGCACGGCCTGAACCGATGCGAGAACTGCCGGTTCGGCGACGCGCGCCCGCATATTGCATCGCTGGTCTCTCAGCTGGATGAATGGTTGGGAGAGAATGCCCTGCTGCTCGATCTCACTCCCGCGGCGAAAAAGAGCAAACGCAACGATCGGCGTCACTATCAGGATCAACCCCATTTGAGCCGTCGTACCTTTCTGCGCTTCGGTGGTGCGAAAACGGTGACGCAGGCGGTGGATTGGATGGTGCCCGGATTGACGCAGGAAGAAGAGGATGGAGAGGCGCTGCCTTTCTATCAGGCCGATGATTATCCGCAAAGAGCCCCAACCTACCAGCGGGAGCTGGCCTTGCGGGCCGGCAAAATAACATGGCGCGCCGGGCAGATATTGCCGTTTAAGGCACGGCACGTTGCCGAGCATTGCAATGCCTGTCTGAGATGCGGCGAACGCTGTCCCACCGGCGCGTTGCATGCGACCGAAACGGCGCAGGCGCGCGAGCTGAGTTTCGATCCCGCTGTCTGTACGAATTGCGGGTTGTGCGAAGCGATCTGTCCGTTGGATGCCCTGATGGTGGAATCGTTGAACGATCCTGCCGTACTGCAGGGACGTACAACCCTGTTGTCGCGGCGGCAGCGTTTGTGTCTCCAGTGCCGTTCCCCTTTCCTGCCGGCGGCTCCGGAGATGGAAATCTGTCAGCTATGCAGCAATGAGCGGGAACTGGATGAGGCCTGGTTCGACATGCTTTCGGGTTAGCCTGTTCGGTGTCCCGTTGGTGTGCGCTGTGCTGGGATGGATCTGGTGGTTGCTACAACCGCGCACTCCGGAAGAGTTGTTCCGGGTCCGCTGTTCAAGTTGCCACGAGCTGCGCAGCGAAAAGTTGTGCGAATTCGCGCCGGCACTGCGGCCCGCCATCGTCGGTGTAATGCGGCGGGAACACGACGCCGATGATGTGATCGACGACCGAGAGGCGATATTGATCGAGAATTATCTGAGAGAGCAATTCAAATGTCCTTGAATGCCATGCGGGAAGAGATGCAGAGCCTGGAAGAACAGGTGCTGGGCGCCTTGCGCCAGGTGCGGATCGGCGAAAGCGGTCCCGATGTGGTGAGCGCGGGGCAGGTTTTTGATGTAGTCGCCACCGGCAGTACCGTGCGGGTGCTGCTCGATCCCGATCTGGTCCCGACTGAATCCCAGGAAGCGCTGGCCGAAATCATAACCCCCTTGGTGGAGTTGTTGCCCGGTGTCGAATTGGCGGTGGTGAAGCCGCGCCCCGGTTCGACCGCCCAGCGCGCCTCCCTGCCGGGTATCCGGCATGTGGTGGCGGTGCACAGCGGTAAGGGCGGGGTCGGCAAGTCGACCCTCGCGGCCAATCTGGCGGTGGCTCTCGCCGCGCAGGGCTATTCCGTAGGTCTGCTGGACGCCGATGTCTACGGCCCTTCCGCACCGACCCTGCTGGGTGTCGGCGGACGCGCGGAAACCACGGCAGAGGGAGATCGCATCCAAACCAAAACGGCGCACGGGGTGCGCTTGATGTCGCTCGGCCTGTTGTTGCCGGCGGAGCAGGCGTTGATCTGGCGGGGTCCTCTGGTGGACGAGGGACTGCCGCAACTCTTCGGTGAAGTCGAGTGGGGTGAACTGGATCTGTTGTTGATCGATCTGCCGCCCGGCACTTCGGATGTTCATCTGGCGGTTGCCCGCTACGTGGCCCTGTCCGGGGTGATCACCGTAACCGCGCCGGGGCAGGTCTCGCTGGATGATGTGCGGAGAGGTCTGGAGATGTTCGCGGATCTGGCGGTGCCTTGCCTCGGCCTGGTGGAGAACATGGCCGGCTTTGCCTGCCGCAGCTGCGGTCATGTGGGAGCGGTGTTCGGCAGTGGTGGTGGCGCGGACCTGGCGGACCTGACCGGTTTGCCGCTCCTGGCATCCTTGCCGTTTTTGCCGGCGGTTGCGGTCGGCTCCGACCGGGGTGAGCCGGTAGCGCTGGACGGAGAGGGCATGGGGGCGCCCTTTCACGAGCTGGCGAAACGGTTGCTCGCCGACCTGAAAATCGAAACAAGGGAATCGACTCTATGAATATCCCGTCCGAATTTCCTGTCCCGGTGAGTCGTGGCCGGACGGCGGCCCGGGAAGAGCCCTGGTACGCCGAACCGCAGGAGGCCATCGAAGGGATCGGCGACATCGTGCTGGTGGCGAGCGGCAAGGGCGGCGTAGGCAAATCCACGGTCACCGTCAATCTTGCCTGCGCCCTCAGCCGAATGGGGAAACGGGTGGGCATTCTGGACGCCGATCTCTACGGGCCCTCCATCAGCCGGATGCTGGGAACCGCCGGCGAACTTCCCGTCAATCCCGAGGGGCGCGTCATGCCGGCGTGCCGCCACGATGTCTGGGCCGTATCCATCGGCAATGTGCTGCCTCCGGAGGCGGGATTGGTCTGGAAGGGTCCTTTGGTGGCACAGACCCTGGTGCAGATGTTTCGCGATCTCGCCTGGCCGGAACTGGACATCCTGCTGGTCGACCTGCCGCCGGGCAGCGGTGATGTGGCGCTCACCATCCTCGAACAGATTCCGGTTTCGGGCGCCCTGCTGGTGACCACGCCTCAGCAGCTGTCGATCACGGATGCCGCCCGCGGGGTGGCCCTGTTCCACGATCTCGATATTCCGGTGTTCGGTCTGATCGAAAACATGGACCGTTATCTCTGTCCCTGCTGCGGAGAGGAGCAGACGCTGTTTCCTCATGGTGCGGCCGAGACTCTGGCTGCGCGCAAGCATGTGAAATATCTCGGCGGCATACCCTTGGATCCGGACGGACAGGCCTGTGCCGACCGGGGGGATCCGCTGGTCGTCTCTCATCCCGAGGGGGCGGTGGCGATCGCCATGGAAAGGCTCGCACAAGAGGTCGAGACTGCGCTGGAACGGGAACGGACGTTCCGGCGGCGGGATGCGGATGGGGGGCTTCGGGCGGAGCATGAAATGTTTTGGGAGAATCTGCTGGATGAATAATTCAAAACACCCTCAATTGGAACCGGATGTACATGAGTCATGCGATGAGGCGACGGCGATGAACGAAAACATCAAACTCATTATCGATTATCGGCAGGAGGAGCCGGCCGGGATCTCCCCTGAGAGTCTTGCCTGGCTGGAGGGCGCCGATGCCCTGGTGATCGATCCCTGCCGATGCGCGCTTCAGCAGTTTGAGTCGCTGCCGGTGGGAGAGGCGGTGATCGTGAACGGCGACCCGCAACGGGACACACCCTGGCACGATGCGGCGGGCCACTGGGTGGGCGATCGGGGGCTTGAATCCACGGCGCGCCTGAGAGATCGTTACCCGACACTCTCCTGGATACCCAAACTGAATCTCGCCCGTGCGCAGGTGAGCTACCGGTTTTCCGGTCCCGCGGTGGGAGAGGGGTTTTCCTTCTATATTCCGGATACCGCCGCCATCCACGGGTGGCGGGTGGACGGTGGAGACCTGACGTTCAGAGAGGCCCTGACCCGGGCGACGGAGCTGGGTTTCTCCACTCTGTGGCTCCATTCACCGGAGGCGGCGGCCCGGGGCGTAGGGTTGGAACTCGATCTGTTGGAACAGGCCCGGGGCGGTCCGGTGGAGATCTGGCTCTCCGGCGGCGTTACGGAGGTCAGGCATCTGCAGAACTTGTCACGGGCGGGGGGCGCGGCTGCCGTGACGGTGGATGCGGAGGCAGGGCGGCGGTTGACCCTGCAGGCCCTGCGGGCGGCGCTGTCGCCGGAACCGGTGCGTCCCGAAGCCGTGCCCGTCCATTTCACCCCCAGGCAGTTACAGGCAGAGCAGGGTTGAAGGGCATAGCGGTTTTTGCTCTTATCATCTTACTCTTGCTGTCCGGGGGGGCGGCGATTTCATCCCAACAGACCGGGGTCATCACCGCCGTTTCGTTAATCACCTGGCTGGATGCGCCGGATCCGCCCCTCATCCTCGACGTGCGCGGCCGCCGGGCCTACCTGTCGGGCACTCTGCCCGGGGCCTTCGATGCCGGCAGCGATCCTCTGGGGTATCTGCCGGATCACAGCGGTGATCCGGTGGTCTTGCTCGCACCGGAGATGTGCGATTCCGCCATGATTGAATCCTGGCGCACACGGCTTGCCGATGCGGGCCACGAGGTGTGGCTGTTGTCGGGCGGCATGGCCGCCTGGGTCGCCGCCGGTGGGGAAGTCGAGATCCCGGAAACCTCCTATGCTCAGCCAGGTCGCGCACCCTTTCTGATTCCAAGGGGATTGTGCGAGCGCGGGGAACCGGCGCAGGTCTTTGAATGAGATGGTTGATGTGGCTGGCTTTCATTCCCTGGGTAACGTGGGCGGAGCAGCCGACGATCCCTCCCGCGGCGGGAGAGCCCTCTCATTGTCCCGACTGCCATCAAAAGGAGCAGCATGAATTTTTGCGCAGTTTGATGGCCGTCGCCGCCGGCACGCCCGACTTCATCAGCGAACGGGGACGTTCGGGCAAGGCGGCCGGCTGCCTGAAGTGCCATGCGCCCAGCGGCGGAGAGGGGGTGGTCTGTCGCGACTGCCACGGTGACGCGGGGCATCCATACCCGAAACTCGCGCTGCCGGAGGCTTGCGCCCGGTGCCACGACGCCCCGGGCGAGCTGACGGTCAGAAGTTTTTCACAATCGGCGGCGGCAAGACGGGGCGCGGATTGTCTGAATTGCCATCTGCCGGAGGAAGGGGTCAGCCACGACTTCAAAGGACCCGCGCGCGCCGGCTTCCTGAATGGCGTCGCAAGCTTGCGTATCGCCCTGCGTCGGGATACCGGGGGCGATACGGTTCTGATCCGGGTCAGCCATCGGGCGGGGCATGCCTTGCCCGGCGGCACTACCGGCCGCTCCGTCTGGTTGGTCGTGGAGGAGTACGGAGAAAATGAACGTTTGCTGGTGCGATCCATATTTCGATTCGGCTGGTATCACGACCCTGCTAAGGGATGGAGCGATCGGACCCTCCCTCCGGGTCCCGGGAAGATTATCGAGCTTCCTTCGACGGCTGCCGGGAAGGTTTCGAGGGTTGAGGCCAAGCTGCTCTATCGTTTTCGGCCCGGACCGCTGGGCGACCCGGACCCCCGGGAGGTGGTATTGGACCAAGCGGTATTTGCACTTCCGCCACGTTTGGGGGAAAGTCATTAAATCGGTATTTTGCACTGGAGACGATCCGCCGGTTGATAACTCACCCGATGGAAGCGAACCATGATCCCCGGAAGGCATATGCAACAATCCCGCGCCCTGCGTAATTCATTTGCCATGCGATTTGCCGTCGTGCTGTTGTTTGTCGGCGTTTTACAGGCGCAGCCTCTTTCTGCGCAAAGCGGCGATGATAAGGGTTACCGAATCGGTCTGACCCCGGTTATGCTTACCGACCGGACGTCCTTTTTGAAGGCGTGGCAGGGTTATTTTGAGAAGCGTCTCGGGCGGCCCGTAACGTTCGTGCAGCGACAGACCTACCAGGAGGTGGTGGAGCTGCTGCTGGGAGGGGAGCTCGACGCCGCCTGGTTATGCGGCTACCCTTATGTCGTGCATCGTAAGGAGACGGAGCTCCTGGCAGTGCCGGTCTTTCGTGGAAAGCCCAGTTACCACTCCTATCTGATTGTGCCCGCGAGTGATCTCCAGACGAAAAGTCTGATCGATCTGAAGGGCAAGGTATTCGCCTACTCCGATCCTGATTCCAATTCGGGCTATCTTTATCCGCAGGTCAAGTTGATAACCGAGGGCATAGAGCCCCGGCACTTTTTTGCCAAGACCTTTTTTACCTGGTCGCATCGGGAGGTAGTGAAGGCGGTTGCGGAAGGCGTCGCCGACGGCGGCGCGGTTGACAGTTACGTTTGGGATACTCTGGCGATCAATGAACCGGAGTTGACGCGGCGAACCAGAGTGGTGACCGCATCACCGTCCTTTGGTTTTCCTCCCCTCGTCATAAAGCGAGGGCTTGCGAAAGAGCGCGGGAACCGGTTGCGTCGGGCATTTCTTCAAATGAACGATGATCCCGAAGGTAAGGCGTTACTGAAGAAGCTCAACCTGGACCGTTTTGTTCCTGGTGAGGACGCGAATTATGACGGAATCGCGCGATCGGTCGAGATATTGGAGGCGGCGGGTGAAACTCGGTGACATCAGTTATCGTATCAAGGTGCCGTTGGCGCTGACAGCGGTGATTCTGATCACCGTCAGCGTCGTTACCCTGGCACTTACCTGGCGCGCTTACGAAGACCTCAGGGCGGATGTCTTCCATAACGCCATTGATATCGGCAGCGTATTATCGAACAGTCTGCCCAATGCGATGTTGCATGATGATCTCTGGGGCGCCTACCGTCTGGTGCAGGCGGCTGAAGGGTGGCCTGAGGAGTCCTCCTCCCGACTGCTGGTGGTGGTCGACGGCGATGGAAGAATCTATGTTTCCAACAAGCCGAAAGATCTTCCGGTGACAACGCCATTGCGAGATCACGGCGCCGAACTTGCCAGGTTGGAGGCCGAGGTGCTGAAGATGACCGGCACCCTCAAGCCCCGTCCTTACGAATACCCCGGAGATCAGCGGCTGTATGTAATTTTGCCCATGTTAAGCGATGGTGTTGCTATCGGTACGCTGATCGTCGGCTATGACCGGTCGCTTTTTCAGCCGCGTTTCTATGCCATTGTGAAACGGGTGATTTATTCGGCGCTGGCGGTGACCGCGCTGTTGTTGCCGTTCGGCTGGTATCTGGGCAACCGCATGGCGGCCCCGTTGGGGCAATTGGCGAACTGTATGCGGAAAGTGGGAAGGCAGCCGCCCGGAGATATTGTTTGCACTCTCAGACAAGGTCAGGATGAGATCGGTCTTCTGGGTGTGAGTTTCCAGCAGATGCTGGGAGGTCTGGCGGAGAAAGACCAGATGGAAAAGAAGATGCTGGCGTCCGAACGCCTTGCGGCGGTCGGCCGTTTGGCGGCGGGGGTCGCACATGAGATCAATAACCCCTTAGGGGGGATGCTGAACGCATTGAATACTTTTCGCAGGTACAGCGACACGGACGATCTGGGTATCGAGACCTTCGCATTGTTGGAACGCGGGCTGCATCAGATCCGGGAAACGGTCTCCGCCTTGCTGGTGGAAGCGAATCCGCGCAGTCACCGATTGACTCCGGAAGATATCGAAGATGTGCGAACACTCTTGATGGTGGACGTAAGCCGCAAGCAAATCCGGCTTAAATGGCTGAACGGCCTGACCGAACCGATTCCGCTGCCTTCCACGCCGATCCGGCAGATATTGATCAATCTGTCCTTAAACGCCGTTCAGGCTACGGAAGACGGGAGAGCGGTTATGTGCCGGGTAGAGGCCGGCGCCGGATCGTTCTCCATGGTGGTGCAGAATGAAGGCTCGGAAATTTCCAGGGATCGTTTGAATCGTCTGTTCGAGCCGTTTTCGGAGGATGCTGGCGGCAATGGCCTCGGGCTTTGGGTGACCTATCAGCTGATACAGCAGATGAACGGCAGTATCGATGTTCAATATACGCAGGGAAGAACTATCTTTACGGTAGAATTGCCGATATTGGCGGATAGAGGTGAGGGAAATGCAGCGTCTTTGCCTGGTTGAAGATGACGATATCATGCGCGCATCGCTATGCCGGCGATTCAAGCTTGAGGAGATCCCTTGCGACTGTTTTGATAACGCAACCGATGCATTGGCCTCGCTCGAGCAGCATCTCTACGCAGCATTAATCTCCGACATCCGACTGCCGGATTTGAGCGGTGAAGAGTTGTTTGACCGGCTATTGAAGTCCGAAAAAGCTCCTCCTCCTACAGTTTTTATCACTGGCTATGGGACGGTCAATCAGGCGGTACATCTGCTTAAACTCGGCGCCAGCGACTATATAACCAAACCGTTCGATATCGACGAGTTGCTGGAGAAATTGCGGCAACTCGCGCCCGCTCTGTTCGGCGAGGCCGAGGGCGGCGGGGCGGAACTCGGCGTCTCTCCGCAGATGCGCCATGTACAGGCTGTTCTTGACCGTTTGGCGGGCCACGATGTGGATATACTCATCACCGGGGAAACCGGGGTGGGGAAGGAGTTTGCCGCTCGTTATCTGGCAACGCAGATCGATCGGAGCGGCAAACATCCCTTTATTGCGGTCAATTGCGCCGCATTACCGGAAGACTTGCTGGAGGCGGAGCTTTTCGGTCATGAGAAGGGGGCGTTCACCGGCGCCATGCGCGCCCGCCGGGGTGTATTCGAGCAGGCGGACGGAGGCATTCTGTTTCTTGATGAGATCGGCGAGACATCGCCGCGTATGCAGGCAAAGCTGCTGCGAACCATTCAGGAACGAACCGTTCAGAGAATCGGGAGCGAAGCCGCCATTCCTATAGACTTGCGCTTGATTTACGCGACCAATCGGGATCTGAAGGGAATGGTCTCGGCAGGTGAGTTCCGCGAAGATCTCTACTTCAGAATCAATGTCGCCCATGTCCATATTCCTCCCTTGCGCGAGCGCAAGGAGGATATCCGCTGGTTGGCGCATCAGGTGGTCGAGCGGTTCTCGCGGAAGCAGGGCAAGCGCAGGCTCCTGCTTCCCCTGACAGAGCGATATCTGGAGCGGCAGCAGTGGAACGGAAATCTTCGGGAGCTTTCGAATGCGGTTGAACGCGCATGTATATTGTCCGCTCAGGAGGTTATCGGTCCCAGGGAGTTTGCTGCGGAAGGAGAGCATGTGTCCGAAGTGGATGAACAGGTGCATCTGAAAGAAGCGATGGAGCGATATGAGCGTACCTTGCTGCTCGAAACCCTGCAGCTGCACGAGTGGAGAATCGCTGAGAGTGCACAAAGTCTCGGTATCAGTCGTAAGAGTTTATGGGAAAAAATGAGGCGTTACGGCATCGCGCAGGTTGGCAAAGAAGAGTAAAAGATCAAGCCGGCTTGAAACGAAAATACTGTATCGGCCTTGCCGGGAGTGAAGCCGGAGCGCGTTATTGAATCGATTTCCAATAAGATGTGGCCGTTGTCCGATAAGAAATCGCTGTGATTATCATTTATAAAGCCGGAGACCTCAGCGAGGCGCATATCGTTGCGGGGATGCTGCACGCCCAGGGGATCGAGGCGTTTGTGGGCGGGCATTATCTACAGGGCGGGATCGGCGATCTGCCCTTGATAAATATGTTCGACGTCCGGGTGGCGGATGAGGATGTGCCCGCCGCGCGAGAAGTGATTCGCGAGTATGAAGGGACAAGGTATCAACCGAGGAACGAGATCGTTCAGCGGGAGGGCGGCATTGTCACCAAATTGGCGTTGATCGCAGCCATAGCGCTGTTGGTGACCTGGCTCTATTCCATTCTGTAGTAGAGTTCGGCAGGATCAGTTGATTCCGTAAATCGTCGGCAACAGCCATGAAAGTGTGAGCCAGACGATGAGGGTCAGCGGAATGCCGACCCGCATGAAGTCGGAAAAGCGGTAACCACCGGCATTCATCACCAACAGGTTGGTTTTATAGGCCATCGGAGTGGCGTAACTCATATTGGCGCCGAACAGCACCGCCAGTACATAGGGTTCGGGCGGCAGCCCCAGCTGTTGTGCGATGCTCATGGCAATCGGGGTGCCGATTACCGCGGCCGCGTTGTTGGAAACGATGTTGGTGAGAATCGCCATTACCAACATCAATCCCGACAGCAAAACCGCCGGAGACGCGCCCGCCGTCAGGGCCACGCATAACTGCGCCAGGTAGTGAGCGCCGCCGGTTTTCAACAACGCCGTCCCGAGCGCCAAGCTCGCGACCACGATCATGATCACCTGGGTACTCAGGGCGCGTACCGCATCCTGCCAGCGCAGACAGCGGGTCAAAATCATAACCAATACACCGCACACCGCACTGATGGCGATCGGCAACAGGCCCGATGCGGCCACCAAGATGATTGCCACCATGATAAGGAGCGCCAGCGGAGCCCGCCGGGTGTGCGGCAAATCACTGGTGGCGTCCAGTACCAGCAGCTCGCCGCTCCGTTTCAGTTCGGCGATCTGATCATGGTTGCCCTGCACCAGAAGCACGTCACCGATACGCAACCGCAGATTGGAAAGTTCGTTTTGCAACGTGCGAATGATGCTGCCGGCACGGTGCAACGCCAAGGGATACAGTTGATACAGATCAGCCAGGCGGGAGTGCGTCAGGGTGGTGCCTTCCAGCGGTGATCCCTGGGTGACGACGATCTCGGCGATTTGTTGATCTTCGGCGCTCAGCGGGTTCTCCTCGTCCACCGGAATGTCGTGGGCAAACAGCCGGGCATCCAACACCTCTTCGAACTCCTTCAGGTTCTCCGGCGTATCGCTGATACTGAGGCGGTCGCCTGCCCGGATCACCGCATCCGGCAACGGAGTGATGACGGTGTCGCTGCCGCGCCGGATGGAGGAGATTTTGATATGTCCCCCCGCCTTGTCATATAGCTCCGACAATTTTTTTCCGTCGGCGAAGCTCTCTTCTTCAATGTGCAGTTGGGCATTGAAGATCCGCGGCGAGGTATCCTTCAGTCGCGCCTCCCGCGCCGGTAGCATGCGGGGTGCCAACAGCCAGAGATAGAGAATCGACAGGCCGGCTGCGGCCGCCGCCGGCAGGAAGAAGTCGAACATGCCGAGATGACGCAGGCCGAGATCCGCCGCCACGGCAATAACCAGCAGATTGGTGGAAGTGCCGATGGTGGTGCTCATGCCGCCGACCAGCGTAGCGAAACCCATGGGCATAAGGATGGCGGATGCCGGTTTGCCGGTGCGCAGTGCGACGCTCACCAGGATGGGAAGCAGCAACACCACGATCGGGACGTTGTTGACGAAGGCGCTCAGAATCGCCCCAACCAGCAGCGTCAGTAACAGCGAGAGCAGCGGGCTGAAGGCCCAAAGCCGGGCCAGCAGTCGTCCGATCGGTTCCAGTGCGCCGGTCCGCACCAAGCCCTGGCCCGCGATCATCAATGCACAGACCGCGATCAACGCCTCATGGCTGAAGCCGCGAAACAGATCAATGGCGTGCAGCGGCACCCCGTCCGGGGCATAGGGAAACAGCTCGAAGCCCACGCTGAGCAATACCAATACCGCCAGACTGGAGGTCTCCAGCGGGATGCTGTCGCGTGTGAACAGAATCAGCGCCACCACGATCAGCAGAAGAACGGCGATGCCGTGAGCATCCGGCGCGGGCGGCATGGAAATAATCATCGCTAGGTCTCTCGCATTATTTCGCAGGTCCGCCCTCTATTGTAGTGGTGATCCCGGCCGATGCCAGCCGCTTAGCGAAAGAAGCAGCAGCCCGACCATCAGCACGGGCAAAACCGAATCTCCGAAGCGGGTGTAAAGCGTTTCATGGGCATGCGGGTAAATAGTGCCTAGCAACACCCCCGCTTGCCCCGGAGGCAGCCGCTTCATTACACGCCCGTTGGGGTCAATAATGGCGGTGATCCCGGTATTGGATGCGCGTACCAGGTATCTTCCGGTCTCGGCGGAACGCAGTTGACCGAACAGGGATGCGAAATCGGCGCCCTTTCCGAAATCCTGGGTATTGACTGCCGACACGAAGAAACGTGCGCCCAGCCGCGCATAATCGTAGAACAGATCGCTCTGTGTCTCTTCGTAGCAGACCGCGGGACCGAATTGCAGTTTATCGTTATAAATTCTACTTTCGAGCGGTGCGGCCTGTGTGTCTTCATTAAACAGGATCGGGCGCACCGACGAGTAACTGTCGATCTGGCGGCCTTTCCAAAACATAAGAAGCGCATCGTAATGACGGCCGTCCGGAACCTTCAGTACGCTGCCGATAACCAACAGTCCATCAAGTTGTGTGGAGAGCGCTTGTATTTTTTGCAACAGGCCGGGATTGTCAGTAAGGATATCGAGCGGTAGCGCGTACTCCGGCCATACAATCAAATCCGGATGCCGGGTCGCGGCCTCCAGGGTCAGCCAGCGATAGCGATCGAAGATCGGGTGATAGGCATGCTTCTGGCGCCAGATCCACGGTTCCTGGAAGTTTCCCTGTATCAGCGCGACGGTGATTCCGTCTCCGGACGGCTGGGGATGTCCGGGCCGGTACAGGCCGACGGCAAACGCGAAAGCCAGAACAGCGAGCGGCAACCAGGCCCGTGGTTCGCGGTGAATCGCAGCCAGTGCGACGGCGGTGTTCAAGCCCAGGGTGAGAAACGAAACGCCGATTGCACCGACCAGCGAGAATAGAAATCCGAACCGGGTTTGGAAGGCAGCGGGCTCCAGCCAGTAGCCGCCAAGCGGGGTGGCGCTGACAACGGAATAGATCAAGTACCAGATGAGCGGCGGAAGCAGGAGATGAAAACGCGGATTCAGCGATACACGCCCGGCATGCAGCAGGATGGAGAAGAGAATAAAAAACAGAGTGATTGCCAGCCAGGCGTATAGAAAAAAGTCGCTGTTGTAGCCGTAGATCCAGCGAAACAGCGCCGCGGTGATTATGCCGGCATAGGCCAGGCTGAAGAGAACTGTCCGGCGAGCGGAGCGGGTAAAGGCGATATAGAGAAAGGGGGCCAGCAGAAGATTGATCAGCAGATGAGCCCCGTCAGCGATCAGGGCTGCAAGTAGAGCGGACAGGAAGAGGCAGATTGTCTCGGGAAAAAGCCCGGGCGATCGGTTCGGCGTCATGGTACGGGTGACCGGATCGCCCGGGCGATATGTCAGCGGCTAAGGACGATCAGGTACCATCCCGGGCGCAGGTGAAGGTATTGCAGTGACAGTGACAGTTGGCGCCGCACCAGGTCGGTGAGCGAGTACCCGAGTCACTGGGAAGACCCGGGTCGGTCGACCCGCCGGCCCCCTCCGGGGTGACGATCTGGCCGTCCCCGATCACGGTGCAGTCGCAGGTGTTGTATTCGCAAGTCGTGCCGCCGTCACCGCCGCCCTTTTTCTTCTTTTTCTTCTTTTTACCGAAGAGGGAATCGGCCTCTTCCGCCTCAATCACACCGCTATTGTCGGTATCAAAGCAGGCGAACAGCCGCCCCAGTTCTTTCTGCGAGCTTGGAGTCATATGCCCTTTCAGCTCATACTGATGAACCGCTTCGTCGAAACTGGATTGGTTCATCCCGCTGATTTTTATGGTTCCGTTATAGAACGGGTTTTTTTCATTTTCCGCATGCACGGAGCCGCAGACCAGCAACAGGCTGGCCAGAAACAGTTTTACGATGGTGTGCATTTCCCCTCCTGATGGGTTCCTGGTGAGTGTCCATGCCCGGGTATTGCCCCGGGTCTCAAAGATACTAGCATGTGTTCATTGTGGGAATCCAATTCCCACACGTTTTTTCGGGTTGTTGCCGTTTTCCCGGGGCCGTTTCCTGCGTCTTTTCCTTTTCCTCGCCTGCCTTTTGGATTTGCAGAAATTTGAACACTGTTAGGCAGATAATTCCCCAGTATGTAATACTTCGCCCCAGAGACTTAGGTCCAAGAGTGCATGCGGACGCTGCAGGAAAGGGTCGTAATGAAGCTCAAAGCATTTCTTTTATTGCCGATACTTATCGCCGGAATTCTCTATGCCGGCGTGAAGGGCTATGTATATTTCGGTGTAAGAGGAAAGATCGATCACCTGCAAAAACTTACGGCCCCTTTTGCCACCCTGACCTATGGGAAGATCGAAACCGATCTTCGTGGCACTGTCACGATAAGCGATGTGGCGCTTCTTCCGGCGGGTACGAATCTCGATTTTCGTGTGAAGGAGATAGAGATCGAGGGTCCTGATTTTGCGTTTCTGCTGGCGTTGGGCGGAGATATGAAAATTTCGGAGGCCCCGGACAAAGTGCGTCTGCATTTCAGGCAGGCGAGCTTTCCCTCCGATGACGATATTATGGAACAGCTGAACAGTTTGTCACCCACGTCTGCCGGACAGGCGGAAAAAATCCGACCGCCGGAGGTGTGTTCACTGGGGGGTATCTTTCAGCATATCGGAATGGAAAAGATCGGCTATGGTGTATTGCCGGTCGATTTCTCCTTCGGTTATGAATATTATCGGCCGGCTGATGAACTTACATTGACGTCCAAATTCAATCGCCCCGGTCTTGAATCCTTCGATTGGACGATGGTTTTTAAAACCTTCCCGGAAATGAATGCGGTGATGCAGGGAAATGTGCCGGAACTCGGTAAATTAGAGGGGAGCTATCGGGTTGATAAGGTGTATATGAAACGCATGGTCGACTATTGCGCCAAGCAGGCGAAAACAAGCCCGCAGCAGTTTGTCGAGGACCTGTTCAATAAGCCGGACAGTTATTACGCACAAAACATCGGAATCGTTCCGGGCCTGGGAATCCGCGCCGCCCTGAAATCGCTCCTCACGGGGGCGACGGATCTGGAATTCAGCGCCTATCCGGCGGGTGAAATCACATCGGAGATGATATCCGCCTATTCACCGGATGAGTTGATCTCTGCTTTGGGGCTGCAAATGAGTGTCAACGGAAAGCGGATTCCTGATATCAGTTTTACCGTACCGGAAAGTTTTCAGGAAAACGCCGACGAGGATTTGCAGGACGAAAATTCAAATCCCACGGAGGCCTATTTGCGGGCTCATCGGAAACCGAGACGTTACATGGAGACGGATCTGGGGGATTTGAAGCAATACATCGGTGCTCGCGTACATCTATATATCAAGAAAGAGGACAAGATGCGTTTCGGGATTCTGCATGACGTTGACGACGTATTTGTCGATGTTCAGCAACGGGTTTCCGGAGGCAGCATCACTGTACATATCCCGAGAGACACGATTTCGTCTGTAGAGGTGTTGCGAACGGTTGAGTAGCCCGCCCGCTTCGCATCGCTTCAATCCCTTCTTTCTCCGTTTTCGAACAGGCTGCCGAATCAGGTCGTGCTCTTGATAGGGTCCGCCGGGCCGGTTGATTCCAGCCGCAGGCCGTCAGGGACATGCACGGTAGATGTCGGGAAAGCGACTTCGGCGCCATACCCGACAATGATGTCATAGATTTTTAACAAAACGTCGTGTTTGACTTCGTGGTAGCGAATCCAGTTGGTGGTATGGGTGAAGGTATAGATAAAAAAGTCCAGTGAAGAAGGACCGAACTGGGTGAAGTTGACGATCAAGGTCTGGGAGTCGTCGATCTCCGGATGATCGATCAGCATCTGCTTCACGTCATTCACAATATCGTTCATGTGATCGGCATCGTCGTAGCGGATGCCGATGGTTTCATAAATCCGCCGATTGGTCATGCGTGAGGGATTCTCCACCGCAATGGTGGTGAAGATGTTATTCGGCAGATAGAGCGGGCGTTTGTCGAAGGTGCGGATGCGGGTAAGCCGCCAGCCGATGTTCTCTACCGTGCCCTCGATATTGCGGTCGGGAGAACGAATCCAGTCTCCTACCGCGAACGGGCGGTCGAGATAAATCATCAGGCCGCCGAAGAAGTTGGCCAGCAGATCTTTGGCGGCAAACCCGACTGCGATACCGCCGATGCCGCCGAAGGCGAGCACCCCGGAGATGCTGAAGCCGAGGGTTTGCATGGTGACGAGGGCGGCGGTGATCACGACCGATGCGCGTAGCAGCTTGGCGATGGCATCCATGGTGGTGCGATCGTAGCTTTTGCCGTCGGTGGTGCGGGCGTTCACCAGATTTTGTTCCGCCAATGCGATAAATCGAATCAGGAACCATGCCAGGCAGCCGATGATGGCCACGTCGCGCAGCGGCCCGATCGCTTCGAACAGCGCCAAATGGGAGACGTTGCGCACGATCTGTGCCGCAAAAGCCAGTCCCACCACCCAGACCAGCAATGCCAGCGGCCGCCGTGCCGCATCGAAGAGGGCGTCGTCCCAGGGGGTGCGGGTACGGGTGAGACGCTGTTGCAGGCGGTCGAGGGCGCGCCGCAGCAGGAAGTTGAACAGCAGCACGCAGAAAACCACCACGAATACCTGGATTACCCAGGCCCATTCGCTGTGGGCCGCGATCAATTGTTTAAACTCTTCAAAGGTCATTGCAGTGTCCGATTTGACGGTGAAGCAGTTACAGACGACAGGTATACTTCAGAGGAATAAACCACGAGTGAAACCGTGCGTCAACCGAGTCCGGCGTGTGCGCATGAATGGCGAGACAGGGTAGAGGAAATATGACGGGAAGGGACAGAAACAAAGGCGGCGACTTGCTGTTCGTCTACGGCACCTTGCGCCGGGGGGTGTGCGCCAACCGTTTTCGCCATCTCATGCGGGGATGCGCCTATCGGACAAAGGGATCACTGCGGGGGCAGTTGTATGAGGTGGCGGGGTATCCGGGTGCGGTGGCAACGGAGCGCACGCGGGACCGGATCCATGGCGAACTCTATCGGGTTATCGATGCCCGTGCATTAATCCGGCTGGATGCGTATGAAGAGTGCTCGGGAGGTTTCACGGAACCGCATGAATTCGTACGGCGACGCCGGCGCGTCACTCTGGAGAACGGCAGAAGGGTGTGGGCCTGGGTCTACCTCTTTAATCATGACACCGCGGAGTTGCGACGGATCCGGTCGGGTGACTACCGGACCCATCGGCATGCGGTGAAGCGCCGGCGCTCGTTCTTCTCCGAACGGAAACGAGGATAAGGCTCAGGGACGCTTCAGTTCCTGCTCGATCACCTCGACGAACACCTCCAGCGGTTGGGCGCCGGAAATCAGGCGGCCGTTGACGAAAAAAACCGGGGTGGATTGAATCCCCAACTCCTCGGCTTCGGCCAAATCCTGTTGTACCCGCTTGGTCATACGTCCGGAGTTGAGGCATTGCTCGAATTTGGCGCCATCGAGCCCGACCGCCGCGGCGTATTTCTTGAGTGCTTCCGAGCCCAAGGAGTTCTGGTTTTCAAACATCCGGTCGGCCAGTTTCCAGAAAAACTCCCCGCCCTGTTCTTCGGCGCACAGACTCGCCTCTGCGGCCTTGGCGGCATGCTTGTGCATCGGCAAGGGGTTCTGTTTGAACACCAGCCGTAACCGATCGCCGTACTTCTTCTTTAATTGGTTGATGACTTTTGTTCCGCGAGCGCAGTAGGGACACTGAAAATCGGAAAACTCGACCAGCGTAATCGGAGCGTCCGGTTTGCCCCAGGTGGGGGCTTGTTCAATGTCGATCTGAAAGAAGGGCCTTTCCGGCGGGGCGGAATAAAATATCACCGGGTTGTTTCCCATCTTCTGTTTCAGCCACCGGTCCGCAGCCGCGATGCGTTTGTCGGCATATAAATATGCGCGCACCTGGGCTTTCAGTTGCGAGTTCTCCGGGTCCCCGCCGGAGAGCTGGTGTTGTTGAATAAAGGCGTTCACCTCGTCGTCGCTCACCTTGATTCCGGCAAATACCTCATCCTGCAGAAACTGGAGAGGGCTGCGTTTGCCGCGAGCCGGGTCTTTGGCGGCGAGATTGTGCAACAACACGGAGCGCAGCAGCTCTTTCCGTTGCTCGTACGCTTTCTCCTCCAGTTCGAAGAGACGGGCCGCATTGGATGCGCCGGCCGCCTTATAGAGTTCCGTGTTGGTGATCGTTTGGTCGCCGTATTGCGCGACCACGCCGGGCGTTGGCGGGGCGGAGGTCGCCGGTTGCAGGGGCAGATCCGCATCGGCGGACAGGGGGGCGAAGAGAGCGGACAACAGCAGGGTGGCGGGCAGAAGCCGGATCTTATTCATAACGAGGGTCTCGAGGTGTGCCGGAATCACCGGATCTTATCGCATACGCTTGCGAACGGAAAACCGCGCCCGGCACGCGGAATCAAAAGCGGGGCCCGGTTCGCCTTTTGTGCTGCCGCCTTAGTAGAATGAGCGAATGGATATCTCCCACATCCTGGAGGGTCTGAACGAGGCCCAGCGCGAGGCGGTGGCCGCCCCCTCCGGCAGCGCCCTGGTGCTGGCCGGCGCCGGTTCCGGCAAGACCCGGGTGCTGGTGCACCGGATCGCCTGGCTGATCCAGGTGGAGCAGGTCTCGCCCTGGGGCATCCTGGCGGTCACCTTCACCAACAAGGCGGCGCGCGAGATGCGCCACCGCATCGAACACCTGCTGGGCCAGCCGGTGGGCGGCATGTGGGTGGGCACCTTCCACGGTCTGGCGCATCGGCTGCTGCGGGCGCACTGGCAGGAGGCGAAGCTGCCGCAGAGCTTCCAGATCCTCGACTCCGACGACCAGTACCGGCTGATTCGCAGAATATTGAAAGAGCTCGACCTGGACGAGGCGCGCTGGCCGCCGCGTCAGGCGCAGTGGTTCATCAACCACAACAAGGACGAGGGGCGCCGCCCCGATCACCTGGACGACGGCGGCGACCACTACCAGCGCCAGATGATCCGCATCTACCGCCACTACCAGGAGGCGTGCGAGCGCGCCGGGAGCGTGGATTTCGCCGAGCTGTTGCTGCGCGCCCACGAGTTGTGGCGGGACCGCCCGGACGTCCTGCACCATTACCGGGAGCGGTTCTCCCATGTGCTGGTGGACGAGTTTCAGGACACCAACGCCATCCAGTACGCCTGGCTGCGGCTGCTGGCCGGTGAGCGCGACAACCTGTTCGTGGTGGGGGACGACGACCAGTCCATCTACGGCTGGCGCGGCGCCAAGGTGGAGAATATCCGCGACTTCCAGAAAGATTTTCCCGCCGCCCGCCTGATCCGGCTGGAGCAGAACTACCGTTCCACCGGCACCATCCTGGCGGCGGCCAACGCGGTGATCGCCAACAACCCCACCCGCCTGGGCAAGAATCTCTGGACCGAGGACGGCCAGGGGGACCCGATCCGGGTCTACGCCGCCTTCAACGAGGTGGACGAGGCGCGCTTCGTGGTGGAGCGTATCCGCGGCGCCATAGAAGGGGGCAGACGCCGCACCGAGATCGCCATCCTCTACCGCACCACCGCCCAGTCCCGGCTGTTCGAAGAGGCGCTGATCCAGGCCGGCATCCCCTACCGGGTGTACGGCGGCCTGCGGTTCTTCGAACGGGCCGAGATCAAGGACGCCCTCGCCTATCTGCGGCTGGTATCCAACCGCGGCGACGACCCCTCCTTCGAACGGGCGGTCAACCAGCCGCCGCGCGGCATCGGCGCCCGGACCCTGGAGGCGGTGCGCGGCCACGCCCGGGACTTCGGCTGTTCCCTGTGGCAGGCGAGCCGGGAGTTGGCCAAGGGGGAGACCATGCCCAAGCGGGCGGCCAACGCCCTGCAGGGGTTTCTCGACCTCATCGAGGAACTGGCCGCGGACACCGCCGGCATGGGGCTGCGCGCACAGGCGTCCCAGGTGATCGAGCAGAGCGGCCTGCCGGACCATTTCCGGAAAGCGCGCGACGGCAAGGGCCAGGACCGGGTGGAGAACCTGGAGGAGTTGGTAAACGCCGCCGGGGAGTTCGAGGTGGGCGCCGACGTCTATTTCCCCGGAACGGAAGAGTCCGGCCCGGCGGCAGGGGCCGAGCCGATGATGTCGGAGCTGGACGCCTTTCTGGCGCACGCCGCCCTGGAGGCGGGGGAGCGGCAGGCCGCGGAATTCGAGGAGAGCGTGCAGCTGATGACCCTGCACTCCGCCAAAGGGCTGGAGTTTCCACTGGTGTTCATCGGCGGCATGGAAGAGGGGCTGTTCCCCCACAGCATGTCCAGCGATGACCCGGAGCGGCTGGAAGAGGAGCGCCGGCTCTGCTACGTGGGCATGACCCGCGCCATGCAACAGCTCTATATCACCCATGCGGAGAGTCGGCGTCTGCACGGCTCCGAGAACTTTTCCCTCCCCTCCCGCTTTCTGTGGGAGATCCCGCTGGACCTGGTGGAAGAGATCCGCGCCCGGCCCGGTATCGCGCGGCCATACTCGGCGCCAGCCGGATCGTTGCGGATGGCGGAAGAGTCGAGCGGTTTCCGGCTCGGCCAGCGGGTCTCGCACCCGAAGTTCGGCGAGGGGGTGGTGCTGAACGCCGAGGGCCAGGGCGGCAGCGCCCGGGTGCAGGTCAACTTCGAGCAAGTGGGCGCCAAGTGGTTGGTGGTGGCGTATGCGAATCTGCAGGCGGTGTAAGAATCTCACCGGATAATTACGGCCATTCTCCGTGAACCCCCGCGTCCCCTGTGGTAAAAAATAACCGGGCTGATGGTCGGCAACAGAACAAACAAGAACGGGAGACAAAAAATGCAACGCCGCGATTTCATTAAAAAGGTAGGTGGCGGTTCCCTGGTATTGGGGGCCGGTCTGGCCGGCATGGGCACGGCCCATGCCGAGGCGGAATATAAATGGAAAATGGTCACCACCTGGCCGAAGAATTTTCCGGGGCTGGGCACCGCCGCCAACAAGCTGGCGGAACTGATCGGCGAGATGAGCGGCGGCCGGATCTCGGTGAAGGTGTACGGCGCCACGGAACTGGTGCCGGCGTTCGAGGTGTTCGATGCCGTCTCCCGCGGCACCGCCGAGATGGGGCACGGCTCCGCCTACTACTGGAAGGGCAAGAGCGAGGCGGCCCAGTTCTTCTCCACCGTTCCCTTCGGGCTCACCGCCCAGGAGATGAACGGCTGGATGTATTACGGCGGCGGGCTGGAGCTCTGGACCGAACTCTACGACCAGTTCGGCCTGATCCCGGAGCCGGCCGGCAACACCGGCGTGCAGATGGGGGGCTGGTTCAACAAACAGATCAACAGCGTGAAGGACCTGGAGGGTCTGAAGATGCGCATCCCCGGCCTCGGCGGCGAGGTGCTGAAGCGGGCCGGCGGCACCCCGGTGAACCTGCCGGGCGGCGAGCTGTTCACCTCCCTGCAATCGGGCGCCATCGACGCCACCGAATGGGTCGGTCCCTACAACGACCTCGCCTTCGGTCTCTACAAGGCGGCCAAGTATTACTACTATCCGGGTTTCCACGAGCCGGGCACCATCCTGGAGGCGATGATCAACAAGCAGGCGTTTCTGGCGTTGCCCAAGGATCTGCAATCCATCGTGCGCAACGCCTGCCGGGTGGTGAACCAGGACCTGCTCGCCGAGTACACCGCCCGCAACCCGATGGCGCTGGAGACCCTGCTCACCAAACACAAGGTGAATCTGCGGGTCTATCCGGACGACGTGCTGAAGAAACTGCGGGAGCTGTCGGAACAGGTGGTCGCGGAGTTGGCCGACACGGACGCCTTCAGCAAGAAGGTCTTCGACTCTTACAACAGCTACTATCAACAGGCCCGGCGTTGGAGCGACATCTCCGAGTTGGCCTACCTGAAGGCGCGGCATAATCTCTGAGGATGGTCGTTTCCCTGCCCCCCGCTAGCGGGGTAGGCAGGGAGGGGGTCAAATCAAATTCATCTCCGTGGCGGTGATACCATCCCGTTCCTCTCCCACGAGTGAGGGAGGATAGGCGAGGGGGTCTTACGCGGGCAGTGACCTCTGACTCCCCACCCTAACCCTCCCCGCTTGCGGGGAGGGAACAGAGGGAGTTTCCCGCTTACGGGAGGGAGCGGTGGAGTTTCCTGTTTTCGAATAGGGAATCGAGGATGCTCGCAGAGAGAACATGTTCCTCCCCCGCGGGTGGGGAGCTAGGGGGGAGTCAAAAGAAAATCATCATCACTATCCTTGTGATGCGGTATATATAGGTAATGCTCAACCCCCCGCCCCTTTCTCTCTATCTCCACATCCCCTGGTGCGTCCGCAAGTGCCCCTACTGCGACTTCAACTCCCACGCCGCCGCCGGTGTTCCGGATGAACATGCCTACGTCCAAGCATTGCTGGCGGATCTGGAACAGGAGCTGCCGCTGGTGCAAGGGCGAACGCTCACCAGCATCTTCATCGGCGGCGGCACCCCCAGCCTCTTTTCCGGTGAGGCAATCGCTGGTCTTTTGGATGGCGTTCGGGCGCGCATCGGCTTGGAGGCAAATGCGGAGATCACGCTGGAGGCTAACCCCGGCACCCTCGAAGCCGGACGCTACTGCGAGTATCGCCATGCGGGGGTGAATCGCCTCTCCATCGGCATACAGAGTTTCGACGACCGGAAGCTGCAAGCCCTGGGACGCATCCACAATCGAACGGAAGCGCTGGCCGCCATCGAACAGGCGAAGACAACCGGTTTTGAAAACCTCAATCTGGATCTGATGTATGGCTTGCCGAGCCAGACAACAGAACAGGCATTAGCCGATGTGCAAACGGCAATAGAAGCGGGACCGAGCCACATCTCCTACTATCAACTGACACTCGAGCCCGGCACCGCCTTTGAGCGCAACCCGCCGCAACTGCCGGACGACGATCTGTTGGTAGACATAGAAGAGACCGGCCGCGCGGAACTGCGAAAGGCCGGATACCGGCAATACGAGATCTCCGCCTTCGCCCGGACGGGGCAGGA
>JBNKCL010000024.1:0-4483 GCA_050287725.1 Sedimenticolaceae bacterium
TGTTTACTCCCCCTCCCGGCCTCCCCCACCCGTGGGGGAGGGATCAAATAAGACGAAGCGGGGATTTCCTATCACCGGAACCGGATTCCGGCTATATTCATACTTGATTTTCAAAGGGTTATTGCCAACAACCTAATATAAAACGGCCTTTACGGTTGAACTTGGATGGAGCAGTCCGTATATTAGCGTTTAATTATATTCCTTTCCCAGGGAGTTCCGGATGAGACGAATTGCACTGGTCGCACTGGCGGCCGCGGGTCTGGCGTTGACGGCGCAGGCGAACCAACCGCTGGAGACCGCCAAGGCGGAGTACCGGGAGCAGCCCCGCCGGCATCTCCTGGACGGTGTGGTGGAGGCGGTCCACCAGAGCACCATCTCGGCCCAGACCAAGGGGCAGATCGAAGAGATCCTGTTCGACGTGGATGACTTCGTGGAGAAGGGACAGGTCATCATCCGGCTCAAGAGCAAGGAGCAGCAGGCGGGCCTGAACGAAGCCCAGGCCGCGGTGACCGAGGCCGCCGCCCGACTGGAGGAGGCGCGCCAGGAGCAGGAGCGGATGGCCAAGATCTACGCCAAGAAGCTGGTGGCGCGCGCCGCCCTGGACCGCGCCGATGCGGCCCTGAAGGCGGCGGTCGCCCGCCACGCGGCCGCCAAGGCCGCCCTCGCCAAGTCGCAGGAGCAGATGGAATACACCCTGGTGCGCGCACCCTACGCCGGCATCGTCACCGAGCGCCACGTGGAGGTTGGGGAGATCGCCAACCCCGGCCAGAAACTGATGACCGGTATCTCCCTCGACCAACTGCGGGTAAACGTGGATGTCCCGCAGAGCCTGATCGAAGCCGTACGCGAACATCGCAAGGGGAGCATTCAGTTGCCGGACGACAGCTGGATCGACGCCGAAAAACTGACCATCTTTCCCTACGCCCACCACGGCAGCAACACCTTCAAGGTACGACTGGATCTGCCGGCGGGCACCCCGCACCTGTTTCCGGGGATGTACGTGAAGTGCGCCTTCACGGTCGGCAGCCACAAGGCGCTGCTGATCCCGCAACAGGCGGTGGTCTACCGCGGCGAGGTGACCGGCGCTTATGTGCTCGCCCCCGACGGCCGGATCACCCTGCGCTATCTCCGGATCGGGCAGACCGGCGCTGACGGCATGGTCGAGATACTGGCGGGGCTGAAGGAAGGGGAACAGGTCGCCCTGGATCCCATCGCCGCCGGCACGCTACGGAAGACCCAGCCCGCGGAGCAGGCCCATGAGTAAGCTCGGTGTCTCCGGGCGCATCGCGCAGCGTTTCCTCACCACCGAGATCACCCCGCTGCTGGCGCTGGCGGGGCTGCTGCTGGGACTGTTCGCAGTCCTGGTCACCCCGCGCGAGGAAGAGCCGCAGATCAACGTCACCTTCGCCAACGTGTTCATCCCGTTCCCCGGCGCCACCGCCAACGAGATCGAGCACCTGGTGGCCACGCCGGCGGAGCAGGTGCTCTCCGAGATCGAAGGAATCAAGCACGTCTACTCCGTCTCGCGTCCCGGCATGGCCGTGCTCACGGTCCGATTCCAGGTGGGAGAGGACCGGACCGCCGCCATCGTCCGGCTCTATAACAAGATCTTCTCCAACCAGGACTGGCTGCCGCGCAACCTGGGGGTGAGCCAGCCCATCATCAAACCCAAGGGGATCGACGACGTCCCGATCATCACCGCCACCCTCTGGTCCCAGGATCCTTCGGTGGGGGGTTATGAATTGGGACAGGTGGCGCACGCCATCGAGTCCGAACTGAAACGGGTGCCGGGCACCCGCGACATCTACACCATCGGTGACCGCAAGGGGGTGGTGAGCGTGCTGCTCGATCCCCAGGCGCTGGCGGGATACGGCATCGACCTGGCCGAACTGCGCCGCGCCCTGATGGCCGGCAACACCAGCCGGGACGATCTCAGCATCACCCGCGACAACCGGGAGATCCTGGTTCAGGCCGGGACCTTCCAGACCTCGGCCTCCGAATTGGGAGCGCTGGTGGTGGGGGTCACCGACGGCAAACCGGTGTACCTGCGTGACGTGGCCGCCATCCGGCAAGGCCCGGACCAGCCGCAGCAGTATGCCTGGATCGGCAGCGGCCCCGGCACCAAGGACGCCGGCCTTACCGAAGCCAACAAGCGTCCGGCGGTGACGGTGGCGGTGGCCAAAAAACCGGGCACCAATGCCGTGGACATCGCCGATGCGGTGATCGAACGACTGGCGCAACTGAAGGGCACCTTCATCCCGGACGGAATCAACACCACCATCACCCGCAACTACGGTGAGACCGCCGACGCCAAGGCCAAGAAGCTGATCAGCAAACTGATCTTCGCCACCGTCTCGGTGGTGCTGCTGGTAGTGTTTGCCCTGGGCTGGCGCGAATCGCTGATCGTGGGAGCGGCGGTGGTGGTGACCCTGGCCGTCACCCTGTTCGCCTCCTGGGCCTGGGGCTTCACCCTGAACCGGGTCTCACTGTTCGCCCTGATCTTCTCCATCGGTATCCTGGTGGACGACGCCATCGTGGTGGTGGAAAACATCCATCGTCATCTCTCCCTGGGCACGAAACATCTGCTGGAGGCGATCCCGAAGGCGGTGGACGAAGTGGGCGGACCCACCATCCTGGCGACCCTCACCGTGATCGCCGCACTGCTGCCGATGGCCTTCGTGACCGGGCTGATGGGACCCTACATGAGTCCGATCCCCATCAACGCCTCCATCGGTATGCTGATCTCGCTGGCGGTGGCCTTCATCCTGACCCCCTGGCTCACCAACCGCGCCCTGGCAAACACGGCAGCCGCCCATGCCGGCGGACACGGTGCGCGGGACGGAGGGGTATCCCGACTGCACCTGATCTTCAGCGACGTGATGACACCGTTCCTGGCGGGCGAATCGGGGGCGCGCAAACGGCGGCAATTGCTGATCGGGATCCTGCTGCTGATCGGCGGTTCGCTGCTACTGGTGGTCGCCAAACTGGTAGTGTTGAAGATGCTGCCGTTCGACAACAAATCGGAGTTCCAGGTGGTGCTGGACATGCCGGAGGGGACCAGCCTGGAGCAGACCGCGCGGGTTCTGAACGAGATGGGCGAACGGGTCGCCGAGATCCCGGAGGTGACCAACTACCAGGTATACGCCGGCACCGCCGCCCCCATCGGTTTCAACGGCCTGGTGCGCCAGTACTATCTGCGGTCCGGAGCCAACGTGGGGGATATCCAGGTGAATCTGGCGGACAAACATGAGCGGGACCGCAAGAGCCACGAGATCGCCCTGGCGGCGCGGGAACCGATTCAGGAGGTCGCACGCAAGTACGGCGGCAACGCCAAGATCGTGGAAGTGCCGCCGGGTCCGCCGGTGATGTCGCCGTTGGTGGCCGAGATCTACGGCCTCGACTATGACGGTCAGATCGCCACCGCCGAGAAGGTGCGCAAGGTGTTCGAATCCACTCCCGATATCGTCGACGTGGACGACAGTGTGGAGTACCCCTCGGACAAAACCGTCATCCGGGTGGACCGCACCAAGGCGGCGCTGCTGGGGGTCTCCCAGGAGAGCGTGGTCGCGGCGCTGGGCACGGTGCTGGGAGGCGAGGACGTCACCTATCTGCACGGCAAGAATCGCAAATACGCCGTCCCGATCCGCTTGAAATACAGCGAGTCGGACAAGGCGGACCTGGAGCAGGTGCTCTCGCTGCGAGTGCGCAGCCAGAACGGAACACTGATCCCGCTCTCCGAAATCGTCGAACTGGTGCCGGCCCAGCGGGAGCACTCCATCTATCACAAGGATCTGCTGCCGGTGGTCTACCTCACCGGCGACATGGCCGGCAAGACCGACAGTCCGCTGTACGGCATGTTCGATATCTCCGGCACCCTCGACGACACCGGGGAACCGGAACAGTGGTTCTTCTCCCCGCCGGAGAATCCCTATGAATACGGTCTGAAGTGGGACGGCGAATGGCAGATCACTTACGAGACCTTCCGTGACATGGGCATCGCCTACTCGGTGGGCCTGATCCTGATCTACCTGCTGGTAGTGGCGCAGTTCCGCTCCTACCTGGTGCCGCTGGTGATCATGGCGCCGATCCCGCTCACCATCATCGGCATCCTGCCGGGGCACGCCCTGCTGGGGATGCAGTTCACCGCCACCTCCATGATCGGCATGATCGCGCTGGCGGGGATTATCGTGCGCAACTCCATCCTGCTGGTGGACTTCGTCAACCAGCAGGTGCGTGCCGGGATCTCGCTGGAAGAGGCGGTGGTCGAATCAGCGGCGGTGCGGGCCAAACCCATCGCCCTGACCGCGGTGGCGGCCATGGCCGGTGCGTTCTTCATCCTGGACGACCCGATCTTCAGCGGTCTGGCGGTCTCCCTGATCTTCGGACTGCTGGTCTCCACCCTCCTGACCCTGGTGGTGATTCCGGTGGTCTATTACGCCACCATGCGGAATCGGTTGGATCAGATTTTGGCGCATGAGTGAGC
>JBNKCL010000025.1:0-8173 GCA_050287725.1 Sedimenticolaceae bacterium
GGCATCCCGGTACATTGTTTCCAGTTCCAGAACGGCGCCGTTCGCCGCGATTAATTTGCCGCGTTCCAATTCGTATTTTTCCAGGTTTTTGTCTCTGCCCCCGATTCTCAGACGCTTCAATAACCAGCCGAGGGAGAGGCCCTGCACGATCAGGGAGAACCCCACCACGCCGAAGGCCATAATCAGAATCATTCCCCGGAACTGGTAGTCCTGCGGTATGGCCAAAGCCAGGGCCATGGCCAGGGCGCCCCTGACACCGCCCCAGATAAACACGGCCTGCCAGTTAAACTCGATTTTCTTGTCAATAAGATTTACCAGCGGCGTCAGCGTCATGATGGCGACGGTTCTGCCCAGCAGGACCGTTACGATGGCGATCAGGATATAGTGGAAATTGGTAAAAATATTGACGATCCCGACCTCCAACCCGATGATGAAAAACACCACGGAGTTGATGACAAAGGCCACATAGTCCCAAAAATCCTTAACCGATACCCGGGTTGTGGGGCTCATGCCGATCCGGGTGCCGTAATTTCCCACCATCAGGCCGGCTGCGATCACGGCGATTACACCGGACACCTTGAAGTATTCGGCGATGATGTAGACCAGATAGGTCAGGATGGTTGTCAGGGTGATTTCAATCAGGTGGTCATCCACCAGGGCGGTGATCTTCGAGAAAGTGAGCCCGAGAATGATGCCGACAACCGCCCCGCCGAATGCGACCAGCACAAACTCCTTGAGGCCGTTGATCAGGGTAAAGTGACTTTCACCCAGCACCGCGGACAGGATGATGCCGTAGACCACCACGGAAATACCGTCGTTCAGCAGGCTCTCCCCTTCGATAATGGAAGATAACCGCTTGGGAACGCCCAGTTGTTTGAAGATGGCCAGCACCGAGATCGGGTCGGTTGAGGAGATGACCGCGCCGAACAACAGACAGGCGAGCAGCGGCATGGAAGCATCGGACCCGAACAGTGCAAAGGAACCCCGCAACAAAAACCCGGTTACGAAAACGGCAACCAAAACCCCGACCACGGCATAGATAAAGATCGGTTTGGTGTTCTCCCGCAATTCGCTCGTGTTCAGGTTAAATGCCGCTTCAAACAGCAGGGGCGGAAGCAACACATGGAAAATAAGCTCGGGAGTCAGACGGATATCGGGAAAGATATCGAAAAAACTCAGGACAATGCCGGCAATGATCAAAGCGATGGTATAGGGCAGTTTGCTGTAATACCTCACCCCCATCGCAACCGAGGTAATCACCATCAATAACAGAATGACTTCAGCCTCGACAGAGAAATGCATGCCCGCCTCCAAATTCCGGAATACCGCTTCTATCCACCCCGTCCTTGGTCACCATTTTGATAGCGGCCGCCCTTAGAGGTTTATGAAATTGAATGGAACAAAGAATAGGAGACAAACCAGGAGCAATCAGGCGCAGACTACGATTACTGCACCAGGGAGCATATCCAGTACTTGATAATGCCCAATTTGGGTACTATCATACCCATTATGGGCATGATCACTAAGATTTCAAACCAGCGCTCGCACCTCCCCCTGGCAGATGCACTCTTCTCCACGACCCAGCAACGAGTGCTGGCCTACCTCTATGGTCAGGTGGGACAGAGCTTTTTCGCCAGTGAGCTGATTCGGCTTACCGGCAGCGGTTCGGGGGCGGTGCAGCGGGAATTGGCCAAGTTGAAGCAAAGCGGGCTGGTGACGGTGAGGCGCGTTGGCAATCAGAAGCACTACCAAGCCAATCCCGCCTCCCCCATCTTCCATGAACTGCACGCGATGGTGATGAAGACCTTCGGTCTGGCCGATGTGCTTCGCAATGCCTTGGCACCACTCACCGATTCCATTGATACGGCCTTCATTTATGGTTCGATTGCTAAGGGCACCGAAAGGGCGGACAGCGATATCGATCTGATGTTGATCGGAAGCAATCTCAGCTATGCGGTAGTGATGGAACAATTGACGGATACCGAGAAAAAGCTTGGCCGCGAGGTTAACCCGTCGATATACTCTCCCGAAGAATTTCAGCAAAAACTTCTGGCGGATAACGCTTTTGTACAACGGGTGATGGACCACCCGAAAATCTTTGTAATAGGGTCAGCGGATGACTTTAACCCAACTCGATAATCTGGTTCGCGCCGGCCAGATCCATATTGAACCTCCCGATCAGAAAGAATTTGACGGCCTGTTGCGCACCGCCGATGAGCGCATCCGAGACGCCAAAAACAGCACCCTCTCCCTCGTTAGCCGCTTCGACCTGATTTATAACGCCGCCCATGCGCTGGCCCTGGCCGCTTTACGTCGGCATGGCTATCGCACGGACAAGCGCTATCTCGTCTTCCAGTGTTTGGGTCATACGGTCAACCTGGAACAGGCAAAAGTCAGGGTGTTGGTTCTGTGTCACGATCGCAGAAACAAAACCCTATATGAGGGACTCTTTGAGATCGAGGACCAACTGTTAGAGGAGTTGTTGGATATCGTTGAAGAACTTAGGCTCTTGATTCAAAAACCGGGACCTCTTCCAACAATCAGATAACCACCTCGATAAAACCCTATCTATCCGCCCATATAATCTTTCATTGCGCGGCCGGTTGCCGCCGCCCGGATCTGCCCCTACACTAGCGCCTTCTCCGTGCCGAATATCCGGCATTGTCCGGCAGTAAATAAAGGCCGACCGTAGCAAGCCCCGAAGCTGTAGCCCTTGCGGCGCTTGCGAAACCCATTGAACCAGATTGAGATCCCCTCCCCCGGGCGGTTCTTTGGCGTGGTATCCGCTCAGTGCGGCAAGAGGCCGGTCCTATCCATACTAGAATTATGGATTCGGGGCTTTCGCATCCGGCACGGAACAACAGCGGTTTTGGTGAGGTAATGAAATGGAACAGCTCATTGCATGGTTAAGCGGCCCTTGGCCCTGGTATGTGTCCGGCCCGATCATCGGGTCCATGGTGCCGTTGATGCTGGTGATCGGCAGCAAGTCGTTCGGCGTATCGCAGAACCTGGAACACATCTGCGCCATGACCCAACCCAAGCAGGTGAAGGTCAGCCATTTCCAATATGACTGGAAACTGTACGGCTGGGCCATTGCCTTCGCGGTCGGCATCGCCGTCGGCGGCCTGCTGGCGACGTTCGTCTTCCCGCATCCGGGACCCATCGGACTCTCGCACGCCGCCCGGGAGATGCTGGCGGTTTGGGGCGTGGAACAGGGGAACGGTTACTATCCGGCCAAGCTGTATGACCTGACCCCCCTCAATATCCTGATCCTGGCGGTCAGCGGCATCCTGATCGGTTTCGGGACCCGTTACGCCTCGGGCTGCACCTCGGGACATGCGATCACCGGCCTTGCGACGATGCAACTGAAGTCCTTGAAGGCGGTGCTCGGGATCTTCGCCGGCGGCATCCTGGCGGCCTATTTCATTACGCCCTTCCTGTTGGGGATCTGACGCCATGAGACAACTACCCTATCTGTTGGCGGGCATCATCTTCGGCTTTGCCCTGATGAAGTCGGAAGCCGCATCCTGGTATCGCATCATGGAGATGTTTCATTTCCAGTCGTTCCAGATGTACGGCGTGATCATCACCGCCATCCTGACCGCCTTCGTGGGCACCAAGCTGGTGATGCGCTTCAGCTCCATCAAGTCGCTGGACGGGAGCGTCATCACCGTGCTGCAAAAGGCGGAGGGGAACCTGCGCTACCCCATCGGCGGATTCATCTTCGGCCTGGGTTGGGGGATCGTGGGTCTGTGTCCCGGTCCCATCTTCGCCCTGGTGGGGGCCGGTTCCCTGGGTGCGTTCGTGATCCTGCTGGGGGCGCTGCACGGAACCTGGCTGTACGGGGTACTGCGGAAACGGCTGCCGCACTGATCCGCACCTATGTAGCGGGCGAGAGTCTGATCCTTTCGTTCTCGCCAAGACGCCAAGCGCGCAAAGAGATCAAAAGCGTTTTTCTTGGCGCTCTTTGCGTCTTTGCGAGAACGAAAAGCCAGCATGCTTCATCGCCCGGGGGACCTGGCTCCTACAATTATCCGCATAAGACTCAACCCGCATAGAAGATCCGGTAGATCCGCCCGCCCTTATCGTCCGATATCAACAGCGAACCGTCTGGCAGTTCCTGCACATCCACCGGCCGGCCGGAGGCGCGGCCGTCACGCAACCAACCTTCCGCGAATATTTCGTAAGGACCGGCCTGGTTGTCACGCACGGGGACGAACACCACCCGGTAACCGATGGGCTCGCTGCGGTTCCAGGAGCCGTGCTGGGCGATGAAGATGCCGCCACGATAGTGTTCGGGAAATTGGTTGCCACGGTAGAAACGCATACCGAGGGCGGCCACATGCGGGCCAAGCTTTAGGGCGGGCGGGGTGAACTCGTCGCAGGAGCGGCGGTCGCCGTAGTCCGGGTCGGAGAGATCCCCCTGGTTGCAGAACGGAAAGCCGAAGTGCATGCCGGCCTGCGGTGCATGGTTGAGTTCGTCGTTCGGTAGCTCGTCCCCCAGCCAGTCACGACCGTTGTCGGTGAACCACAGTTCATGGGTCTGCGGGTGCCAATCAAACCCGACGGAGTTGCGCACCCCGCGGGCGTAGATCTCCGGCTTGCCGCCCTTTGGGTCCAGGCGCGTAATGGTGCCGTAGATCTCCTGCTCCGGCAGGCAGACGTTACAGGGCATCCCCACCGGGATATAGAGCTTGCCGTCCGGACCGAAGGCGATGAATTTCCAGCCGTGGTGATCGTCGTCGGGATAGTCCGTGCTGATCACGACCGGTTGCGGCGGATGTTCCAGGGTGTCCTCGATCTGCGGGAAACGCAGTATCCGCCCTACTTCGGCCACATAGAGATCGCCGTCGCGGAACGCCACGCCGTTGGGCATGTGCAGACCGCTGGCGATGGTATAGACCGCGTCGGCCCGGTGATCATCGTTACTGTCCCGGAGCGCATACACCTTGCCCATTGTGCGCGTGCCCACGAACAGCGTGCCGGAGGGGCTCAGGGTCATGGAACGGGCGCCCGGAAGATTCTCGGCATAGAGCTCGATCCGGAAGCCGGGCGGGAGTTTGATCTGTTCGGCTAAGCGTGGTGCCTCAGCGTCGCTTGGAAGTACTGGTGTCAGATAGCCCGGACTCAGGTACAGGAACATACCGATAAATCCGAGCAGGGTGAGGAGCGCTATGCTGCCGACCGATCGGAGGCTCATTTCATTCCCTTCCTATTGGAAAACCTGTTACAGGGAGATTGGTCTATCGGGAAGGCCTATTCAAGCTTTGAATCGAGTGAAGTTCAGGTGGTTGATTCTTCTGGATCCCGGCCTGCGCCGGGATGACGAAGAGCCTGCCTAAGCAGTGTCTCACCGCTCTAAGCGGCTTCCATGTTCAAACCGAACTTGACTCTCGCCAAGACGCAAAGAACGCCAAGTAAAACAATGCGTTTGATCTCTTTGCGCGCTTGGCGCCTTGGAGAGAAAAATTCAGGCATGCTTAATCGCCCGGGGGACCGGGCTCCCACAATTATTAGCATCGGAGGTCCATTTCCTGATTCTCCCGGGTTCAACGGGACTCTACCCAATAACTATAATCTATGCAGAGCGCCTGAAAAGCCGCACTTGTGGAACGGGGCCACTGTGGTTACAGTGCAAAACATGCGAATCCCTTCCTTTTCTTCATGGTTCGCAACAAATTGAATGGAATAGCGGCATGTTTTACTTGCCAACTTTTTGCATCCGGAGGCAGCCATGCGAAAAAAACAGAACGGCGGGTTTTTTCTCTTTTTCATAATTCTTGTTCTGATCGTTGCCGGCGCCATCATCATCAACGATCCCTCCATCCTGGAAGGATATGAACAACCATCCGAGGCGCAACCCCGACCCTATGGCGCACCCACCCCCTCGGGTCCTCCGCAAATCGGCGGCTATGAGAACCAATACTCCGGACCCGACGTTTCCGGCGCCGACCTTTCGCTGATCCATTCGCGCATGTGCGACGCCTATCGCGAGTACCAGTATGCGGAGCGGGCCGGCGATTATCGCGCCTCCGCCAACCGCTATCAGGTGTACGTCAACTACAAGCAGGCACTGGACGAGAAACTGCGCCGTTGCAGAAGCAATCCGCGCGAACAAGGCTGCTACGGCCCGACCGACTATCGCTGCAATCCGTAACACAACGGAATACATACAATGTCTCACTCACACAAAGTTTATATTACGGGATACTCCTGGTGTGACAACTATCAGTCCAGTTATGTATCGGCGGGCGGACCCGGCAGTCTGGGGGACGGTACCTGGGACGACCCGAGCAGTGCCGCCTTCGATGACAAGCTGATCCGCGCCCTGTACGGGGACACCGTCAAACATCCGGTGATCTATCTGGATTGCCAACTGACCAGCGGCAAACGCAAGAAAATCCAGAAATACGTGAAGCTCGAGGACTCCTGCGGCCATACCTGGTTTTGGACTCACAAATCGGTCCTGGACGTAATTCTCGAAGATATCTTCGGGACCCTCAAACAGAACATGACCACATTTCTGGAAGGGGCGGCGGAACAGCCCGATCTTCCGGGGACGGATGAGTACGCCGCGGCCGTTGCCGTACTGGATGAACTGAATTCGTCCCGGGATGACTACGCGAAATTCAAACGGCTGCTTGCCACCGGCGCGCACGGTCTGAACATCACCGCCGCCCAAAGCGGGATCGTCAATCTCTGGGTCAAGGAAGAACTGGAGATGTATTGCGACGTCCCGTTCCTCCTCGGGCTTATCAAAGACAAGGAGATATACGACAGCGGCAGTCGTGACTGGCGAGAGGTAAGAGCGCACAGAACAAAGCTGGATCAGCTGGACCACCAGAAGCCCGCCATGCGGACCGCCATCGACCGTGCGACTGCGCGCATGCTTGCGGGCAACCCGGGCACCAAAATCGTGCTGGACCTGTGGTACGGCTATAACGCCAATATCCTGAGCACCTACTCCGGCAACGCCACCGTTGACCTGAAAGGCCCCTTCCCCACAAACAACAAAATCCTGCCATACCTGCACGGGGTCGTTGTGGACGACAGCACCGGTGACCCCATCCCCCCGACCGATGCGGCCGCCTGCAAGGACAGCTACGAAAAGGATCCCGCCACCGGGGCCAACTACCCGGTGGTGTCCAACTGCACCGACAAAATTTTCTCAAAGGTCAAGGTATCGATCGTCGGCGATCCGGACCAGACCATGTTCACTACATGCGGCGGCCGGTTTTCCTTGATCGGAAATCAGTCGCTGGCGGAAACCGATACCTATCAGGCGATCTTGCGCATCGAGGACACGGCGGGACACTATGTCGATATTCCGCGGCATCCGGTGACCGTGAAACAGAACGGCAACCATTTTGTCATCCGGCTGCGAAAGAAGGGTCCCCAGGAGTGCGTGTTCTCCTGCAAGGTGGTTGCGAAAGGTTCACCCGCGACTCTGCTGCAGTTCGTCAAGGTGAAGGTGGAAGGCGCAGGCGGGTTCGTGCAGGATGTGGAAACGGGACGGGACGGAATGTTCCAGCTGAAGGTCCCGTACGGGGCGCTAAGACTCCACGCAGAATATAACCAGTATCTCCCGGCGGACGCCAGCGTCACAATCGACCAGCCCCTCCAGGAATCCGTTCTCGAGATGGAGTTCGATTTTGATCTTTAGTCTTCGTTGGAGAGCAGCGACCGCATGAAGGCCTCCACCGCATCGGTGTGTAACATTAGTTACTGATCCTATCCGCATCGCCCGTTACCTTACACGCTCCGATTGTTGATAACTCTGGAGTGTAACGATGAATGCATTATTCCGTTTTATGGCGTCAGCCGCAGGCCGCATTCTGCGCATCGTCGCAGGTGCAGCCGTTATTGCGTATGGCCTTGCAGCCGTTGGCGGTTCCAACGGCAACCTGATTGCAGCCATCGGTCTGTTGCCGATCCTGACCGGGGCCCTCAATATCTGCGTGATCGCCCCGCTGTTCGGCAAGCCGCTCAGCGGTTCGAAGGTCATGGCAGCGAACGGTTAGTTTGGATAAACAAAAGGGGTCCCGGCGGGGCCCCTTTCGGTTTTGTTGGCGGAGAGGGAGGGATTACCGGGCCTGCGGCCCTCTCGCCACTGCGCGGCTCGTGCTGCGTCGCGGCTTTGCCGCTCCTGGTCGAACCACCTGTTTTGACTTCC
>JBNKCL010000026.1:0-55649 GCA_050287725.1 Sedimenticolaceae bacterium
GAATCAGAAAGGTGTCGCCGGTGGTGGCGGCCGCCGGGATATCGATGGTGAAGCCGTCCACTTCGCCGGCCGGCGGATAGGTATAGGGATAGGCGCCGGCGGTAAAGGTCCAGGACTGGTTATCGGAAAGCCGGGTCAGCCGAAAATCACCCGCCACCCCGTCCACCGTGGTCAGCATATAGTCGCTGGCGGTGAGGTTACCGCTGTCGACGATGGTGGCGCTGACCGCGGGGGCGGCGGGATTGTCGGGATACACATCGATGGCGGCCTGACTGAACAGCAATCCGCCGAACTGGCCGTCCAGATCGAGCCCCAGTTGATTCTGGCTGTTGAGCCGGTCGCTGATGCCGATGGCCACCAGTCCCAGCCGGTTCTGCGCATCCGCAAGCATTTCGTCCCGGAACTGCAACAGGCCGCCGATCTCGCCGCCGGAGAGAAAATCGGTAATGGTCTGGCTGCCGGAAAGGCCGGTGAACACGATATCGATATCGTTGGGATCGTTCTGTCCCTGGGCGGTGGTGATGGTGGCGGCGTCGGTATTGATCACCAGCGCCTGACCGCGACCGATGAAAACATTCCAGGCCCCGTTCTCCTGCGGCACGATCGAGATATCCACCTTTTCCGCCAACTGGTTCAGCAACACCTCCCGCTGATCCAAAAGATCGTTGGGATCTTCGCCGCTGGAGGCGCCGTATGCCTCGACAATGGCCGAATTCACATCGGCGATGGATTCCGCCAATGACGAGATCTCGGTCGCCAGCGAATCCAGTTGATTGTTCAGGCGACTGCGCATGTCATCGAACTGACCGCTCAGGTCGTGAAACCGGTCCACCAGGGACTGCGCCTCGGAGAGCGCCACCTGGCGCGTGGAAACCGAAGAGGGATCGTCCGCCAGCACCTGGAGGGAATCGAAAAAGTCCTGAATCGCGGGATCCAGTCCGATGTCGGAATCCGCGATCAGGTTATCGAGCCAACCGGCATATTCATGGTAGGTCTGAAGCTGCGAGGTGGCCGACTGGGTGGAACGCATCTGGGTCGCCAGGAAATCGTCATACAACCGCTGAATACCGCCCACCCGCACGCCGGAACCGATCCAGCCCGCCCCGGTGAGCTGCGGGACCTGGGTCGTCAGATCCACGCGTTGACGGCTGTATCCCTCGGTCTCCGAGTTGGCGATGTTGTGGCCTGTGGTGCTCAGCGAACGCTGAAACGCCGAGAGTGCCGAAACGCCGATGTTGAATATGTCTGCCACTTATCGATCCCGATTTCCCGGCCGTTTCCAGGGGAAACGGCATTTGATCATGATCATCATCTATAGCGGCCGCCCGTTAGTGGGCTTGAACCGCGCCACCGCCCGCTGCATCTCCGGGCTTTCCAGAACCGCGACCACCTTTTCCGCATAGGCGGGGTCGGTGGCGTAGCCTGCCTGCTGTAACTCCGTGAAGAAGGTCCGGACGTCGCCGCTGTTCTCCAGGGCCTGCGAATATCTCGGGTTCGAGCGCAGGAAGTCCACATAGTCCTGGAAACTGTCCCGTAACGATTCGTAGGCCCGGAAGCTCTCCTTTTTCCGCACCGCCACGCCCTGTTCGAACTCCAGGGTCCCGGTGCTGACCTGGTCGCCGTTCCAGCGCCGGCCCGCCTTGATGCCGAACAGGTTGTTGGCGGAACTGCCGTCGGCCTGTCGCATCATGTGGTTGCCCCAGCCGGTCTCCAACGCCGCCTGCGCCAACAGGGCGACCGGTGTCAGACCCAACTGTTCCGCCGCTTCCTGCGCCCAGGGCCAGAGTTGTTGCACGAACTCCTCCGCATTCCAGTTCTTGGGGTCGGATCCCGTATCCGCCGCAGTCACCTCGCCTGAGGTTTTCTTCGCTGAGCCGGATTTCTCTGCGGCAGCCATCGTAGATCCAAACCGACCGGCCAGCGCCGCTGCCTGGGCGCGATAGTCGGCAATACTCTTCACCGTCAGCGGCGCATCCGTATCCTCCTGACCGCCTCCCAACTGCCGCTGGATGACATCGGCCAGTCCGATCCCGCCGTTCTCCGACAGGGTCAGGGCCAGCTGCTGATCATAGAGATCCCGGAAGAACAGACTCTGACTGCTATCGAAGATCCCTTCCCCCTGGCTGGCTTCGCGCATGCTCTTGAGCATCATGCGTGTGAAGATCGACTCGAACTGGCGCGCCACCTGTTGCAGCGTACCGTCTTGGTTCTCACGCGCCTGCGCCCGGAGCGACGCAAAGCCCTGAAAATCGGAGAACAGAGCGGCAGCTGTGGTAGCCATCAGATCACCACCAATTCCGCCTGCAGGGCGCCCGCCTTCTGCAGTGCTTCCAGGATCGCCACCAGATCGCTGGGTGCCGCACCCACCTGATTGACCGCGCGCACCACCTCGTCCAGGCTCACTCCGGGCTTGAACAGGAACATGCGGCTGCCGTTCTCGCTCACCTGCACGTCGCTGCGCGGCACCACCACCGTCCGGCCGGCCGCCAGGGCATTCGGCTGGGAGACCTGGGGCGACTCGCTGATGGTCACCGTCAGGCTGCCGTGCGAAACCGCGGCGGGCGTCACCCGTACCTGGCTGCTGATCACCACCGTTCCGGTACGCGAATTAACCACCACCCGGGCCGGCGCGTCCCCGGTCTTCACTTCCAGGTTCTCCACCAGCGAAACAAACGCCACCCGCTGGGCGGAATCCAGGGGGGTATCGACCCGAACGGAGCCGCCGTCCAACGCCTTGGCGGAACCGGGGCCGATGGCCTGATTGATGGACTCCACCACTCGGTTGGCGGTGGTGAAGTCGGCCCGATGCAGATTGATGACCAGAAAGTTACCCTGGTTGAACGCGTTCGGAACCATGCGCTCCACGCTGGCGCCGTTGGGAATACGTCCCACGCTGGGAATATTCACCGTAATCTTGGAACCGTCCTCACCGCCGGCGCTGAGACCGCCCACCACCAGGTTGCCCTGCGCGATGGCGTAGACATTGCCGTCCGCGCCTTTCAACGGCGCCATCAGCAGGGTCCCGCCGCGCAGGCTCTTGGCATCCCCGATGGAGGAGACCGTCACGTCGATGGTCTGTCCCGGCTTGGCGAACGGCGGCAGATCGGCATGGACCATCACCGCCGCCACGTTCTTGGGTTTAATCTGGGTTCCGGGGGGTACCACGATACCGAGCTGGGTCAGCATGCTGCGCAGGCTCTGCTCGGTATAGGGCGACGAATTCATCTTGTCGCCGGTGCCGTCCAGCCCCACCACCAGGCCGTAGCCCATCAACTGGTTGCTGCGCACTCCGGCGATATCGGCGATGTCTTTGATGCGGGCCGCCTGTGCGGCGGTTGCAAACACTCCCGCCGACAACAGACCGATGATCACCAGCGACCGTATAAGACCGCCGCTTCTCCGTTGTTCTCTGATTGTCACGCTACGCCGTTTCATGATGTGCTCCTAGAAAGGCATCAGTGCGCTGATAAAGAATTTCGCGAGCCAGCCTACTACGTTGGAATCGGCCACCGGACCGTCACCCACATACACCAGGGTCGGATCGGCCAGACGGGTCGACAATACCGTGTTGGTGCTGTCGATATCGGCCGGACGCACGATGCCCGATACCTTGATGTATTCGTTGCCCTGATTGATCCCGATGCGCTTCTCACCCCGCACCCTCAGATAACCGTTGGGCAGCACCTCGTATACCGTCACCGTGATATCGCCGGTCAGTTCGTTGCTCTGGGCGCTGTCGCCCTTACCGTCGAAGGAATGGGAAGACTGGAGATCGGCGCTCAAGTTGAGATTCTTGGTGGTGGCCAAGGGCAGACCGATACCGCTGGGAAGATTAAACTCCGGTGTGGTACCGAGGATGGTCGGATTGGTGATGCTGGTACTGCTGTCTTTTGCAATCGAGGTATCGGCCGTCTTGGTCGCATCGGTCTTCTCCACCAACTTGACCGTCAGGATGTCGCCGATCCGCCGTGCCCGCACGTTCTCGAACCAGGCGTTGGCATACCCTTCCTGATAGATCGCACCGTTGCCCTGCGGTGCCGGCGGCGGCACTACCGGAGCGACAGGCGCATACTCCGGATCCCGTTTGGGTGTACCGCTACAGCCTGCGATCAGGACCGCGCCAAGTATCACTGCCAACCATCCAAATCGCTTGTTCATCTCATCACCTTCTCATCAGAGCTGATTGTTTACGTACGACAGCATCTCGTCGGTGGTGGAGATCGCCTTGGAATTCATCTCATAGGCGCGCTGGGTCTCGATCATGTTCACCAACTCCTCCACCACATTGACGTTGGAGCTCTCGAGGGAACCCTGGATGATGGTGCCCAACCCGTCCTGACCCGGGGTACTGGTGGTCACGGTGCCGCTGGAACCGGTCTCACGGAACAGGTTGTCGCCAATCGCTTCCAATCCCATGGGATTGATGAAATCGGCGAGTTCGATGGTCCCGATCTGTGTCGGGGTGGTGTTACCGGAGATCATCGCGGTGACCACGCCGTCCGATCCAACCGTCACGCTCAGGGTATTGGCGGGAATGGTGATCGCGGGTTCCAGCGGAAAACCGTTGGCGTTAACGATCTGCCCCTCGGAATCGAGACTCCAGGAACCGTCCCGGGTATACACGATGGAACCGTCCGGATGCAGCACCTGGAAAAACCCTCTCCCCTGGATGGCGAGATCGAAGGAATTCTTGGTCTGTACGATATTGCCCTGGGTATGGAGCTTCTGGGTCGACACGGTACGCACCCCGGTTCCCAGCGCCAAGCCGGAGGGAAGGGTCGTATCCTGTGAACTCTGCGCCCCCACCTGCCGGATGTTCTGGTAGATCAGGTCCTCGAACACCGCCCGGTCGCGTTTGAAGCCGGTGGTGTTGACGTTGGCCAGGTTGTTGGCGATCACCGCCATGTTGGTCTGTTGGGCGTCGAGGCCGGTTTTTGCAATCCAAAGTGCCGGGTACATGTTTGTTTCCTCTGGCTTAGACTCTTGGGGTTTTTATCCCCGTATTACATCAGGCAAATTTCTTGCCACCTTTGTGTTTAGGACAGCCGCATGATGCTGGCGGAAGCGTTTTCCACATCCTCGGCGGTCTTCATCATCTTTACCTGCAGTTCGAACCGGCGCGCCAGTTCGATCATATTGACCATGGAATCGATTACGTTGACGTTGCTGGCCTCCAGCGAACCGCTCACCAGCTGGGTATCCGCCTCCGCCGGGGCCGTGCCGCCGTCTTTCAGGCGCATCAATCCGTCGTTGCCCTTTTCCAGATCGGCATAGGACGGGTTCACCAGCTTGATCCGATCGATCACCGCCAGCTCGTTGGCCGCCTGTCCCAGGGGCCGGATGGAGATGGTTCCGTCCGGCGCCACCTCGATGGTCTCCGCCGGCGGGATCGCGATCGGCCCGCCGTTGCCGATCACCGGCAGCCCGTTGCCGGTGGTCAGCAGACCGTTGGCGTCCAGTTTCAGATCCCCGCGCCGGGTATAGGCCTCGTTGCCGTCCTTGCCCTGGACCGCCAGCCACCCGTCGCCCAGCACCGCCACATCCAGTTCGCCGCCGGTATGCAGCAACGAACCGTGGTCGAAATTGACCGCCGGCCGCTCGCTCAGGCCGTAAACCCGGGTGGGATAGCCGTCACCAAATACCGGCATGCTGCGAAACTGCTGCAGATCGGCCAGGAACCCGGTGGTATTGGCATTGGCCAGGTTGTTGCTGTTGCTGCCCTGGGCGAGCAGGGTCTCTTTGGCCCCGCTCATGGCGACATAAAGCATGCGATCCATATGGCCTCCGGTGGATCCGGAGATTTGGAAATCGGGAAGCGCGCTTGTCTACCTTCCCGATTCCAAACCCGGTATCCGTTACCTGATGTTGATGATGGTCTGGGTGATGGTGTCCGAGGTGGTGATCACCTGGGCGTTGGCCTGGAAGTTCCGCTGGGCCACGATCAGGTTGACCAGTTGCTCGGCGATATCCACGTTGGAGTTCTCCAGACCGCCGGATTGAATCAATCCGAAATCGGAGGTGCCCGGGGCGCCCATGATCAGATCGCCCGATTCATAGGTCTGAGCCCAGCTGGTATCGCCCAACTGCCGCAACCCTTGCGGATTGTTGAAGTTGGCCAGAGCCACCTGCCCCAACGCCTCGGACTGCCCGTTGGTGAAACGTGCGAACACCACCCCCTGGTTGTCGATATCGATGCCGCTCAACCGCCCCGGGGCGTAACCGTTCTGGGTCAGGTCGTTGACCGCGAAATCGGTACCGTACTGGGTGGTGTTGCTGTAATCGAAGGTCAGGGTCATGGCGTTGGCACCGGTGATCGCTTCGGCGTTGTAGGCGATATCACCGTTCGCATCCACGCTGCCGGAACTTACCGTCAGGCTGCCGTCCAGTCCGAAGTTGAGGACCGCAGCGGGGTAAGCCGCCGACGCGGGAGCCGCTACGGTGGCACCGGTAGAGGGATCCAGCGGCAGCACCGTGGTGCCGTCGCTATCCACCACCGTGGCCCAAGCCAGCCATTGGTTGGGAGTCGTAGCGGACTCACGATAATACATGGTCATGGTATGGCCCACCCCCAACGAATCGTAAACCGTGGTGGAGGTGGCGTGATCGTAGGTGGTCGCATCAGCCGGATTGAAGGGGGTGGCCGCTGCAATCGCCGTACCGGTGGGATCAAGGTTGAGCGAGGTGGTGACGCTGTCGGTAGGTGACGGCGCACCGGAAAGGACCGGCAGTTGCAGATCGGTGGTGGCGCCGGTATTGAAGTTGGTGCCGCTGGGATCGATCGGGGCGAACACTTGCAGCATGTCACCGTTGTGGTTTACCACATAACCGTCCCGATCCACGCCGTAGGCGCCGGCGCGGGTATAGGAGACATCACCGGCGGCATCTTCCAGGATAAAGAACCCCTCACCGTTGATGGCGAGATCGAGGTTGTTGGAAGTGAACTCGATATTGCCCTGACTGAACTGCTGCGCCACCCGCGTAACCCGCACGCCGCGGCCGGCCGCGGTGGTGCTTACGTCCTGGATCGAGTTCGCGTAGATGTCGGCGAACTCGGTGCGCGACTCTTTGAACCCGTTGGTGGCCGCATTGGCGATATTGTGACCGGTAACATCCAGGTCGGTGGCTGCGGCGTCAAGACCGCTGAGTGCGATACGGAATGCCATGACTATTCTCCTGTTAAATCATCAATCAGTGGATCTCTGCCACATCGTTGAACGAAATCGATCCCAATCCATCCAGATTGAGAACCAAATCCTGCCCGCTGGAACCGATACTGACGCTGTTCACCCGCGCCTCCAGCATTGTGAGCGGGGTGACCGTCTCATCACCCACCGTCGCCTGGGTGACGACCTGGTAATATCCGGTGGGCGCGTAAGTGCCGCTGTCGGTCAGGCCGTCCCAACTGAAAGCGGTTTCCCCGGCTGACAGCGTCCCAAGACCCAGTTCCCGCACCAGCGCGCCGGAGGCGTCATAGACCCGGACCGTTACGTTACTGGCCGACTGATCCAGATTAACGACCCCGTCCAGGGTGCTGCCGGTGGTGTAGTAGCCGATGTCGGAGGGCACCAACACATCCCGGCCCACCAGATTGGTCGCCTGCAGCGCCTGGTTGGAGAGCAGCGAACCGGCCAGATTGGAAAAACTGTCGTTCAATTGGTTGATGCCGGAGACCGTGGCGAACTGCGAGATCTGGGTCGCCATCTCGGTGTTGTCCATCGGCTTGAAGGGATCCTGATGGGTCAGTTCGGTCACCATCAGATCCAGAAAATCGGTCAGTTGCAGTTGATCGTCCTTGGTATCTTCCAAGGTCCGCGCCAGGCCCAGGGTCTGGTACAGGTCGGAATCGGTAGTGATGGTGGTCATAGTTCGCTCCTTATTCACCCAGCCGCAGGGTGGCGATCATCAATTGTTTGGCGGAGTTGATTACCTCGACGTTGCTTTGGTAGGAACGCGAAGCGGAGATCATGTCGGCCATCTCCTCCACCATGTTGACGTTGGGCCGGAAGATGTAACCGTCCGCATTGGCCATGGGGTGATCCGGCGCATACTCCATCCGCAACGGCGCCTGGCTCTCCACCACGCCCGCAAGCTGCACCCCCACCGCCGGTTCGTCCGGGTTGGTCTGGTTGAGCAGCGCCTGGAACACCGGATGGCGCGCCCGATAGGTCTCATCGATGCTGCTGCTGACACTGTCGACGTTGGCCATATTGCTGGCCACCAGGTTCAACCGCAGGCTCTGGGCGCTCATGGCGGAGGCGGCGGTATCGAAGATATTGAACATGGACATGATTACTGCCCCTTAATCGCTGTCATCAGGGTTCTGATTTCCCCGCCCAAAAACTGGAGACTCGCCTGGTACTCGAGGGCATTGGAGGCAAACGCGGCGTGTTCCAACTGGGTATCCACGGTGTTACCGTCCAGCGAAGGCTGACTCGGTACCCGATATCCCATCTGACTGGGCGGGACGATGCCGCCTTCAGTCTGGATATGCCCGGGCTGCGTGACCTGCATGCGCACCGGCGAGCCCATCTCCTGTTGCAGCATCTTGCGAAAATCGAAATCCCGCGCCTGGTAGCCGGGGGTGTCGGCATTGGCGATATTGGAAGCCAGCACCTCGGCCCGGCGTGCCCGCAGCTCCAGGGCCTGTTCATGAATTCCCAATAGGTTGTCCAGTTTCATCTCAGTTTCCGGTTGGATTGTCTCAACCCCCAATCAGCACGCTCTGTGCCAACTTCTTCACAAATCCTGGAAACCGCAGGGACGCGCCCCGTATCCGACCGGCAGGACGAATCTATCCCTATGATAATTAGATATTTTTTTAGGAGATCACCGACCCGCGCCGGGCGGCACGGTGAAGAATACGATCTCTTCCGGCGGGTTATTCGGAGGAAGGACGAAGCGTGAAGCGGCAAAGGTCGGCCGCTTCACCGGCAAGCGCAATCCCGCCCTGGCCGGCGGGATATTCAATGCTCTTTTCGGAAAAAAATGGGGCGGCTGTAACGAAGGGAGTTGCCGGCGGGATTCAGGCTTCCGTACCCATACCCAAGCGGTACGCGGTGCCGATCCCAAGAAACAGGAAAAGAAAATCGATCAAACCCAGATCCTCTATGATCACGCCGACGACTGAAATATCTTCCAGGTCCGGCGCCAAGGTATCGTTTTTCCACTCCTCGTAGCTTTGCGGATTGCTCAGCATCGCTTCCAGGCGGGGTTGTTCAAACTCCTTAAACGACCGGATCTCCTCATCGGTGACGGACGAGGCATCGGCGGCCTCGCTGTAGCCGCGCTCCACCAGAAACACCCGCAAACTTCTGTCATCCGTAACCGATTCGGAAAAGCGCGCCGCATCAAGCCGCAATTCCTCATAAACGGCCCTCAAATCCATGCCTTCGAGCTCACCGTTGGCAGTGACGCTTGCAGCCACATCAGAGATGATAGAGGAGGCGGCCATATACTTCCCGCCGAGAATCGCCAGCAGCGCCAACACCGCACAAGCGACCGCGGCACCCTGCCCCTTGGCGCCGGCCACGGCTGCCGAGAACCCGATCGCACCACCGACCAGCCAGGCGATCAGACCCAATTCGTAATTAAACGTAACGGCGATGAATTTCCACAGCAACGCCCCGAGCAGAGCCACCGCCACCGGCGCCAGAAACATCACCAGGCGTGAAGAACCGCCCTCTGTCGCTGCCGCTGAAGCCGCAGCCGCTGTTGGTTCCGCCCGTTCCGCCCGTTCCGCCCGTTCCGCTTGAACCTGCGGCGCCGGCGCAGCCGGCTTGGGCGGCGGATTCTCGCCCGTCACCTTATGGATGATGACACCGCATCCGATACACTCCGTGGCTTTCGGCTGCTGGAGTTGGCATTTCGGGCATACGATCAGATCAACGGAGCCGCTTTCCGAATGAGCCGACGCAGCGGCCAACTCCGCTTCCGTCGGCACCAGCTCCAAGGTCGACTTTTTGGGGCTTACCGGTTGCGGTTTGTTCATCTGCACCGGTGCCGCACCGACTTTCGCCCCGGGAACTTTTTCAAGGAGCACATTGAGGCCGATCGCTTCAAGCTTGAACTTATAGTATTTCGCCTTGGACAGATGCACGGCTTTCTTCAGAACCCACCGTTTACCGACGATTCCACTGGCTTTTTCGGGAGAAATCTTAAACAGATCCGCAAAGGATTGGATGACCATGTCAAGCTCATGGCCCATCCTGATTTGCGAACTAAGGATCACGTTGTATTTATCTGGTTCAGTCATAATGGCGACCTGAAAATCAACCTCTCATATGGCGATTATCAGCTTTATTGCCCTGGAGTCGCTGCATGCGATCTCAAAATTCCAGATTTTCTATTAATAACTCAAGATCCTTCGAGAGTGAATTTATTAAGATAAATGAATCGTTAAGAATGGTAACGGCATAACAAAAAAAGGGAAACCGTTTTTTGAAATCGGGGCTTGTCAGGATGCCCGGAGACGATATCCGATCCCCCCGCCGCGGCTGACCATTTCAAACAAATCGCTGTGGGCCAACAGCGATTCGGTGGAACCGAGAAAGAGATAACCCCCGGGTTTCAGGGCATTGGCAAGACGCTGGATAATATCGGCCTTTTGATCGGATGAGAAATAGATCAAAACATTACGACAAAAAATAACATCGAACCGCCCCAGCGTCTCATAACCGCGGGTAAGATTGTGCTGTCGGAAATTCACCAATCGCCGGATTTCCGGCCGCACCTCGATGCACTCCTCTTTTGCAACAAAGTAGCGGCTACGTTGCTCCGGGGTCAGACCGCGGGAACTGGAGATCCCGCAATAGACGGCGCCTTTTGCTTCCGCCAGCATGCGGGTGGAGATGTCCGTCCCCAGAATCTCCACCCCTGTCACAGCGTGACCGCGTTTGCTGGCGAGATAGTCATGGGCCACCATGCCGAGCGTATAGGGTTCCTGGCCCGACGAGCAGGCCGCCGACCATATCCGAACACGGCCGGTGACGGCGGGAAGGATCTCTTCCGTCAGCATCCGATAATGCCCCTGATCCCGAAACCAGAAGGTCTCGTTGGTGGTCATGGCATCGATGATGGCGCTGAACAGCTTCTGGTCACTCCCTCTTGCAACCCGCCCCAACAGCTCCCCCACGGTCGCCGCTCCGGTTTCCCGCAACAGCCAGTTGAGTCGACTGCTGGCGAGGTATTCCTTGCCCGCCCCCAAGACGATCCCGCAGTGCTCCTTAAGAAAGCCCTGCAAGGCAGCATAATCTGTGGGCGCGATCGTTTTCTGATCCGTCCCTGTTTTCGTCATGGGAGTGGACATTCCGTTCTATATCTATTCCAACTCAGGGGGAGGCGGCCGCACGCTCTTTAAGATGTTCAAACAACCGCGCCTGTACCACTTTGGCCAACTCGTCCGGCTCATATTTGGCCAGAAACCGATTCGCCCCGACCTTCTGCACCATGGTTTCGTTGAATACGCCGCTGAGGGAGGTATGAAGAATCACATGAAGGTTTGCCAGCGCCGGATCCTTGCGAATCTCGGACGTCAGAGTATAGCCATCCATCATCGGCATCTCCACATCGGAGATGATCAGCGCCAACCAGTCATCGAGATCCTTCCCTTCCGCCACCCACGACCGCAGTTGTTCCAGGGCGTGCTTGCCGTCGGTACACAGAGTGGTCTCCACCCCCAGCTGATCCAGCACCCGTTTCACCTGGTTGCGCGCCACGGTGGAGTCGTCCACCACCAGCACATGTTGCATCTTCTCCCGCACCGCATCGTCGATGATCCCTTCGGAGACATGCTCGCTACCCCCGGTCGGCTCCTTCATCACCTTCTCCACATCGATGATCTCCACCAACTCATCATCGATCTGGGTAACCGCGGTCATATAACTCTCCCCGGCCGCGCCTTTGGGCGGCGGCAGGATATCCTCCCAATTCATATTGATGATGCGGTCCACCGATCCCACCATGAATCCCTGGGTCCGGCGATTGTATTCCGTGATGATCACGAACCGCCCGTCGATATCGCCGAGCGACGGTCCCCCGATGGCCATGGAGAGGTCCATAACCGGAATGGTTTTGCCGCGCATGTTGGCAATACCGCGCACCACCGGGTTGGATTTCGGCACATGGGTCAGGGGCGGGCAGTGAATCACCTCCTGAACCTTGAACACGTTGATGCCGAACCGCTGGCGGCCGGCCAAGCGAAAAAGCAACAGTTCCAGACGGTTATGCCCGGCAAGCTGCGTACGTTGATCAACGCCGTCTAAGATTCCGGCCATCACTCTCTCCCGATCAAAGGATTGTCCAGAGAGTTGGCGGCGGCTGGCGTCTTTTCTTGAATATCCGCACTCCCCCGCATTCCATGGCATGCTAATTGCAATATTTCCTGACGAAATTTATCGAATGCAACCCATCGGAAAACGCCATGATCCGTACCATTCTGCTCGTTTTGCTCTTTCTGAGCGGCGCCACAGCCGGTATCGGCGCTGTTGCGGCACCTCTGCAGACCCAGTCTCTGGACAGCATTCGACAGGCGGCGCGTCAATACATCCTCGACCGGGGCGTCGATTATCCGTCACCCCCGACGGTAGAAGCGGATCCGTTGGACTCGCGACTGCGGCTCGCGGCATGCAGCCGGCCGCTGGAAACCTTTTCACCCTCAACTACGGAACGCCCGTTAGGAAAAGTTACGGTGGGAGTGCGCTGTACCGGCCAAAACCCGTGGTCCCTGTTTGTTCCGGTGACCGTAAGCGTTATGGCTCCCGTGGTGGTCGCCAAGCGCGACCTGGCCCGGGGTGATTTGATCACTGCCGAAGATCTCCGACTGGAACCGCGGGATCTATCCCGATTGCACCGTGGCTATCTGGAACACCCGGAGGATGCGTTGGGCAACCGGGTTCGCCAGCATATACGCCGTGACGACGTAATCACCCCGTCACGGATCAGCGTGCCACTGGCCGTAAAACGCAACAGTCGCGTGGTCATCGTCGCCAACAATCCGGCCATCGCGGTGCATATGGCGGGAACCGCGCTGGAGAGCGGCAGCATCGGCGACCGGATCCGGGTGCGGAACCGAAGTTCACGGCGAGAGCTGGAGGCCACGATTGTTTCCCAAGGTGTGGTGCAGGTCGCGATGTAACCGGGACGGCAGTAACACTTCCGGCATATTTGATCAAAATAGGAAAAAAGGTTGTTTAAGAACAGTGCGCTTACCGCCGATAACGTATCGACAACGGCCACTTAATTGTTACGGTGCAGCATGAAGATACAAAACGACGGAATCAGCGGAAAGACGGTTCGGCAGAGCGGTTCGAAAGACAAGGCTTCATCTACCGGAAGCAGCACAACTGAATCTTCTTCCGGAAGCGTTGACACAGTCGACTTGACCGCCACCGGCCGGGTGGAACAACTCATGAGCCAGATTGAAAACCTGCCGATCGTAAATGCCGAACAGGTATCGGAAATCAGGCGAGAGATTGGAACCGGAAGCTACGTGGCGGATGAAGAGAATGCCGCCGATCATATTATTGAAATCGAAAAAGGCTTTTCCAAACAGAAGTAAGCCCATGAAACTTTCCGCCGAACAGCAACGCCATCTTATTGATCTGCTCCAGTCGGAATTGATCCAAGCGGACCAGTTACGAGAGATTCTGGAACGTGAATTCCAGGCCTTGGGGGCGAAAGACCCCGATCTCATTGATGAGATCAGCCGGAACAAACTGGCTCAGATGCGACAACTGGAACAGCTGTTGGAACAACGGGGTCGCTTCCTCGGCACACTTGGAATCCAGCAGTCAAAGGAAGGTGTGGACCGACTGATTCGCGAACTGCCGAAAGACGACCCGCTTGCCGTCCTTTGGATGCGCCTGCTGGAGACGGGAACCCGGTTACAACGGCAAAACGAAATCAACGGCAACCTGGTCGCGCAGGCGCAACGCCATACCAAAAAGGCACTGGATATCCTGTGCGGCCGGATCGACCTGCCGTCCACCTACGGGCCGGAGGGAGAGGCTCGCACCGGAACCACACCCAACTCATTGGCCAAGGCCTGATCCGGCAACGTCACTTAAATTTTTTCCGTCGGCGTCATAACCCATGCTCAAGGCTCTGCGGAAGAAATTTTTCGGGAGGGAGAAACTTCCGACCTATCGCTCAAGCGCTTCCTACCGAATCCGGGATCAAAAACAACTCGCCGCCCTGTTTAACCTCGCCTACGAAAGTCACGCCCTCTTTTTCGTTTACTTTGAGGATCAGCCGAACCCGTTCACCACGGCGGTCTTGGGAATCTATCCCGAACACGGTTTTCTGGTGCTTGACGAGCTGGCTCCCAAAGAGGGCCACGAACTGCTCCTGCAACGCGGGCGATTCCAGGCCTCGGGCAAGGTGGACGGTGTAGACCTGCGCTTCCGTTCCCGCCTGATCGAGGCCCGGGAGAAGTCCGGCATCGCCTTTTATAAAGTGGAAATCCCGGAATCGGCGTTCTATCGCCAGCAACGGGAAGAGCACCGGGTGTCCACCAGCGGCGAACACATCCGGTTCCGCGGTTACCGGGGCCGGGCATACCGACAAACCCTGAACGGCTACATCACCGACCTGTCGCACACCGGTCTCGGTATCGTGGTGGAAGAACTGGCGCCGCTCTACCAGGGTGAGACATTGCCGACCTGCAGCATCCATCTTCCGGACTACGGCGAGGCGCTGTTCTCCCTGAAGGTGCGATTTGCTCACCAGAACCGGCAGCGTGACGTTACCCGGGTCGGGGGCAAATTTGCCGAGATCGACAAGGAGTCCTATCGAAAAATCGTTCGTACCATCACACGCCTGGAACGGGAGCGGTGTAAACGAATGAAGGGGAGGTAAAAAGGAAAATCTCAGGTTGGCAGGAAGCGTCACACCGGTGCTAGAATAGCGCCTCGGATTTTGGGGCCGTAGCTCAGATGGGAGAGCGTCGCGTTCGCAATGCGAAGGTCAGGGGTTCGATCCCCCTCGGCTCCACCAAATCCCCCTCCATTCCGCGGCCACTGAAAACGGTGCTTGCCGTAAAACCAACACCCCGGGGAAACCGGAGGTTGTCCAACAACGCCAAAACTCGAAACAATAAGGTTCCCGAATCCGCCCCTGTAGCTCAGCCGGATAGAGCATCCGCCTCCTAAGCGGAAGGTCGTGCGTTCGAATCGCGCCAGGGGCGCCATCCCCCCTCATCCCCGCCTATCCCTCCGGAAAATAGGCACGAAATTCCCTAAATATCCGGTCCCTGCTGCCGATAAGGTCTCCGTACCGGCGGGCGGAATGTCCAGGGATTGTATTTACCCCGAGCGCGCATCACCGCCCCGCACGAACCACCCGCATCATTGAATGAGCGAGGGCTATACTTAGCGGACCGGCTCCAACCGTACCAGAAAGAGGATTTCCATGAAAAAGCAAGCGGCATCCGATGCCAAAAAAAAGGGATCAACGGTAAAAACGACCACCACCGTCAGGCAGAAACGAACCCGTCGGGTCAACGATGAAGAACGTCTGGAGATGATCCGCGTCGCCGCCTATCACATCGCGGCCAAACGCGGCTTCGGACCCGGCTCCGAACTGGACGACTGGCTGGCGGCGGAGCAGGCAATCAAACAATCCGTCTCTACCCCCTGACCCATCACACCCGCTGCAATCCGACACGAGGGGACGTGACCCTGCGGCTGTGAGGGCGGCTTCCCCGCGGCCGCAAACCGTGGGAATACCCTAATCCTCTTCCTCTTCTTTCCTGGGGACGCCCCCCTTGCCGTTTCTTTCCGACGGCTGGTGGCGTAATCGAATCAGTGTCCCGATCAGCGCCGATTCCAAGGCGCGATAGGTCTGGATCTGGGCCTTCTGGTACGAGGTAACCGGCTCCTTCTCCAGCATGGCAAGGCGCGCATCAAAATAGGCGATATCCGCCTCCAACCCGCTGACGCAGGGGGTGGCCCAATTATCATTTTTGTTTTTTGACTTCGGCATCTCCAGATCCTCAGCCTCCAATATAGCATTGGGGGGATCGTGCTTCGGGTATAATGCCACGATTTTCGCATCAACAGCTTGTGGGAGATTCCGGAAACATGACCACCATACGCCAAGAAGACTTTATCCAGAGCATCGCCGACGGTCTGCAATACATCTCCTACTATCACCCCAGCGACTACATCCGCGCCCTCACGGCGGCCTGGGAACGGGAGGAGTCGCCGGCGGCCAAGGACGCGATGGCGCAGATCCTGGTCAACTCCCGCATGTGCGCCGAGGGACACCGCCCAATCTGCCAGGACACCGGCATGGTGGTGGTGTTCCTGAAGATCGGTATGGAGGTCCGCTGGGATTCCGGGCAGAGCGTGGAGGAGATGGTCAACGAGGGGGTCCGCCGCGCCTATGGCAATCCGGACAACATCCTGCGCGCCTCGGTGGTGGCCGACCCCGCCGGTGCGCGCAAGAACACCCGCGACAACACCCCGGCGGTGATCCACATGGAGCTGGTACCGGGCGACCGGGTGGAGGTGAAGCTGGCGGCCAAAGGGGGCGGTTCCGAGAACAAGTCGAAATTCACCGTCCTCAACCCCTCCGCCAGCATCGTGGAGTGGGTACTGCAAACGGTGCCCGCCATGGGAGCCGGTTGGTGCCCGCCGGGGATGCTGGGGATCGGCATCGGCGGCTCCGCGGAAAAGGCGATGCTGCTGGCCAAGGAGTCCCTGATGGAGCACATCGACATCCACGAACTCCAGGCGCGCGGCCCCGGTAACCGGGTGGAAGAGCTGCGGCTGGAGCTGTTCGAGAAGATCAACGCCCTGGGGATCGGGGCCCAGGGGCTGGGCGGTCTCACCACCGTGCTGGACGTAAAGATCCGGGACTATCCCACCCATGCCGCTTCCCTGCCGGTAGCGATGATCCCCAACTGCGCCGCCACCCGCCACGTGGAGTTCACCCTGGACGGCAGCGGGCCGGCGGACCTGCAGCCGCCGAAGCTGGAGGAGTGGCCGCAGATCGCCCTGGAGGGTGCCGGCGATGCCCGCCGGGTCAATCTCGACAGCGTCACCCGAGAGGAGATCGCCGGCTGGAAGGCGGGCGACCGGGTCCTGCTCTCCGGCCGACTGTTGACCGGCCGCGACGCGGCCCATAAACGCATCCAGGAACTGCTGGATCAGGGTAAGCCGCTGCCCGACGGGGTGGATTTCAACAACCGCTTTATCTACTACGTGGGTCCGGTAGAGGCGGTACGCGACGAGGTGGTGGGGCCGGCCGGACCGACCACCGCCACCCGCATGGACAAGTACACCGAGATGATGCTGGCCCGAACCGGCCTGATCGGGATGGTGGGCAAGGCGGAGCGCGGCCCGGCCGCCATCGAGGCCATCCGCAATCACCAGGCGGTCTACCTGATGGCGGTGGGCGGCGCGGCCTATCTGGTGGCCAAGGCGATCCGTTCTTCCCGCATGGTGGCGTTCGAAGAGCTGGGGATGGAGGCGATCCGGGAGTTCGTGGTGGAAGACATGCCGGTCACCGTGGCGGTGGACAGCCAGGGCAACTCGGTGCACGAAAGCGGCCCCGCGGAGTGGCGGGTGCGGATCGAAGAGATCGGAAAACGCTAACGGCCGGAGACCAGCCGCCGCTCACTCGATGGTGAGCAGGCGTAGGGCGCAATAACCAACGGGCATTGCGCCGCATGATTCAAAAGATTTCAGCCTCGGTTCTCACACCGAACTTTGACTCTCGCCAAGACGCAGAGAACGCCAAGAAAGACAAACCTTTGATCTCTTTGCGTGCTTGGCGCCTTGGCGAGAACTCAAGGCGCAACCTACCGGGTTACACATATGTCGAACCCGCCCACCCCAGCAGCAAAGCCTGGGGTTGTCTCGTTTATTCACTCGATGGTCATGACCCGAATCGAGTTGGTGCCGCCGGCGGTTTGAGGCGTGCCGGTGATGATCAGGATCAGATCGCCGCTCCGGAGATAGCCCAATTCGCGCGCGCCCTCGATACCGCAACGGATCTTGGCGTCGTCGTTCTCCTTGCCGGTGTGCAGCAGCGGCAGCACTCCCCAATTCAGCGCCAATTTCCTCGCCACCGCCACGGAGGCAGTGACGGCGATGATGGGACACTCCGGCCGGTGGCGCGAGATCATACGCGGGGTGAAGCCGGTTTCGGTGAGGCTCAGAATCGCCTTGGCGCCGAGCCGGTTCACCATACCGATCGTCGCCAGACTTACCGCGTCGGTCACCTGATTCGAAGGGTTCGATTGCACCATCTGCAGAAAACCGTACTCCGCCAGCGACGCCTCCGCCCGCTCGGCCAACTCCGCCATGGTCTGCACCGCCTTTACCGGATATTTCCCGATCGCGGTCTCTCCCGACAGCATCACGGCGGAGCTCCCGTCCAGGACGGCGTTGGCCACGTCACTGGCCTCGGCCCGGGTCGGCCGGGGGCTGCTCTCCATGGAGGAGAGCATCTGGGTGGCGGTGATCACCGGTTTGCCGAGCGACACCGTAGTATGAATGATGCGTTTCTGTACCCCCGGCACCTCCGCCAGGGGTAGTTCCACCCCCAGGTCACCGCGCGCCACCATTACCCCGTCCGCCGCCTCTGCAATCTCTTCCAGATTCCGCACCCCGGCCTGGTTCTCGATCTTGGCGATGATCGGCACCTCCACATCGAACTCCGCCTGAACCTCGCGCAAACGGTGAATATCCCCCGCGCTCTGAATAAAGGAGGCCGCCAGGTATTCGATCCCGTGTTCCGCCACGAAACCGATCTCCCGCATCACCTCATCCCGGTTCTCCGGACTCACCGCCGAGAGCGAGAGTTGGGTACCGGGCAGATTGACCCCTTTGTTCTGTCGCAGAACCCCGCCATACACCACCCGGCAAAGGATGTTGCTCTTCTCGATCTTGGTGACCACCAGTTCGATGGCGCCGTCATCCAACAGGATGACACTCCCCGCTTTCACCTCCTGATAGAGTCCGCTATAGGAAACGGACACCCCTTCGCGCCCGCCCACCCGGTTCTCGCAATAGAGTATGAAATCATCGCCTTCCGCCAATTCGATGGAGTCGGTTTCCAGCATCCCGGTACGAATCTCGATACCGCGGGTGTCGGCCATCACCGCCACATAGGCGCCCAACTCATCCGCCGCCTGCCGGATACGCGCCACGCGTTCCCCCTGCGTCGCATCGGTTCCGAAGGAGAGATTGATGCGCACCACGCTGACCCCGGCCTCGATCATCTCTTTCAGGATCTCTACCGAATCGCAGGCCGGCCCGACGGTGGCGACGATTTTTGTTTTTTGACGAATCTTCATGGCTTCTATCCTAGCCGGTATTTATGACATCCGCATAAAAAAAAGGGGCGGTAACCCGCCCCTTGATACGGGCCAACCAAGCCTCACACCACTAAGTCCAACTGTTGGATGGTGCCGGCACCGCCCTCTTCCCGCAGGAAGATGCCGCTCTGCCGTACCGCGCCCAAGGTTTCGTTGGTGCTGTCTTTCACCAGGAACTGGGTATCGACACTGCCGAGATATATGGCGCCGATCCCGCGTTCGCCGAGCGCCACCAACTGATCATTGCCTTCAGCATCCTTGGACCAGATACGCAGCCGGTCATAGATCGCGTCGTTTTCGTCGATCCAACCGTTCCGATCTTCGTCATATCCGGTCAGTTCGGCGAAGCCGTTGCCGGACTGCGGTCCGAACAGTTCGCTGCCGTCGTTGATCGCCCCGTCACCATTTTGGTCCAGGGCGAGAAAACCGCTGCCGGGCCGCACGAAGGAGATCTGTTCCGTGCGGCCGTCCGCATCGATGTCAAAACTGAAGTCGCGTTGGGTCAACTGCGCCGCCGTCCCGCTGAAGTTGATTACCAGCGGATCCTTCAGGGCATCGCCCGCCCGCAGGCTGAGGTGCTGCTCGCTATAGAATTCGCGGCTCATGTTGAGTTCCAGCGAGATATCGATCTGCTTGCCGTCCGCGGTATGCACCACCCCCTGTGCCGAGAAACTCACCTGCTCCGATTCGTAATGAGATTCGTAATAGTCATAGACCAGACCCCAACCCTCACGATCGGATGACTGGGCGGCGGTATCGGGAGCGGGGGAGTTCGCCGGATCGGAACGGCAACCGCAGGGGTCTTGCAGGTCACCGGGTTGCAGCAGCTTCAACTCCTTGCCGGTAAGACGCTCCACCAGGCTTTTCAACAGAGAGAACCGCAGATCTCCCATCCGCTCATCCTGGGAATCGCTCTTCTCCACCGCCTTTGCCTTCACCGGCTGCAGCGCCCGGGCCGGGCCGGACAGCGTCACCCGCACGGAACGAACCTGCAGGGAGGCCGCCAACGCCTGGGCGCCTCGCACTCCGCCGGTCGCCGTAACCTGTTGCGACGGCTCTCCATCCCGCCACACCTGGAGGGATTCCCGTTTTTCGTCACGCTCCTGCGCGGTACGGCTGCTCGTCAGTTGAATATTGGAGTCCGCGATCTTCATGGTTCCGCCTGTTCCAACCCTTTCCGGGCTCAAAACGGCACCGGAGTGTTATATTTTTTAGCGGCATAGGGAAGCGGAACCTGAGTGATTTTTCCGGGAAGAACGTTCCTAACATGCTGGGAACAAAAGGATTTTTTCAAATGACCCGGATCAGGTCCGAAACCTGGAACCATCAATTTCGATAGTGGGGATCGATCCAGCAACGAGGCAACGGTTCGCCGGAAGGAAACTCCAACTCCTCCTTCCGGAACCTTTCCGGGTCCTGCAGCTCCTCCCCGGCGTGGAACCGCCCCATAAGCTCTCCATGGCTGGGATTGAACAGATCCTCGAGAGCGAGAACCTCCACCATCTTTCCGCTCTTGGCGTGTCGTAAGAACATATCCTTTCACCCGGTTCTCAAAATCCTATTTCAACACAGAGACGATACCGGGCAACCTTTTTCGATCGGGATGTCACTCTCACTTGAAAAATAAACAATGTTCAGTTATCTTCTTGGATAATACTGAACATCGTTCAATATATTCATGCCCCGCAGGAGGGGATATGGCAAGACGCAGCGACCACACCCGGGACGAGATCCGCGAGATGGCCCTGACGGCGGCGGAAAAAATCGTGGCGGAACAGGGCTACCCGGCACTCAGTTCCCGCAAAGTGGCGGCCGCCATCGGTTATACCGTCGGCACCCTCTATCTGGTGTTCGAGAACCTGGATGATCTGATCCTGCAGGTCAACGCCCGCACCCTGGACCGGCTGCACCGGCGTATGATCGCAGACCAAGTCCAGTGCAATGACGCCCTGACCTGCCTGCTGCAACTGGGCCACAGCTATATCCGGTTTGCCGATGAGGAACCCCACATCTGGCAACTGATCTTCGAACCTCGCCTGATCGACGATCATGCGCCCTCGCCCTGGTTCCGGGAGAAGGTGGCTCGCATGTTCTCTTTGGTGGAGGAGCGTCTGGCGCCGCTGGCGAATCACCGTTCTCAAAGGGATATCGCCCAAGCGGCCCGCGCCCTCTGGGGCGGGGTACATGGAATCTGCATCCTGGCGATCACCGACACCCTGGGGGTGGCGGGTATCGAGTCGGTTCATGAGATCACCCAGGTGCTGATGAACAACTTTCTTCAGGGGTTTATCAACCCCTCTTCCGAACCATCTGAGTCATAAGGGACGACGGACATGAAACAACTTTTCAAAATCAAAGGATTCATACCATTCACCCTGATCCTCTTCATCAATGCCTTCGTCGATCTGGGACACAAGATCGTGATCCAGAATTCAGTGTTCAAGATCTATGACGGCCAGACCCAGATCGTATTGACCGCTGTCGTCAACGCCCTGATCCTGCTGCCCTTTCTGCTGCTGTTCAGTCCCGCGGGCTATCTGGCCGACCGCTATCCCAAACCCCGTATCATTAAGTTCACCGCAGCGGTTGCCGTGGCGCTCACCCTGGTGATCACCCTCTGCTACTACCTGGGTTGGTTCCAACTCGCCTTCGGTATGACCTTCCTGCTGGCGGTGCAAAGCGCCATCTACTCACCGGCGAAATACGGTTTCATCAAGGAGCTCTCCGGCAAAGAACAGCTTGCCACCGCCAACGCCGTCGTACAGGCGGTCACCATCGTCGCCATCCTGATCGGGATCTTCGTCTTCTCCCTGCTGTTCGAGTCCGCGCTTACCGGCATGCACTACGAAAATGAGGCACAGCTGTTACAGGCGATCGCCCCCCTCGGTTGGCTGCTGGTGATCTGCTCCCTGCTGGAGTACCGGCTCGCCCTGCGCCTGCCGCAAGGCAACATAGAGTCGGAAGCGCTACGGTTCGACTGGTCGCACTATCGCAAGGGTACCTACTTGCGGGAGAACCTGAACCGCATCCTCTCACATCGCACCATTTGGCTCTCAATCGTCGGTCTCTCGGTCTTCTGGGGTATCTCCCAGGTGGTGCTGGCCGCCTTCCCCGCTCACGCCAAGACGGCGTTGGCAGAAGAAAACACCGTGATCATCCAGGGCCTGCTGGCATGCTCCGGTATCGGCATCATCCTGGGTTCGCTGATCGCAGGCGGGGCTTCCAAGCGTCATATCGAGACGGGGCTGATCCCGCTCGGCGCCCTCGGTGTGGTGATCGCCCTGTTTCTCATGCCCCAACTGGAGTCACGAGGGCTGCTGGTACTCGATTTTCTGTTCCTGGGCACGGCGGGCGGCATCTTCATCGTACCGCTCAACGCCCTGATTCAGTTCCACGCCAAGGATCATGAACTGGGCACCGTCCTTGCAGGCAACAACTGGGTGCAGAACCTGGTGATGCTCGGGTTTCTGGTCCTCACCGTGTTCTTCGCCGGCACCGGCAGCACCAGCATCGGCCTGTTTCATTTACTCACGATCACCGCCCTGGCCGGCGCCGCATACACCGTCTGGCAACTGCCGCAATCCCTGGTGCGCTATCTCATCTCCCGACTCTTCGCCGGCGGTTACCGCATCGATGTACTGGGATTCGAAAACCTGCCGGCTCAGGGCGGGGTACTGATGCTGGGCAACCATATCAGCTGGCTCGACTGGGCGATGATTCAGATCGCCTGCCCGCGCCCGGTGCGTTTTGTCATGCACCGGGCCATCTACCAACGCTGGTACTTGAAGTGGTTCCTCGATCTGTTCGGCGTCATCCCCATCGCCGGCGGACAGAGCAAGGAGGCGCTGGAACGGATCAATGAACTGCTCAAGGCCGGCGAGGTGGTTTGTCTCTTCCCCGAGGGGGCGATCAGCCGCAGCGGCCAGTTGGGGGAGTTCAAGAAGGGTTACGAGCGGGCCGTGGAGGGGGTCGCAGGCGTCATCCTTCCCTTTTATCTGCGCGGACTCTGGGGCAGCCGTTTCTCCCGCTCCAGTGAAAAGCTGCAACAAACCCGCAACACCCGACTGCGCAGCGAGGTGATTGTGGCCTTCGGCGCCCCTCTTCCCATAGAGACGCCGGCCCATGAAGTAAAGCAGAAGGTGTTCGACCTCTCCATCGATACCTGGGAACAGCACACCCGCCACCTCGATCCGATCCCGCTGGCGTGGCTGCGCACCGCCAAACGGATCGGCGGGAAACTGTGTCTGGCGGATGCGTCGGTCGATACCCCGCTCTCCGGCCACCGGGTAACCACGGCGGTATTGGCCTTCTCCCGTCTGATCCGGAAACGCAGCCCGGAACGCAACCTCGGCCTGCTCCTGCCCACCAGCAGCGCGGGCGTCATCACCAACATGGCCTGTCTGTTGCTGGGCAAGACCGTGGTCAATCTGAACCACACCGCCAACCTGGGCTCCTTGCAGTCGGCAGTGAAAAAGGCGGAGATACAAACGATCTACACCTCCCGCCGTTTCGTCAACAAGCTGGAACAGAAGGGTATCGAACTGGAACCTCTGTTGCAGGGGCCGCAGGTCGTCTATCTGGAGGACCTGAAAGCGGAGATCGGCAAGGCGCAACAACTATGGCTGCTGACCGCCTCCCTGTTGCTGCCCGCCCGGCTGCTCTATTGGCTGTTCGGCAAACCGGTGGGGATCGAACAGCCCGCCGCGATCCTCTTCTCCAGCGGCAGCGAAGGGGAACCCAAGGGGGTGGTGCTCAGCCAGCGCAATATCATGGGCAACATCCGTCAGGTCTCGGACGTGCTCGACACCCGGGAGGAGGACGTCATCATGGCCACCCTGCCACTGTTTCATGCCTTTGGCCTGACGGTGACCGGATTGCTGCCCCTGGTGGAGGGGATCCCCGCGATCTGTCACCCGGACCCCACCGACGTTCTCAACATCGCCCATGGCATCGGCAAATACCAGGCGACCGTCTTCTGCGCCACCTCCACCTTTCTACGGCTGTTCATTCGCAACCGCCGCATCCATCCCCTGATGCTGGCCTCGCTACGGGTGGTAGTGGCGGGCGCCGAACGGCTCAGCCCCGAGGTGCGCGACAACTTCAAATTGAAGTTCAACAAGGAGATCTACGAAGGCTACGGCACCACCGAGACCACGCCGGTGGCCAGCGTGAATATCCCCGACCGCATCGATCCGCGGGATTGGCAGGTACAGGAGGGAGGACGGCCCGGTACGGTCGGGATGCCGTTGCCGGGCAGCAGTTTCCGGATCGTCGACCCGGAGAGTCTGGAGACCCTGCCGGCCGGCGAGGACGGTTTGATCCTGATCGGCGGCACCCAGGTGATGCTGGGCTATCTCGACGATCCCCAGAAGACCGCGGAGGTGATCGTTGAATTGGACGGTAAGCGCTGGTACAAGACCGGAGACAAAGGTCACCTGGATGCGGACGGCTTTCTTACCATCGTCGACCGCTACTCCCGTTTCGCCAAGATCGGCGGCGAGATGATCAGCCTCGGCGCCATCGAAGAAGCGATCGGTAAACTGCTGCCGGAAGAGGTGGAGATCCTCACCACCGCCGTGCCCGACGGCAAGAAGGGGGAGAAAGTGGCCCTGTTGGTCGCCGGAGAAATCCTGCTCGACGAACTCCGACAGCGGATCGAGCAATCGGGGCTCATTCCTCTGATGCGTCCCGCCGAGATCATACCGGTGGACGCCATCCCCAAACTCGGAAGCGGCAAGAGCGATTACAAACGCGCCCGCGAGATGGCCCTGCAAGGAGCAAACGCATGAAGACCATCGATACCCATACCCACCTGATGAATCCGGAGGTTCGCTTCGACCGGCTGTTCGACAAGATCACCATTCGCTTCTTCGCCCAGGGACTGGGAGTCGAACCGGCGGCCCTGATGAGCAATCCCTTCGAGACCTATGTAACCTCCCTGGCAAGCTCAATCCGTGAATCGAGCTACGTTGAACGCGTCTGTCTGTTCGGTGTCGACAGCCGTCTTGACGAACAGGGTCGTGAGATCGACCGGGACCGGACCGTGTGCGCCACCACCGAAGATACGCTCGCAGTGAACCAACGCTACCCGGATGCGTTCATCCCCTTCTTCTCGATCAATCCGCGACGGCACAACGCCCTGGACCTGATCGACGAGTATGTAGAGAGAGGTTGTCGCGGCGCCAAGTTTCTGCAGAACTACTGGGCCGTGGATCTCAATGACGAACGATTCATCCCGTATTATGAAAAGCTGGTCTCCCACGGACTGCCGTTGGTGGTTCATATCGGCAGCGAATACACCATCGATTCGGATGCCAGATACGAGCGCATCGGGATGCTCGATCTGCCCCTGAAATGCGGCGTTACCGTGATCGCCGCCCACATGGGGTTGGGACGCATCAACTACAAATTCCGTTTCTGGCGCAACCTGTCGAAACAGCCGCGCTATTTCGACGACGACTATTTCCGCATGCTGGAAAAACTGCAACGGCACGACAACCTGTATGCCGACATCTCCGCCATCCTGGCGCCCCTGCGTGCCCGTGCCCTGCGCCACCTGGCGGCCCAGACCGACGTACACCACAAGATCCTGTTCGGCACCGACTACCCGGTGCCTTTCTCGACCCGGTTCAACAGCTATGATCTGCCGGTAGAAAAAAAGAAACAGATCGCCCGGATTCAAAACCCGTTCGACCGCTACCTGGCGGTGTTGCTCGAATATTTTCCGGAAGGAAATCCCATGTACGAAAATTACCGGAAGGTACTTTCGTAACCCCGGTGCGAAAAGGCGCTGCGGTCAAAGTTCCCGCGTCGCCAGGAATCGAACCTCAGGCCACCGTTCCTGGGTCAGGTCGAGATTCACCCGGGTAGGGGCGAGATAGACCAGTTGCTCGTCGCCGTCGATGGCCAGATTGTCGTGGGCCTTGACCTTGAACTGTTCCAGCATCTTGGCATCGTCGCACCGCACCCAGCGCGCGGTGGCCACGTTGATCGGTTCCACCACCGCCTCCACGCCGTACTCGTCCTTGAGTCGGAAGGCGGCCACATCGAACTGCAACACCCCCACCGCACCGAGGATGAGGTCGTTGTTGCGCAGGGGGCGGAACACCTGGGTCGCCCCCTCTTCGCACAACTGCACCACCCCTTTCTGCAGCGCTTTCATACGCAGCGGGTCCTTCAACACCACGCGCCGGAACAGCTCGGGTGCGAAGTAGGGGATGCCCTCGTACTTCAGCTCCTCCCCTTCCGTGAAGGTGTCGCCGATCTGGATGGTGCCGTGGTTGTGCAGGCCGATGATGTCCCCCGGCCACGCCTCCTCCACATGCTTGCGTTCGTCGGCCTGGAAGGTGATGGCGTTGCTGATCTGCACCGTCTTGCCGAGGCGCACATGGCGCATCTTCATTCCTTTCTTATAACTGCCGGAGCAGACCCGTAGAAAGGCGATGCGGTCCCGGTGCGCCGGGTCCATGTTCGCCTGGATCTTGAACACGAAACCGCTGAAGCGTTCCTCAGAGGGTTCCACCAGCCGTTGCCTGCACTCCCGCGGACGGGGAGCGGGGGCATAAGACACGAAGGCGTCCAACAGCTCCTTGACCCCGAAGTTATTGATGGCGGAACCGAAAAACACCGGCGTCAGGTCCCCTTTGCGGTAGGCCTCGAGATCCAGCTCGTGGCTGGCGCCGCGCACCAGTTCGATCTCGTCGCGCAGTTCCTGCGCCTGGTCGCCGAGCACCTCGTCCAGCCGCGGGTTCTCCAGCCCCGCGATCACCTCGCCGCTCTGGATCTTGCCGCCGTGGGTGGCGGAGAAAAGGTGGGTGGTGTTGGAGCGCAGGTCGAACACCCCCTTGAACCGCTTGCCCATGCCGATCGGCCAGGTGATCGGGGCGCAACGGATCTTCAGCACCTGTTCCACCTCGTCGATGATCTCCATCGGGTCGCGCCCCTCCCGGTCCAGCTTGTTGATGAAGGTCAGGATCGGGGTGTCGCGCAGACGGCACACCTCCATCAGCTTGATGGTGCGCGCTTCCACACCCTTGGCCACATCGATCACCATCAACGCCGAGTCCACGGCGGTGAGGGTCCGGTAGGTGTCTTCGGAGAAATCTTCGTGGCCGGGGGTGTCCAGCAGATTGACGATGGCGTCGCCGTACGGGAACTGCATCACCGAGGAGGTGACCGAGATGCCGCGCTCCTTTTCCAACTCCATCCAGTCGGAGGTGGCGTGCCGCGCCGCCTTGCGTCCCTTCACCGTACCCGCCATCTGGATCGCCCCGCCGAACAGCAGCAACTTCTCGGTCAGGGTGGTCTTACCCGCGTCCGGATGGGAGATGATGGCGAAGGTCCGCCGGCGTTTCAGTTGTTCAAGCAGTTCAGACATGGGGAAATCGGGATGCCGCAAAAGGCGGCGATTATACAGGAACCGGCCGGACCCCTACAGAGTGAGGGCCAGGACGACGGCGTCTTCCCGCCCGCCGTCCGCCGGATAGTAGCCCCGCCGGACACCCACCTCGTTGAAACCCACCGCCCGATAGAGGCCCAGCGCCACCCGGTTCGAGGCCCGCACCTCCAAAAAGGCGGTATCGGCATGGCGCTGTTTCGCCAGGTTGAGCAACCGTTCCAGCAAACGCCGCCCCAACCCTTTTCCCTGAAGTCCGGGATCGATACAGAGTGTCAGGATGTGGGCCTCGTCCACCACCAGCGACAATACGCCGTAGCCGAGGATCTGCTCCTCCCGGACCAGGACCCGGCACTCGTAACCGGCACGCAGGCAGTCGCGGAAATTACCCTCGCTCCAGTGATGCGGGAAGGCGCGCATCTCCACCTCCATGACGGAGGCCAGGTCCGCTTCGGTCATGGAACGGATCTGCAACAGAGGATCTTTCAGAATTGCGTTCACGAAAACCCACCTTCCAAAAACTCACAAAACCTGGGCACGCCGCCACCTATGGGTATGGAGATCAAACGCAAAGAACGCTAAGACGCAGAGGGCGCAAAGTTTCACCCAAGCATGAATGCAATCGAAGATATTCTCTGCGTCCTTTGCGGTTTTGCGTACTCTGCGTTCCATACCGGAACTCTGTAAAGTACGAGCAATTGAGAATAAGCCCGTATGTCCTAATTTCCGGCCCTTTTCAAGATACCTATCACCGTCAGCAGATCCTGCCACGCCTTGCCCTTCTGATCCGGAGAACGCAGCAGATAGGCGGGATGATAGGTGACCACCACCGGAATCCCGGCCTCCCCCAACCGATGGGTGCGACCGCGCAGCTTGCCCACCGTCTCGGCGGTATGCAGTAGATTCTGGGCCGACACCCGGCCCACCGCCAGGATCACCCGGGGGCGGACCAGCTCGATCTGGCGCAACAGGAACGGCTCGCAGTGCGCCACCTCTTCCGGCAGCGGATCGCGGTTCCCGGGGGGGCGGCATTTGAGGATGTTGGCGATATAGACCGCCTCCCGCTGCAGACCGATCGCCTGCAGCATGGCGTTCAGCAACTGCCCGGCACGCCCCACGAAGGGTTCCCCCTGGCGGTCCTCGTCGGCCCCGGGCGCCTCTCCGATCACCATCAGCTCGGCCTCCCGGTTTCCCACGCCGAACACCGTCTGGGTGCGGGTGGTGTGCAGCGGGCAGGCGGTACAACCCGCCACCCGGGCCTGCAGCTCTTCCCAACCGAGCGACGCCACATCTCCTAACGTCTCCGGGCCGCAGCTCTCCGGCCGTTTTGCCGGCGACTGCAGATCGGTCATCGCTGAAAAGTCTGCAACTGCAGCAATTTTCGGCGTCGCGGAAGCCGGCTGCGCCTCGACCTCCGGCACAACCGCGGCCTCCCCGGCGGGGCCGCGCCGCACCCACGCCTGGATTCCCATCGCCTCCAGATATTGCCGTCTCAGTTGCTCTTCCACCTTCTCCTCACTTCACACACCGCACACGCTAAGGAAGCCCTCATTGATGTCACTTTTGTCATCCCGGCGCAGAGCCTGTGCCGGAGTGGGTCCGGTAGGGGGACCCTGTAGGAGCCCAGGCCACTGGGCGAAATATCGGCCTGTTCAATCGCCCGGAGGACCGGGCTCCCACAATAGAGCAATCCGGATGTTGCAGCGATCCCCTCCGCAATGGAATTTACATCGCGCCGGACTCCATACTCGATCAGACATCGCCCTGTTGCGGGTGGGCTTTGGGCGGCCGCTGCAGAATCTTATTGCAGGCGTTGATATACGCCTTGGCCGAGGCGATCACGATATCGGTATCCGCACCCTGGCCGTTGACGATCCGGCCGCCCTTCTCCAGCCGCACCGTGACCTCGCCCTGGGCATCGGTGCCGCCGGTGATGGCGTTCACCGAATAGAGCTGCATCTGGGTGCCGCTGTCGATGATGGACTCGATGGCTCGCAGCGAGGCGTCCACCGGACCGCTGCCGCTGGCGGAACCGGATACCTCCTTGCCGTCCACCGAGAGGACCACCTTGGCCTCCGGAATCTCGCCGCTCTCGGAACAGGCCCGCAACGAGATCAGCTTCACCCGCTCGTTCTCGCTGCTGAGCGCCACGTCGGTCACCAGGGCCTGGAGATCCTCGTCGAAGATCTCGTGCTTCTTGTCGGCGAGATCCTTGAACCGGCTGAAGGCGTCGTTCAACTCCTCCTCCGACTCGAACTCGATCCCCAACTCCTGCAACCGGGCGCGGAAGGCGTTGCGGCCGGAGTGTTTGCCCAGCACCATGCGGTTCTGGGTCCAGCCCACGTCCTCGGCCCGCATGATCTCGTAGGTCTCGCGGTGCTTGAGCACCCCATCCTGATGGATGCCGGATTCGTGCGCGAAGGCGTTGGCACCCACCACCGCCTTGTTGGGCTGTACCGGAAAGCCGGTAATGTTGGAGACCAGGCGCGAGCAGGTGACGATCTGGGTGGTGTCCAGTCCGCTGTCGCAACTGAAGATATCGCGCCGGGTGCGCACCGTCATCACCACCTCCTCCAGCGAGGCGTTGCCCGCCCGCTCCCCGAGGCCGTTGATGGTGCACTCCACCTGGCGGGCGCCGTTCAGCACCGCCGAGAGGGAGTTGGCGGTAGCCAACCCGAGGTCGTCGTGGCAATGCACCGAGAAGATCGCCCGGTCGGAGTTGGGCACCCGTTCGATCAGGCTGCGGAGGGTCTCCCCGAACTGATGCGGCAGGTTGTAGCCCACCGTGTCCGGGATGTTGATGGTGGTGGCGCCGGCCTCGATCACCGCCTCTACGATGCGACAGAGAAAATCGATCTCCGAACGCCCGGCGTCCTCGGCCGAGAACTCCACATTATCGGTGTACTGCAACGCCCGTTTCACCGAACGCACCGCCTGCTCCACCACCTGATCCGGGGTCATCCGGAGCTTGCGCTCCATGTGGATCGGCGAGGTGGCGATAAAGGTGTGAATGCGGGCGGAGGCGGCGCCCTTCAGCGCCTCCCCGGCGCGATCGATATCCTTGTCCAGGGCGCGGGCGAGACCGCAGACGGTACTCTCCTTGATGATGTTGGCCACCGCCTGAACCGCCTCGAAATCGCCGACGCTGGCGATGGGGAAGCCCGCCTCGATCACGTCCACCCGCATGCGTTCCAGCGCCTTGGCGATCCGGATCTTTTCTTCCTTGGTCATGGAGGCGCCGGGGGACTGCTCCCCGTCCCGGAGGGTGGTGTCGAAAATAATCAATCTATCTGGTTGTTTCATAACTCTGCTCCAACATCACCCGGAAATAATTGATCCGGACGATGCCAAAATAAGGCTTTGAAAATCATGTTGGTGCGTGCTGCGAGCCCTCGCCAGGGCATATTCGGTAGTCTGCCCCTCAGGGCAGCAGTCGCAGCAGCGGCAGGAGAAGAGAGGTGTGGGAAGGGCGCACGCGGGCCGTCCCGCGGGAACGGGCAGACTCAATTTGATGGTGTGCGCCAAATACCTTCATGCCGAATCGATCTCAAACAGATACTTTGGAGTCTAACCCAGCCCCTCCGGTTTGCCAAGCAGGCCGCTAACCTTCTCCCTCCGGTTCGTCCTCCCCCCCCTGTTGCTGTCGTTTCGCCCGCCGCCGGCGTAACTGAACGAGCGTCAGCACCGGACCCGACACGGCGTAGGAGAGGAAAATCAGAAACAGGATCAGCGGCGGATGCCAGAGCAATACCGCAAAACCCAGCATCATGACCACCAGGGAGATAAACGGGACTTTTCCCCGGATATCGAACTCCTTGAAGCTGTGGTAGCGGACATTGCTCACCATCAGCAGCCCCACGATCACCGTCAGCAGGCAAGCCAGCCAGGCGATGCCATCCCCCCCCGACACCTCGGCCCGCTGCGCCACCCAGACACTACCGGCCATGATGGCGGCCGCCGCCGGGCTCGGGAGACCCTGGAAATAGCGCTTGTCGGCGCTCTTGATCTGGGTATTGAAACGGGCCAGGCGCAAGGCGGTGCCCGCCGTGTAGATGAAGGCGGCCAGCCAACCCAGCTTGCCGAGATTGTGCAGCGACCAGGAGTACATCACCAACGACGGCGCCAGACCGAAGGCCACCATGTCGGAGAGACTGTCATACTCGGCGCCGAAGGCGCTCTGGCTGTTGGTCATTCGGGCCACCCGCCCGTCCAGCCCGTCCATCAGCATGGCCAGAAAGATCGCGATCGCCGCCTGCTCGAAGCTGCCGTTGACCCCCGCCAATACCGCGTAGAACCCGCCGAACAGGGCGGCAGTGGTGAACAGGTTGGGCAGCAGGTAGATTCCGCGCTTGCGCTTGATGTTTTGCAACGTATCCGGCATGCCGGTCACCCCTTTCCAAATCCGTGCCCGAATTATAGAGAAGATTTCCCCCAGACGCATGCAAACGATTTGGATTGCCTGGTGATTCGTTTCGCGGCTAGTCTGCTTTTTCGGATAGCGGTAATTAATTTCGCAGCCCAGCTCCATCGATTTTCTTTTCTAACTTCTTTGCTCAGGCTGCAAGCCCCTTTCTTTTGCTTGCCCAAAAGAAAGGGGCGAAAGAAAAGGGCACCCGGTTCCTTGCCCCTGCGGGGTTCCCTGCGCGCCTCGGAATTTCCGGGGCTCCAGCGACGGGCGGTCCCTCGCCCGCGCTGGAGGCGCCGCGTCCATGCGGCGCCCCTGCGGGCCTGATCCGGAAACCCCTGCGGTGCTCGGCTGCGTCAACGGGTTGGGGGTGCTCTTTTCAGTTTCGCGGAAAGCAAAAGATGCGGGGAACTTGGGTGTTGCACCCTAAAACCCCTTCGGCCCCGTCGAGCATCGCAGGCGCAGGCGGGAATAGCCCGTAGGGGGCCAGCAGGGGTGAGAGCAGACCCTTGATTCAGTGAATCAAGGAAGCTGCTCGAACGGGTACGCCAGGGATGGCGTACCCTGGACTTGCAAGCGAAGCGGGACTGCGGAGCGCAGCAAGCCGGCCCTCTTCCGCCGGGATAGGGATATCCCGTCGGAAGAGCCCCGCTGGAGACGAGAAGCGCAGAGAACCCGAAAGGCGGGGCCGCGGGGTGTCTTTTTCTTTGGTAACTTTCTTTTGGACAAGCAAAAGAAAGTTACTCGCAGCCTGAGCAAAGGATGGCGAAAAAGATATCTGGGTTAATAGGCTGCGAAACTAGTTACCAGAATCTGGGAAAATCAGGACAATTGCAGACCGGCCGCGAAATTAATTACCAGAACCCGGAAAAATCGCCCAGCCCTGGAACCCCAAACCAAAACCGCCGGCATGTGCCGGCGGTTTTGTTTGATCTAACGCGAGATCAGTTCTTGGACTTGTCGATGATCTTCTTGATCCAAGGCATCATCGCCCGCAGCCTCTCACCCGTCTGTTCGATGGGATGTGCGGCATTCAGACGCCGATAGGCGGTCATCTCCGGATAGCCGGTCTGCCCTTCCAGGATAAATTTCTTGGCGTACTCGCCGGTCTGAATCCGGTGCAGCGCCTCCTTCATGGCCCAGCGGGATTCCTCGTTGATCACCTTCGGGCCGGTGACATACTCGCCGTACTCCGCGTTGTTGGAGATGGAGTAGTTCATATTGGCGATGCCGCCCTCGTACATCAGGTCCACGATCAGTTTCAACTCATGCAGACACTCGAAGTAGGCCATCTCCGGCGCATAACCGGCCTCCACCAGGGTCTCGAAACCGGCCTTGACCAGTTCCACACAACCGCCGCACAGCACCGTCTGTTCGCCGAACAGATCGGTTTCGGTCTCGTCTTTGAAGCTGGTCTCGATGATGCCGGTCCGGCCGCCGCCGATCGCCGAAGCATAGGACAGGGCCAGCTCCTTGGCGTTGCCGGAGGCATCCTGGAACACCGCGATCAGGTCCGGGATCCCGCCGCCCCGCTCGAACTCGCTGCGCACGGTATGGCCGGGCGCCTTGGGGGCGATCATGATCACGTCCAGGTCTTCGCGCGGCACGATCTGGTTGTAATGGATGGCGAAGCCATGGGCGAACGCCAGCGCGGCGCCCTGTTTGATGTTGGGTTCGATCTCGGTCCGATAGAGGACGGACTGGAACTCGTCCGGGGTCAGGATCATGACCAGATCCGCACCCCGCACCGCCTCCTCCACCGACTTCACGGTCAACCCGGCATTCTCCGCCTTGCGGGCGGAACCGGAACCGGTGCGCAGACCCACCGTGACGTCGACACCGGAATCCTTCAGGTTGTTGGCATGGGCATGGCCCTGCGAACCGTAGCCGATGATGGCGACCTTCTTGCCCCGGATCAGGGAGAGGTCGGCGTCTTTGTCGTAATAGATGTTCAGAGACATGGAGTACTTTCCTTTATTTTTTCGTAACTGTTTTCAGCCTGAAGATTTCTCGCAAAGACGCAAAGCACGCCAAGTTTTGATGCTGTTTTATCGGAACCGAAAAACAGCGATTACTCACTCACGTATGCTGACTGTCGATACGAGCAACCCTACAATCAATTGTGTTCTTTGCGCTCTTGGCGTCTTGGCGAGAGATTAATGAATTCTCCCGCAAACCCTGACCGGTCTACAGAGTCAACCCCTTGGAACCCCGTGCGATCCCCGAGGGGCCGCCCCGCACCACCTCCACGATCTGCCCCGCCGGGACAGAGCGGATGAAGGCGTCCAGCTTGTCCGAATCGCCGGTCATCTCGACGATATAGCTGACGTCGGTCACGTCGATGATCCGGCCGCGGAAGATATCCACCAGCCGTTTCATCTCCTCCCGCTGAATTCCTTCCGCCCGCACCTTGATCAGCATCAGCTCGCGTTCGATGTGGGAGCCATCAGAGAGATCCAACAGCTTGACCACCTCCACCAGCTTGTTCAACTGCTTGGTGATCTGCTCGATGATCTCCTCGCTGCCGCGGGTTACCAGCGTCATACGGGAGAGCGACGGATCCTCCGTGGGCGCCACCGACAGGGATTCGATATTGTACCCGCGGGCGGAGAACAACCCCACCATCCGGGACAATGCCCCGGACTCGTTTTCCACCAGAATCGCAATAATGTGTCTCATGGTCACACCAGCTCGCTCGTGGGGGAAAGATACATCTCGTGATGACCCTTGCCCGCCTCAATCATCGGATAGACGTTCGCGGTGGGATCCACCAGGACATCCATAAAGACCAACCGGTCTTTCATGGAGAACGCCTCCCGCATGGCCGCCTCCAGATCCTCCGGCTTCTTGACCTGCATACCCACGTGACCGTAGCTCTCCGCCAGTTTGACGAAATCGGGCAGCGCTTCCACATAGGAGTGGGAGTAGCGGCTCTCGTAGAAAAACTCCTGCCACTGACGCACCATGCCCATGTATCCGTTGTTGAGCAGGATGATCTTGATCGGCAGATCGTGCTGCTTGCAGGTGGCGAGCTCCTGGATACACATCTGAATACTGGCCTCCCCGGTCACCAGCGCCACATCCGCGTCCCGGTGCGCCATCTTCACACCGACCGCGGCCGGCAGACCGAAGCCCATGGTGCCCAGGCCGCCGGAGTTGATCCAGCGACGCGGTTTGTCGAAGCCGTAGAACTGGGCGGTAAACATCTGGTGCTGGCCCACGTCGGAACAGACGTAGGCGTCGCCCTTGGTCACCTGCCACAGCGTCTCCACCGCGAACTGCGGCTGGATCAACTGGCTGCCGCGGTCATACTTCAGGCAATTGCGCTTGCGCCACAGCTCGATCTGGTCCCACCATGCCTGTAGCGCCTGCTTGTCGGGCTTGCGGCTCTCCTCCTTGAGCAGGCCGAGCATCTCCTTCAACACCGACTTCACCGGCCCCACGATCGGGACATCCACCCGCACGTTTTTGCTGATGGAGGAAGGATCGATGTCGATATGGATGATCTTGGCGTTCGGGCAGAAGTGGGCCACGTGACCGGTCACCCGGTCATCGAAACGGGCGCCGATGGCGATCAGCACATCCGCATCGTGCATCGCCATATTGGCCTCGTAGGTGCCGTGCATGCCGAGCATCCCGAGAAACTGGCGATCACTGGACGGAAAGGCTCCCAGCCCCATCAGCGTATTGGTGATGGGGTAACCCAGTGCCTGCACGATCTCGGTGAGATACTTCGAGGCATCGCCGATCACCACTCCGCCCCCGGTATAGAACACCGGACGCTCGGCGGCGAGGATCAGATCGAGCGCCTTGCGAATCTGTCCCAGATGCCCCTTGGTCACCGGGTTGTAGGAGCGCATGGCGATCTTCTTCGGATACGCGAAGGGGATCTTGACGTTGGGATCGACCACGTCCTTGGGGATATCCACCACCACCGGGCCGGGCCGGCCGGAGGTGGCGATATAGAACGCCTTACGCATGGTCTCGGCGATATCATGCACATCCTTCACCAGGAAGTTGTGCTTCACGCAGGGACGGGTGATGCCGACGGTGTCCACCTCCTGAAAGGCGTCGCTGCCGATGAAAGGGGTGGGCACCTGGCCGGTGATCACCACCATCGGAATGGAGTCCATGTAGGCGGTTGCGATACCGGTAACGGCATTGGTGGCGCCGGGGCCGGAGGTTACCAGGGCGACGCCGGGACGACCGGTGGAACGGGCATAACCGTCCGCCGCATGGGTGGCGCCCTGCTCGTGACGTACCAGCACATGCTTCACATCGTCCTGTTTGAATAATGCGTCATAGATATGCAGAACGGCCCCACCCGGGTACCCGAACACATATTCCACGCCCTCCTCTTTCAGACACTGAATGAGGATTTCGGAACCATTCAGCTCCACGTCCGCAGCCTCCAATACACCCGGGAATCGCGCCAAAAACCGCCACCGGGGCAATCAATTAGGAAAAACATAGAAGATAGCTAAACTACTAATATTGCCGGGAGAGGTCAAGGAGATCCGGCGGTGAGAGGCCGGTTTTCCCCCCGCAAACATTCGGGGATTCTCTGCGGTTCCGCCACCTGGGTCATACTCCTCTCCGCTACCCCTTGCCATAACCGCCCGCTGGCCCATATTCTTTACAAACTCCGTATCCAGAGACCCCTCAGCAAACCAGAACGAATGATGCTTAGAAACCTCGTCCTCATCCTCTCTCTGATCGCCGTTTGCTGGGTCGCTCCCTCTTTCGGCAAAACCTACCGCTGGGTGGACGAGAACGGCGTCACCGTCTACTCCCAGTCGCCCCCTCCCGAGGGAGAGGCCACGGTGATCAAGCCGCCACCGCCCCCGGCCACCCCCTCGGACGAGGCTTGGCAACAGCTCAACAAACAGCGCCTGAAACTGGAAGACGCCCGCGAGGATCGGGAGTTGGAGCAGGAGGATAAGCAGAAGCAGACTGAGCAGGACGAGATCCGGCGCAAGAACTGCGAGACCGCCCGCCAGACCCTGGAACGGCTGGAGGGTCACCCCCCCCGATTGGTGCGCACCGCTTCAGGAGAGTATAAACCCATCAATGATGAAGAACGGCAGGCGATGCTGGACGATGCGCGCGCCAAGGTTCAAGAATACTGCGACTAGCAAGGGGTAGAATTTTCTGTGCCACTGCTGAAGATTCAGGTCAATATCGACTTCACCCCCGCACGTCGAATTCAGCTCCTGAAAACGGCATCCAAGATGGTCGCCAGGATGTTGGGCAAGCCGGAACGCGAGGTCATGGTGGTGCTGGAGACCAACCACGAGATGGTGTTTGCGGGGGATACCCTGCCGCTTGCTTACCTGGAACTGAAAAGCATCGACCCGCCCGACGACCAGGCCGCGGAATTCTCCACCCGCCTCTGCGGCTTCATCGAAGAAGAACTCGAAATCCCGCCTGAGCGAGTCTATGTCGAATTCACGAATCCCATCCGGAGCATCTCGGGGAAAAATCAGAAAACCCGCTAAACATCTCCCGGAAGCCCGTCTCAAAATCGGGGACTCTTCCCGCAAACAAGGCATTGCGCATTCCGGAAGAAGGAGATCTGTTTTGAGATATATTCCATAAACGCTTCGGACTTCTCCTACAAGCAGTTAAGCAATCCTTTCTTCCTGTCACTTTGCACAACAAAGATACTGCGAACGCCCATTCACACATGGGCATTGCCAAGGAAGCGGTCATCGGGCGCAAGGATGCGATAGAGGGAAGGACCCCGTCCCATAGATCCGGCACACCCCCGCCGGCACGGAAGCCGGCGGGGCTTTTCTTATTCCACCCTCAACCGCGTTACGGCGCAGCACCGGGAATCGCCGGGAGAAAAACGGGAACATGCGGAAACAACTCTTTTCACGGATCATATGAAACCGCTCTGTTCGACATAATCTCTTTACAAAGAGATATAAACCGATAGTCTTCCGAATACCATTCCTGTAATGCGGCAACCCCTTTCTCTTCAATAAATTTATTTATATCTCTCGGATTTCTATGTGCGGTTATGTCATCCGTGGGAAGATCAACATCCCGTGGTATTTTTAAAATGCGCTTCAGTTGGGCAAAGTCCGCGTCCAGCGACTCTTGAAATCCAACAAACAGGATGTCGTCCGCTCGCGACCTGAAATAATTAAAATCTATATACCATTTACTGTACGATTTGAAATGGTTCACGCTCTTCAAGGCCGCCACGGCCAACGCATGGCCGTTTGACTGCTCATCCGCCAGGGAAACGGCGATTTCATTCGGGGTAGAAAAATGCCGGAAGATTTCCTCTTCTATCGGTCTCCACTTTATGGAATATCGCGGCTCCCCCTTTCTTTGTCGACTATAGAAACCGCTTATAAATCTTGATATGGGGTCCCGCAAGAAGAAAACCACCGAATCCCCGTTTGGAATGTCTTGCAGTGTGATTCCGTGGCCATGCAGTATAAGAGAGTACTCGGGCGACTCGCGAAATTCATCGAGTGCGGACTTGATTGCGCTGCCTCCGGTTTTTCCGATATGCAGAAAATGAACTCTTTGCATTTTGTCTTTGAGCGTAAATCCGGACACCGGGAAAACCGTCTTCGGGATCAGGTCGGTTCAGCCCCGCCTCGGACACCACTCCAGAGTTTTACGAATGCCGCCGGCAAAAGTATCGGCCGGAACAAAGCCGCGTTGCCGTCGCGCAAAATCAGATCCGCCGCCCGGTTCTGATCGTCCACCGACAGCGGATAGAGACGGGGTCCGGACCCACCCGCGAGAATAATCCTTTTCACGTGCCCAGAACCTCCGAATTGGAACGGGGGGAATGGCCGGTCACCCACTCCGAACCCTGGTACCAGCGATAAACCTCATCCAGCCCGTCGCGCAGTCCGATCTTCGCTTCCCAACCCAACCCCTTCAGGCGGTCCACGTTCAGCAGTTTGCGCGGGGCGCCGTCGGGTTTGGAGGAGTCGAAGACGATCTCGCCGGTGAATCCCACCACTTCGCGGATCAGTTCCGCCAGCTCGCGAATGGTGAGGTCGGTACCGGTCCCGACATTGATATGAGACAGCATGGGCTCGGTGGCCGCCTGGTAGACCGTATCTTCGAGTTCCATCACAAACACGCAGGCGTCCGCCATATCGTCCACATGCAGAAATTCACGCCGGGCGTTGCCGCTTCCCCATACCGTCACCACCGGATCACCGCTTTCCTTCGCCTCGTGAAACTTGCGAATCAATGCCGGGACGACGTGACTGTTCTCAAGGTGAAAATTATCACCGGGGCCGTACAAATTGGTCGGCATCACCGATCGGTAGTGAGTACCGTACTGCCGGTTGTAGGATTCGCACAGTTTGATGCCGGCGATCTTGGCGACCGCATAGGGTTCATTGGTTGGCTCCAGGGCGCCGGTCAACAAGGCCGCCTCGCTCATGGGCTGTTCCGCCAAGCGCGGATAGATACAGGAGCTGCCAAGAAACAGCAACCGCTCAACGCCGGCGCGCCAAGCGGCATCGATTACGTTCGCCTCGATCATGAGGTTTTGATAGATGAACTCCGCCGGGTAGATGTTGTTGGCGTGGATACCGCCGACCCGGGCCGCCGCCAGGAAGACGCTGGCGGGCTGTTCCTGCGTGAGAAAGCTGCGCACCATGGCCTGGTCGGTAAGATCCAGCTCGGAGTGGCTGCGGGTAAGGATCTCCTTCCGGCCTGAACGCACCAAACTGCGCACGATGGCCGCACCCACCATTCCACGATGACCCGCCACATAGACAGGCTCGAGGGTTTGTGCGGTTTTCCGGTCCATACTATTTCGCTCCCAGCGAATCCAGCACCTGTCTCGCCTCCTCCCGCCCCAGGAACGGCCGCTCTTGTTCCAACGCCTTGGTCAGTTGCACGCGAGCCTCTTCCTTACGTCCGTTCCGGTAGTAGACCATTCCAAGATGGTAGCTGATCTCCGGCAGTTCCGGAGCCGCGAGCTGCGCCCGTTGCAGCACCGGGGCCGCATGGGTCAGATCGCCGCGTTTGAAGTAGACCCAACCGAGGGTATCCAGCAGAATCGGGTTGTCGGAGTTTTCAAATCCCTGCGACAACGCCAATGCCCGATCAAGGGCATCCGGCCCCGCCTCTCCCCGCACCAACAACATGGCAAGATTGTTGGCAGCCACCTGCAGGTCCGGTTTCCGGGACAACAGCTCCTCGTACAATTTCACGGCCAGATCATATTCGCCACGCCGCTCATAGTATGCGGCCAACTCCAGACCCAACACCGTATCGCCGGTTTTTTCGTAGCCCTCGCGCACCATGGCAAGAGCCGCTTCCGGCCGCCGCTGTTCCAGACGAATGCGAATCAGATTGCGATAGGGGATCGACCATTCCGGCGCGACCGCCAGTGCCTGCTGCAGGGCCTTTTCCGCCGCCTCGTACTCTTTACGTTGCAGCTGTATCTCGCCCAGCAGATTCCAGGCCAGAAAATGTTCCGGGTTGCGGTTTACCACTTGTTGCACCCGATCCAACGCCTCTTGCGCTCGATCCAGCGCCAACAGACTGCGGGAGAGAGCGATCAGCGGCTCCACACCGTCCGGCGCTCGCTCCAACGCCTGTTCGAAGACCCGGATACTCGCTTCAAATTTTCCTTCGCCCTGGAGAATGATCCCGTCATAATAATAACCCACGGCATTCGCGGGGTCGTTTTCCTGCAGTCGTTGCACCAACGGCCGCGCTTCTTCCCATTGCTGTTTAGCGATATGAATCTTCGCGATACTCTGTAGCGCTCCGATATGGTCCGGTGCAAAGCGGAGGATCATCTCCAGCACCGGCAACGCTTGCTCGTCACCTCCGATCTGGAGCAGAACCTCGGCGAGCTGCAGTTCGGCCACCGCTTCCTGGGGACGATCCAGTATGGCGTTTTCGAGGCTCTCCCGCGCCTGCGCCGACTCCTGTTTAAGCAAGTGGGCGCGCGTTTTGAGCCGATGGGCCCTCGCATCGCCCGGCGCAACCTTCAGCAGCGCATCCAAATCGCGAATCGCCGGATCGATCTTCTTGTCGGCCAGCAAGACAGCGGCGCGAATCAACAGCGCCTCCCGATCGACGGGATTCCGTTTCAGCATGGCATCCAACAGAGCGAGCGCTTCTTCTTGCTCTTGTTCCAACAGCAGCACCGATACCCGTTTGCCGTCGGCTTTGGCGCCGTATTTTCCCCCGGGATCTTTTTCAGAGATTTGTTGAAACAGCTTTCGGGCCTCATCCCGCTTTCCTACAGCGACATAGAACCTGGCCAGTTCGAGCTGGAGTTCAAGGGAATCCGGCTGTTTGGCAAGGAACCCCAGGAGTTCGCTCTCCGCATCCTCCTCGCGCCGCTCCTTGACCAGAAACTCAACCAAAGCGCTTTTCGCCACCAGGCTTTCCGGGATCTCCGCTACCGCGGCACGCAACAGCTCCTCCGTCGCCTCCTGATCCCCCCGATTGTAACGGTAAGCCGCCAGTCGGACCCGCGCGGAAACGCTCTCGGGATGCAGACGCACCAGTTCCGCCAGCACCTCTGCGGCCCCGTCGGTATCCCCGCTGTCCTCATACAGCCGCGCCGACAACAGACGCAGGCCGATATCGTCAGCGTTTTCCTGCACCCCTCGCTTGGTTAGCGCAACGGCCTGATCCAGTTTACCCAGGTCCGCATACATTCCGGACAGCAAAAAGATCGCTTCGAGATCCTCAGGATCGACTTTATCTGCGAGCTGCGTCATCGCATCGGGCAGCATTTGACCCGCTTGCCGCACCTGAACCAATTCTTTCAGAAACGTCGCCACCGGATCACCCGGACTGACCTTCAGCACCGCCTCGGCCATCGCCCGGGCTTGCCCCCACATCTTCATCCTGGCATAGAGCCGTCCCAGATGAAGTTGGATACGGGTATCGTCGGGAGCCAGTTCCGCCGCCCGCAGCAGCAGCGCATATGCGGCATGCCAGTTCTGTCCTCTCTCCTCCAGCCGCCCGGCGAAAAACAGCGTTTCCACATCCTCGGGGTCCAGTTGCAGGACCTTCCCGAATTCCACCCGGGCGCGCACGTAATCCCCATCCTGGTAGTACGCCAGCGCCTGCTGAAACAGTTCGGTCTTGGGGTCTCCGCTGCAGGAAAGCAACAGAGAAACGAGAAAGAGAAGCACCGCCCCAGATACGGCCTTTGCGCTTGTTTTGACGGCGTTGATCATGCTCCTGCCTGCTGTATGAATGGCGCACCGACCGGGATGCGGAGGATCATTCGAAATAGTTGAATACCTTATAACCCTCTCGGATACAGAGCTCGTCCTTTTCCGCGGTCCGGATATCCTCCCGCACCATCTCCGCCACCATCTCTTCCAGGGGAATCTTCGCTTCCCAGCCCAATTTGCTCTTGGCCCGGGAGGGATCACCCAGCAAGGTATCCACCTCGGTGGGACGAAAGTAGCGTGGATCCACCTTGACACGCACCTTGCCGTCGGCCGTATCCACTCCCTCCTCATCGAGTCCGGTTCCCCGCCACTCGAGTGTGGTTCCGATCTCGCAGAATGCGGCCTCGACAAACTCCCGTACCGAGTGCTGACGGCCGGTGGCAATAACAAAGTCTTCCGGCTGCTCCTGCTGCAACATCAACCATTGGGCCTGCACATAGTCCCTGGCGTGACCCCAATCCCGTTTCGATTCCAGGTTGCCGAGATAAACACACTCCTGCAGCCCCAGTTTGATACGCGCCACCGCACGCGTAATCTTGCGGGTCACGAAGGTCTCGCCGCGAATGGGGGATTCGTGATTGAACAAAATACCGTTACAGGCGTAGATACCATAGGCCTCACGGTAGTTGACCGTGATCCAGTAACTGTAGAGCTTGGCGGCGGCGTAGGGCGAGCGGGGATAAAAGGGTGTTTTTTCGCTCTGCGGTGTCTCCTGCACCTTGCCGTACAACTCGGAAGTGGAGGCCTGATAGAAGCGGGTCTTTTTTTCCAGACCGAGAATCCGAATCGCCTCCAACAGCCGCAGGGTGCCGAGAGCATCGGCATTGGCGGTGTACTCCGGGGTCTCGAAGGAAACCGCCACATGGCTCTGCGCCGCGAGATTGTAGATCTCGTCCGGCTGCACCTGCTGAATGATACGAATGAGGTTGGTGGCGTCGGTAAGGTCCCCGTAGTGCAGGATAAAATTACGGCCCTGGGCGTGCGGGTCCTGGTAAAGGTGGTCGATCCGATCGGTATTGAACGAAGACGCGCGGCGCTTGATACCGTGGACGATATACCCCTTCTTCAATAGGAACTCTGCCAAATATGCTCCATCCTGGCCGGTAATACCGGTGATCAGAGCAACTTTTTCCGTACGATTCGTCATGACTGTATTGCTTTCGGTTCCTGCTCGGTTGGTGAATGTCGGAGGATCGGACTCAAGCGATGGGGTCGCGAATCCTTTTCGCCACAGGATGTTACCGCGGATTGGGGGTGGTGTGCAGCCTTCATTCGCCGGTCCCCCCCCGTCGGAAAGACTCAATCGTCGGAAGTTCGGTTATAGACGTCTTCAAACCGCACGATATCATCCTCTCCCAGATAGCTGCCGGACTGCACCTCAATGAGTTCCAGCGGGACATCGCCCGGGTTTTCCAGACGGTGCCTCACCCCCAGCGGGATGTAGGTGGATTCGTTCTCACCCAGCAGCAGTATCTCGTCGCCACGAGTGACCTTGGCGGTGCCGCTGACCACGATCCAGTGTTCCGCACGATGGCGGTGCATCTGTAGTGAGAGAGAGGAACCGGGGTTCACGGTGATACGTTTCACCTGATAACGCGTCCCCTTGCCGATGGGCTCGAAGGCGCCCCAAGGGCGGTGCACCCGCTGGTGGAAGCGGCATTCGTCGCGCTGCTCCGCCTTGAGGTATTTGATCACCTCTTTGACTTCCTGCACCCGCTCCCGATCGGCGACCAGCAGGGCATCCGGGGTCTCGACGATCACCATACGGTTGACTCCCACCGCCGCCACCATGCGGCCCTGGGAGAGCAGCAGATTGTCGTGGCTGTCGAAGGCGAACACATCCCCCTCGCAGACGTTGCCGGCAGCGTCCTGCGGCCTGATCTCCCAGAGTGACGACCAGGCGCCGATGTCCGACCACTCGGCGTCCAACGCCAGCACCACCGCCTCGTCCCCTTCCGCCGCCAACCGCTCCATCACCGCATAATCGATGGAATCGGAGGGGCACTTGTGAAACGCCCCGGCATCCACCCGGAAGAAATCGCCGTCGTTCCGACCGCCGTTAACCGCCTCCTTGCAAGCCTCCAACATGGCCGGCTGCAACCGCCCGATCACCTCCAGCCAGCGGGAGGCGCGCATCAGAAAGATCCCGGAATTCCAGAGATAGGCGCCGTCCGCCAGATACTGCTGCGCTGTTTCGGCATTCGGCTTCTCGGTAAACGAATCAAGAAGATACGCGATCCCATCTTCCGGGTCGGCGATGGTAGCCCCCTTCCGAAGGTAGCCGTATCCAGTTTCCGGTCGGGTGGGAACTATGCCGAAGGTCACCACACGACCCTCCGCCGCCAACTCACAGCCCTTCGCCAATACCGAGCGAAACACCTTTTCGTTGCCGATCAAATGATCGGCCGGCATCACCAGCAACAGGGGATCGTTCACATACCCGATCCCCGTACGCAGCGCGGCCAGCGTCAGTGCAGGGGCGGTGTTGCGGCCTTCCGGTTCCAGCACAATCCCGGAGTGCAGCTGCCCCAACTCACGTAATTGTTCGGCCACCAAAAACCGGTGCTCCTCGTTACAAACCACCAGTGGGTCGAGTACCTCGAGTTCGCAGTGGGGATGCTCCTCGGCCAGTCCCGCGAGACGCCGAATGGTGGCCTGCAGCATGGTATTGCTGCCACCTAGCGACAGAAACTGCTTCGGGTAGGCCTCACGCGAAAGGGGCCAGAGACGGGTTCCGGAACCGCCGGAAAGGATGACTGGAAGTAGTTGCATGGACTGTTTCTTAATACGTTTGAGTCGCTACGCCAGCGACAGAGCCTGATTGAATAGCATTAATTTCACAGTGGTTTCAAGGATGGGACCCAAGTGTACGGGAAGCGCAACGGAAGCTCTATGGCCGATACCATTCAGCCCAGCGGCCAGCGCTCCAGGATGCGATAACGCGGCGGCTCCCCGCCCGACTCCGAAGCCACCAGCACAAACTCCCGCGCCGACCAGTGTAGGGGCTCCGGCAACAGGCGGAACTCCACCGGCTGCGACTTGCGCGCCAGGGTGACATGGGGGCTGTAAGGGCGCTTTTCCGGTCGAAACCCGCATGACAGTAACTCCCGTTGCAGCTCCGCCACCAGATTTTGCAACGGCTGTGGGGTTCCGGCGGGGGCGCACCACAGGATACGGGGACGTGACCAATAACCCACCCGGTCGATGGTCAGTTCGAACGGCATCCCCTGGATGGTCCCGGCGGCCTGCACCACGCAGGGATACTGCTCCGCCGTCACCGGACCGAGAAATACCAGCGTCAGATGCAGGTCTTCCGGATGAGAAACGCGACCGCCGTGCGGTGGCAGATCACGGCCGATGCGCAACAATCCGTTCCGAACCGCCTGGTCCGGCCAGATTGCGAAAAACAGTTTTTGAATGCCCGGCTCAGCCAACGAGATCCAACAGCCCCTGTAACCCTACCGCCACCGCTTGCCGCCGGACCGCCGCGCGGTCACCGGAGAACCGCTCACAACGCGCATTGACCGCACCCCCCTCCCGGACCCAGGCGAACCAGACCGTTCCCACCGGCTTTTCCGGGGTGCCGCCCCCCGGACCGGCGATGCCGCTCACCGCCACCGTCACCGCGGCGCGACTGTGGGCCAGCGCCCCCAGCGCCATCTCACGCACGGTCGCCTCGCTCACCGCGCCGTGGGCATCCAGCGTCTCCGCCGTCACCCCCAGCAGTTCCTGCTTCGCTTCGTTGCTGTAGGTTACGAAGCCGCGGTCAAAACAGGCGCTGCTGCCGGCGATGTCGGTGACCGACTTGGCGATCCAACCGCCGGTGCAGGACTCCGCCGCGCTCATTTTGAGTCCTTGCTCGATGAGGCGGTGAACCAGTTGTTGTGCCAGTGTTTGTAGTTGCTTGTCCATGGTTAGGAGTATTGTCAATTCAGCGGTTGGGGGCAATGGAGCGAGTTCTTTATCTTTTACCTGTTCACTGTACTCAGTATGATTTCGGCAATCAGTTTCGCAGCCTATTCACCTCGATTCTCTTTTCAAGCTTCTTTACTCAGGCTGCGAGCCTATTTCTTTTGCTTGCCCAAAAGAAATAGGCGAAAGAAAAGGGCACCCGATCCTTGCCCCTTCGGGGTTCCCTGCGCGTCTCGGAATTTCCGGGGCTCCAGCGACGGTAGGGGGCCGGCAGGGATGCCGGCCCTCTTCCGCCGGGATAGGGACATCCCGTCGGAAGAGCCCCGTTGGAGACGAGAAGCGCAGAGCAGCCGGAGGCCGGGGCCGCGGGGTGTCCTTCTCTTTGGGTACTTTCTCTTGGACAAGCAAGAGAAAGTACCTCGTGGCCGATTCACTGAAAGAATGAAAAGGCTCGTGGCCTGCCGGCCACGAAATTGGTTACCAATACATGAAGAAACAGAACATGAGTCCGTAGGCCGCGAAACTAATTACCGAAACCGAAAAAAACAAACCCCACCATTTCTCAGCCCCAATCCAAATCGGCTAGACTGTGCCTCTCGCAAACCAGACTGGAAACCGAAATGACCGCCATCCACCACGAACACCGCCCATCCCCGGCCAAACTGGAGATTCTGGGGGTCTTCGACTGGCCCATCTGGCAAAAAGAGGTGTCGGAGTTTCCCTGGCACTACGACCGGGAGGAGACCTGCTATTTCCTGCGCGGCCGGGTGATCGTCACTCCGGAGGGCGGCGAACCGCAGGAGTTCGGGCGCGGCGACCTGGTTACTTTCCCCGCCGGCATGTCCTGTACCTGGAAGGTACTGGAGGCGGTGGAGAAGCATTACGCATTTAACTGAAAACCCACGTCTCTACGATCTATGCAGCCCGTTTTGAGGCCGGATTAAAAGCATAAAAAGATGTCTGCCGATAGCTCCAAACATACACCAATGATGCAGCAGTACCTGCGCATCAAGGCACAGCATCCGGAGATGCTGCTGTTCTACCGTATGGGGGATTTCTACGAGCTGTTCTATGGCGACGCCGAGAAGGCGGCGCGGCTGCTGGATATCACCCTCACCAAGCGCGGCCAGTCGGCGGGCCAGCCGATCCCGATGGCGGGAGTCCCCTATCACGCGGCGGAGAGCTACCTGGCGAAGCTGGTGCGACAGGGGGAGTCGGTGGCCATCTGCGAACAGATGGGGGAACCCACCCCGGGCAAGGGACCGGTGGAGCGTAAGGTGGTGCGCATCGTCACCCCCGGCACCGTCACCGATGAGGCGCTGCTGGAGGAGCGGCGGGACAACCTGCTGGCGGCGCTGCTGGAAACGGACGGTAAATTCGGTCTGGCCACCCTGGACCTGAGCGGCGGCCGGTTCGTGATCCAACAACTCGAATCGGCGGAAGCGCTGGCCGGTGAACTGGAACGGCTGCGCCCGGCGGAACTGCTGCTGGCGGAGGATTACACCCTGCCGAAAGGGATCCCGCGGCAACCGGGAACCACCCGCCGACCGATCTGGCACTTCGACCATGAGGGGGCGCAACGACTGTTGAACCGGCAGTTCGGTACCCGCGATCTCTCCGGCTTCGGCTGCGACGATCAACCGCTGGCGGTAACCGCCGCGGGCGCCATGCTGCAATACCTGGAAGAGACCCAACGCAGCGCCCTGCCGCACCTGCGCGGCCTGTCGGTGGAACGCCGGGAAGAGGCGATCATCATCGACGCCGCCACCCGCCGCAACCTGGAGCTGGAGCACAGCCTCGGCGATCATCCTCAATACACCCTGGCCGGCATCCTGGACCGCACCGCCACCCCCATGGGCAGCCGCATGCTGCGGCGCTGGCTCGGCCGTCCGCTGCGCGATATCCGGCGGGTACGGGAGCGGCACGACGCCGTGGCCCACCTGCTGGGGAAACAGGCGCATCCCGACCTGCGGGAAGAGTTGCAGGGGATCGGGGACATCGAGCGCATCCTGGGACGGGTGGCTCTGAAGTCTGCCCGGCCGCGGGATCTCGCCACTCTGCGCGACTCGCTGGCCCGGCTGCCCGCGTTGCAGCAACAGTCGGCAGACCTGGATGCCCCTTTACTGCAGCGGTTGAGAGAGGAAGCGGGCACTCACCCCGAGGTAGTAAATCTGCTGCAACAAGCGGTCATCGAGAATCCGCCCATGCTGATCCGCGACGGCGGGGTGCTGGCGCCCGGCTACGATGCCGAATTGGACGAGCTGCGCACCCTCTCCGAGAACGCCGACCAATTCCTGCTGGACCTGGAGACGCGGGAGCGGGAGCGTACCGGGATCGCCAACCTCAAGGTCAGCTACAACCGGGTGCACGGCTACTACATCGAGATCGGCCGCAGCCAGTCCGACACGGTGCCGGAGGATTACACCCGGCGCCAGACCCTGAAAGGGGCCGAGCGTTTCATCACCCCGGAACTGAAACGGTTCGAGGACCAGGTGCTGTCGGCACGGGAGCGGGCACTGGCCCGGGAGAAGGCGCTCTACGAGGCGCTGCTGGAGAGTCTGCAACCCTCCATCCCGGTCCTGCAGCGGTGCGCCGAGGCGCTGTCCGCCCTGGACGTGCTCGCCAACTTCGCGGAACGGGCGGAACGATTGACGCTCACCCCGCCGGAGCTGACGGAGGAGCCGGGGATCCGCATCCGGGACGGACGCCATCCGGTGGTGGAGCAGGTGAGCGACGCGCCGTTCGTGGCCAACGGAGTGGAGCTGGACGACCAACGCCGCATCCTGATCATCACCGGCCCCAATATGGGGGGCAAATCCACTTACATGCGCCAGATCGCTCTCATTGCCCTGATGGCCTACGCCGGCAGTTTCGTGCCCGCCGCCTCAGCCCGCCTCGGCCCCCTCGACCGCATCTTCTCCCGGATCGGGGCGGCGGACGATCTGGCCGGCGGCCGCTCCACCTTCATGGTGGAGATGCAGGAGACCGCCAACATCCTGCATAACGCCACCGACCGCAGTCTGGTGCTGATGGACGAGATCGGCCGCGGCACCAGCACCTTCGACGGCCTGTCGCTGGCCTGGGCCTGTGGCGTGGAGCTGGCCACCCGCATCCGCGCCTTTACCCTGTTCGCCACCCACTATTTCGAGCTCACCACCCTGCCGGAGGAATTCCCGGGGATCGCCAACGTACATCTGGATGCGGTGGAGCACGGCGACAGTATCGTATTTCTGCACGCCGTGAAGGAGGGGCCTGCCAACCAGAGCTACGGCCTGCAGGTAGCCTCCCTGGCGGGGGTGCCCCGGCGGATCATCGACCTTGCCCGGCAGCGGTTGCGGGAGTTGGAGGATTCGGCGCAGCGCCATACCGAACTACAGGCCCATCAACTATCGCTCGGCCTTTCCGAAACACCCACGGCGCCGGACGGACGGGCAGTATTGGAACTGTTGGAAGAGGTCGACCCGGACGAGCTGACTCCGCGGGAGGCGCTGGAGGCGCTCTATCGGCTAAAGAGGGCGAGCGAAGAGTAACCGGTTAACCACTTTGCGGAGCAGTCATTCCGAAACCAAATCTTCAGATTCTCGCCAAGACGCAAAGCACGCCAAGAAAGCGGAATGGATGGCTGGAGCAAGTGGATAACCGCTGAACTTTCGCGAGGCATTCATGAATCGCGGGAATGACCCACGCAAAACAATTGAGCGCTATTGATCCCTTGGCGTTCCCGGCGTCTTAGCGAGAGGAGATAAGTTCCTCACCCTACCGGACCGAAGGATAGGGGCTATCCCCGAATATCAAGCCTCGAACCGGATCTCCGCCAGGCTGTCACCGACCTCTACCAGATCCCCCTCATGCAGCTGCACACCGCTGCCACCCTCGACCTCCTTGCTGTTGATCTTGGGATGAGACTCCTTGCCGATGCGCAACAGGAAAAACCCCTGGGGGCGACGGGCGATTACCGCGACTTCACTTCCGGGTTGGCCGATGGTGTAAAGCGATCGATTGATCTGTTCGGAACGCCCACGCTGGGGTCCGCGGAAAAAGTGCAAAGTGGCGATCTTCGGGACCACCTTCCGCGCAACCGCAGGCGGCGGAGCTCCCTTGCGTGGGCGGATGACGGTGGTCCGCTCCGGATCGTCTTTCTCGACCGCAGGCTCATCGCCCTCGAACCGCAGTTCAATCTCTCCGATCCGTAACACATCGCCGTTTTTCAGGATGTGCTTGGTAACCGTCCGATCGTTAAGCAACGTACCGTTGGTGCTGTCGAGATCCTCGACGAAATACTCGTGGAACACATGCGTCACCGTTGCATGCCGACGGCTGACGGAGGTATCGCCCAGCGCCACATCGCAGTCTTGATCCCGGCCGATGACCAATTTCCCTTCTCCGAGCTGGATCTCGTTTACAACCGCACCATCTTTGAGAACAATCAATTTTGACATGCCAGAACCTCTTCCCAGGGTAGCCATTCGTTGCTCATGCATGAATCACTTTTAACCACCGGGGATCTGCAACAGGATCAGCGAGATATTGTCGCTGCCCCCCTCCGCCAACGCTGCTTCTACCAGCAAATCAGCCGTTCGCTCCAACCCTGTATCGGCCGCAGACGTCATTGCTGAAGCGAGCGCTTCTTCCGATATCAGACCGCTGAGGCCGTCGGTACAGAGCAGATACAGATCCCCGTCCTTGGTCGGCAGTGCGCCGACATCCACCTCCATGCCTTCCTCGATCCCCAATCCGCGGGTCAGAACGGAGGTCGGCACGCCGGCTTCCGTCGCTTCTTCCACGGAAGCGAACATCCCTTGATTCAACAGCTCCTGCAACATTGAGTGGTCCTGCGTCATCTGCACCAGCCTGCCGCCCCGAAAGCGGTAGAGCCGCGAATCGCCCACATGGGCAAAATGCAGCCAGTGGTCCCGAACCAACACCGCCACGATCGTGGTGCCCATGCCGGCAAGCTCCGGTTCGGTCTCCACCGCCCGGAACAACGCCCGGTTGGCGGCCATTACCGCCCGCCGCAGACGCTCTTTACCGATAGCCCGTACCGTGCCACGCAGATCCGGCAACACCTCTGCGGCGACGGTCTCCACCGCCAACCTACTCGCCACCTCTCCCGCATTGTGACCGCCCATACCGTCGGCCACCAGCATCAGCCCTTCCTCTGGAAAGGCCAGCAAACTGTCCTCATTATGCTCCCGCACCAATCCCCGGTCGGTGCGGCAGACCACATCCATCGGTTTTATTCTCATGCAGATACCGGATCACCCCGGCCGCAGTCCCGCCAGCCGATACTAATACTAATGATATTACCCTATCGGTTGTCCGCCGCAGAGTTCAAACATATCTGGAAAACACTCTCTGAATTTGAAACCGAGTGCACAGTTTTCACACTCTCCGGGCGCCTGGAGCTGACCGCGCACCCAAAAACAATCCTAAAACCGACCTCATTTGCGCCGCGCAATGCCCTGCTGCTCCAGATACCGGCGCAACTTTTCCGGTGAAATATAGCCCGGCAGTAACTCGCCGTCCGGCAATACCACGGTAGGCGTGTTTGCGACCCCGACCATCTGTCCCAACATCATGTGGCTGGAGATCGGATTGGAACAGTTTTGCGGCTGAAGCGACTCCCCTTTTTGTGCCCGGTCCATGGCTCGTTTCCGGTCCGCAGCGCACCAGACCGAGACCGCCTTGGTGTAAGAGGAACTGGACACCCCGGCGCGCGGGAACAGCAGATACCGCACCCGAATACCCTGCCGGTTGAACTCCGCCAGTTCACTATGCAGTTTCCGGCAGGAGCCGCTGTCGATATCGGTAAAAACGGTGACCGTGTAGGGCAACCCCGGCTCACCATACAGCAGCATATTTTCCTCACCGATCTGTTGCAGCGCCAGAGCGATCGCACGGTCGGTGCGCGGTCCGGTCAGATTGCGGCGGGTTTTCAGATCCACGATAGAACCCTGGATCATGTACCGGCCGTCGGAGGTCACATAGACGATTCGCGGACCCACCCGAACCTCATAGAGACCCGGAATCTGGGTGGGTTTGATCTCGTCCACCTTCACTTCCGGAACCAATTCCTTCATACGCTGGCGCACCCCGGCGGCGCCGCGCAACGGCGTGTCCGCATACGCCGAACCAGCCCCACCCATCAGCATTACCACGCACAGTCCGGCAATCAGGGTGCGAACCGGCCATGCAGAAACGCCATATCGCATCACTTCAATCCCGGAAATTGTTGAATTGAAGCGGCAGGCCGTACTCCGCCGCGCGCAGCAACGCGATCACCTGCTGCAGGTCGTCCCGCTTCTTGCCGGTCACCCGCACCTGCTCTCCCTGGATCTGCGCCTGGACCTTGATCTTGCTGTTCTTGATCTCTTTCACGATCTTGCGGGCGGTGTCGGAATCGATACCCTGCCGTATGATCACCCGCTGTCGGGCGGCATTGAGGCTGCTCTCCGGATCCTTGATCTCCATGCTGCCGATATCCACCTGCCGCTTGACCAGTTTCTGACGCAGGATGTCCATCATCTGTTGCAAATGGAACTCCTGCTCTCCGCGCAACAGGATCTCCGCATCGTTCAGTTCGAACTTCGCATCCACCCCCTTGAAATCGAACCGGGTTCCCACCTCACGGTTGGCCTGGTCTACCGCGTTACGGACCTCCTGCAGATCCACTTCCGAAACCACATCAAATGAAGGCATTACACGACTCCTCTAACCGATTACCGGCAAGGCTACCATATCCGGCACCCGAATTAGCAGGCTGCTGAAAAAGTCTCAGGCGAGTGCGAGACAAGGCAAAATCCGGCGAAAAAGCGCAGTTTACAAAAGAACCTATCCCATAATCCCTCGCGAGTCGCGTTGCAGCCCGAAATGCGTGGCTGCAAGGCGCGTCGCGCAGCACAGTACTCGCCGTACGGACAAGCGGCGCAACACCGCAGGCGCGTATTTCGGGCGCAACCCCTTGGGACCGGGTGCTTTTCGTCCATGACTTTGTTGCGTCTCGCTCATGTAGCACAGGCTACACCACGCTCGACGCGTCGTGCCCTGAACGAAAATCGCCACGGTCGCGACCGCGTGGAATCATGGGGTAGGTTCTGGTAAATGAACATTTTGAGCCGGGTTTTAACGCCGGATCGTACCGTATGAGGGTTTTTCAGGAGCCTGTTAGTGTAGACTTCCAACTGCACCAAACAGTAACAGACAGGTCTTAGCATCCACCAGGCGCGTTATTGCGCCGCACCACTCCGAATCGTCGAACGAAGGCAAAAACCGATGAATTTTCTGCGTAATTGCGGCTATCGCCCCAGCGTCGCGTATTTTTCCATGGAGATCGCGATCAATCCGCGGATCTCCACCTACAGCGGCGGTCTGGGCGTACTGGCCGGCGACACCCTGCGGACCGCGGCCGATCTCGGACTCTCGATGGTCGGCGTGACCCTGGTCAGCCGCTTCGGCTACCTGCGCCAGGAGATCGACTTTCAGGGCCGCCAGGTGGAACATACCGATCCCTGGGAGCCGGAAAAGTACGCCATACCGCTGGGCGCGAAGATCACGGTGGAGCTGGAGGGGCGCGAGGTATGGGTTCGGCCGTGGCTTTACCGGATCACCGGCGCTACCGGGAAATGCCTCGGGGTCATTCTGCTGGATACCGACGTGGACGAAAATTCGGCGGAAGACCGAACCCTCACCCATTATCTCTACGGTGGCGACCTCCGCTACCGGCTGAAGCAGGAGGCGATCCTGGGGATCGGCGGGATCCGCATGCTGCATGCCCTGGGACTGCAGCCGCACACCTTTCATATGAACGAGGGCCACTCCGCGCTGCTGGCGATCGAGTTGGCCCAGGATTATCAGCACCGTTCCGTCGCGAACGGATACCACCAGTACAGCTTCGACCCCGATCCGGTGCGCAAGGCCTGTATCTTCACCACGCACACCCCGGTGCACGCCGGACATGACCAATACAATTACGATCTGGTGAAACAGGTGCTGGACGATCTTTACGATCACAACGACCTGAAAGAGTTGGGCGGCCAGGACGCACTGAACATGACCCGGCTGGCGCTCAACCTGAGCGGCTACGTGAACGGGGTCGCCAAACGCCACGCCGAAACCTCGGAGGCGATGTTCCCAGGTTACCACCTGCACGCCATCACCAACGGCGTGCATCCGCGCACCTGGACCTTCGAGTCGTTTCTACAGCTTTATGATGATAACTATGCGGGCTGGTGCCACGAACCGGAACTGCTGATGCGGGCGGACCAACTGAAAGACGCTGATATCTGGGACGCCCATCAAGCTGCGAAGACAGCCCTGATCGAAATGGTTGAGGAACGCTGCGAGGTCAGCTTCGATCCGGAACTGCCGCTCATCGGCTTCGCCCGCCGCATGACCGGTTACAAGCGGCCCGATCTGCTGTTCAGCGATCTCCAGCGATTGTTGCAGATTCACCAGAAAACACCGTTTCAGATCGTGCTGGCCGGCAAGGCTCATCCCGGCGACGCCACCGGCAAGGAGATCATTGAAAGGCTACACGCCCATATCAAGGAGCTGGCAAACCACATCCGGATCGCGTTCGTGCCGAACTACAACATGGAGGTGGGGCGCCTGCTGGTGGCAGGTTCGGATATTTGGCTCAATACCCCGATGCCGCCGATGGAGGCCTCCGGGACCAGCGGCATGAAGGCGGCGCTGAACGGCGTCCCCAGCCTGAGCGTGCTGGACGGATGGTGGGCCGAAGGATGTATCGAAGGAGTCACCGGTTGGGCCGTCGGCGACCACGGCGATCCGCAAAAGGCGGCGCTCGACGGGAACTCCCTCTATACCAAACTGGGAGATGTGGTGCTGCCGTTGTTCCACCAGGACCGTGCCGGCTGGGTGAAGGTGATGAAGGGCGCCATCACCAAGAACGCCAGCTACTTTCACAGTCACCGTATGATGCGGCGGTATGCTACAGAGGCGTATTTCGGGAAGAGTTGACCTGATTCGGGCGGTTTGTCGTTTTGGGTTTTGGTGGTTGATTTCGTGGTCAGTAGGTCTTTTTCTGTTTCCGGTAATTAGTTTCGCAGCCGGTAAGGTGTTTTCTTGTTCCGGTAATAAGTTTCGTAGCCTATCGATCCCGATTTTCTTTACCAACTTCTCTTTTTAGGCTACGAGCCCCTTTCTTTTGCTTGCCCAAAAGAAAGGGGCGAAAGAAAAGGGCACCCCGCGGCCCCGGCCTGCGGCTGCTCTGCGCTTCTCGTCTCTGGCGGGGCTGTCCATACGGGGCATCCCTGCCCAGGATGGACAGGACCGCCTTGCTGCGCTCCGCAGTCCCGCTCCGCTTGCAAGTCCAGGGTACGCCATCCCTGGCGTACCCGTTCGAGCAGCTTCCTTGATTCACTGAATCAAGGGTCTGCTCTCACCCCTGTCGGTCCCCTT
>JBNKCL010000027.1:0-23529 GCA_050287725.1 Sedimenticolaceae bacterium
TTGAGCCGCCGGGCAACCGGGTCGAGGCGGTCTACTCCTGGATCAACAGTTGATCTTACCCGTAGGAGCCCGGTCCTCCGGGCGAAACAAAGCTCGATCAATCGCCCGGCGGACCGGGTTCCCACGATCCAGACCACCCGCGGTGCTTCACGCTGCGGGGGCGACCATGAACCCATATTCAATACAAAAAAGCTGCAATTGTTTCCTTTTTGTTCTATATTAACGGGATAGAACCGGAATAGAACAGGAGCAGCCATGACGGACTATCATCTTACCCGCCGCCAGCAGGAGATCTACGACTACCTGCAGGAGCATCTGGACGAGTTCGTACATCCACCCACACTGGAAGAGCTCTGTTACGAACTGGGCCTCAGTTCCAAGGGCTCGTTGCATAAGCAGATCCAGGCACTGATCGACGCCGGTCTGATCGAACCCATGAACAACCAACGGCGCGGCATCCGGCTCGCCAGCGGCACCGGTGTTGCGGAGGATGAATTGCCGATGCTGGGTTACATCGCGGCCGGCTCGCCCATCGAGGCCATCGAGCAGCAGGAGTATCTGGAAGTACCCCCCACCCTGCGTACCCAGAAACCCTGCTACGTCCTGCAGGTGCGGGGCGACTCCATGATCGACGAGGGTATCCTGGACGGCGACTACATCGTAGTGGAGCAGCGCAACCGGGCCCGCAACGGCGAGATCGTGGTGGCGCTGGTGGACGGCTCGGAGGCGACCCTGAAACGCATCGAACAACAACCCGGCAAGGTGATCCTCCATCCGGCCAACAGCCGGATGAAACCGATGCGGTTCCGGCCGGATCAGGTGGAGATTCAGGGGGTGTTGGTCGGTCAGATGCGGAGCTACCACTAGAACCTAGCTCAAAATTGATCTTTTTTCCCAGGCTGCGTTATCGCCTTCCTCAAATGCTCATTTACTAACGTGTAAACTGCGCTTTTCGGAAGGCTCCGGCCTTGCCTAACAAATCTCTTTGGAAGCCCTGTCCTCTGACAAAGATCGCCCGCGGGAGCGGGCTCCTGCAATAAAGCAATCCAAAGGCATTTGGGTGTATCACTCCGGCACCCGACACTCATCCCCATACACCGCCATAATCTTCTTCAGCTCTGAGAGCACCGCCTTCCGCTCGTCCGGGCTGAGCTTCCACACCTCCGGCACCAAACCTCCCCGTTCCAACGCAGCGATATCCCGCCGCACGGAACGGCACCCCTTGGCGCAGATACGCTCGACGCTCTCCTGGACTTTGTGATTACGGATCATCTCGCTCTGTTCGCCTCAGGCAGCCGCTTTTCCGCCCCTTGAAAATAAATGTTCTCTTTCTGTTCTCTTTATGCTACATTAGAACGTAATGAGAACGCATGGAACGTACATCGTCCGGCGTTTTACGGTTCCAGTTACATCTATGAGGGGAATGATAATGAATTACTGCACCTATATCATGCAGGACCAGGTACGGGATCTGGTGCCTTCGCTCATGGCTCCGATCCGGCGGAGGGAGCGCCTGATCAAGGGCTCGCTTTCCCTGCTGGTTCTCAGCGGTCTGCTTTCGTTTCTGCTGTAAGACCGGCCTCAGCGGCGGCTCCGGTCAACATCTGCCGTAGCGCGGAGACCTTTTGGAAGGTCTCCCGGTATTCCGACTCCATATCGGAATCCGCCACGATGCCGCCGCCGGCCGAAAAATAGAGGTTCCCCTGCCGGTGCACCAGGGTGCGGATCGCGATATTGGTATCCATCCGGCGGTCGAATCCCAGATAACCGACGGCGCCACAGTAGACGCCCCGCCGGTTCGGCTCCAGCTCTTCGATAATCTCCATCGCCCGCAGTTTCGGTGCCCCGGTGATGGAGCCGCCCGGGAAGCAGCCTCGCAGCAACTCGATCGGATCGTACCCCGGCGCCAGCCGGCCGGTGACGGTGCTCACCAGATGGTGCACCGAAGCAAAGCTCTCCACCTCGAACAACCGCGGAACCCGGATCGTTCCCGGTTCACAACTCTTCCCGAGATCGTTGCGCAACAGATCGACGATCATCAGGTTTTCCGCCCGATCCTTGGCGCTCTCCCGTAACTCCTCAGCCAGCCGCCGGTCCTCGCTCGGGTCCGATGACCGTGGCCGGGTCCCCTTGATCGGCCGGGTCTCCACTTCAACCCCCGTCACTTTCAGAAAGCGCTCGGGCGAACTGCAGAGTATCTGTCCTTCCGGGAGGTTGAGATACGCTCCGAAGGGAGCGGGATTCAATCGCCGCAACAAACGATAGGCGAGCCAGGGGTCACCTTCACAGCGGGCGTTAAAACGTTGTGCGAAATTTACCTGGTAACAATCACCCTCCCGGATGTACTCCTGAATCCGGGAAAATGCCTGCGCATAGCGCTCACGCGTAAGATTGGATTCCACCTCTCCCCGTATGCGAAACGGGTCACGTGCACGTTCAGGCGAAGCCTGTGAAAACAGCCGGACCAGTTGATTCCACTGTTTGCGTGTCTTCGGATCCCGTCCCTGCCCCACCAACCAGCTCTGCTGTTGCTGATGATCCACCACCAGCGCCCAGTCGTAGATGCCGACGGCCATCTCCGCCATCGCCACATCATCCCGGGCGACCACGGGCAAGCGCTCCAACCGGCGCGCCAGGTCATAGCCGAAATAGCCGATTGCTCCACCGGTAAAAGGAATATCGCCGACCGGGGACGCCGGCTTGCCGAGCGCCGTTCGCAGAAGCTGAAACGGGTTCGCTTGTGATCGGGTCGTGTCGGCAGCGGTCGAGATTTCGGTGTCCGATCCGCGGCAGACCAGAGTGGCCATCGGGTCGGCGGCGATGATATCGAAACGACCTTGTTGCGTGCCGGGCCACCCACTGTCCAGCCAAACCGACCAGGGCCGATCGGCAAGCGCTTCAAAATAGTGGGTACTCTCCCGTTGATACGGGATGATCTGTAATAGAGGTGGATTCATCGGTTTGTCGCCCCGAATTTCCGGCGGCGGCAATAACCGTCATCCCAAAAAACCGCAGTTAATCCTGGTCTTCGGATTCGGTCGACGAATGCGCGCCGTTCACCCGCTCTCGCAACTCTTTTCCGGGTTTGAAGTGCGGTACGTACTTTCCGGCCAGAGCTACCGAGGTGCCGGTCTTGGGATTGCGTCCCTGACGCGGCGGACGGTAGTGGAGAGAGAAACTGCCGAAACCGCGGATCTCGATGCGTTCTCCCGCGGCCAGCGCCTGACTCATCTGTTCGAGAATGCACTTTACCGCCAACTCCACGTCACGGTAAGCCAGATGGCTCTGCTCTTTCGCGATGACATCAATCAGTTCCGATTTTGTCACTCTTGTTTTTCCCCTCAGCAATGGCCGGAGACGTCACCGTCTCCGGCCGTACACCTAAGTTATTATTTGGGCCGGGTACGACGAATCATTCCCCGTTCTCGCCCCCCATCTGTTCCTTGAGCACATCACCCAAGGTTGCCGTTCCTGTCGAGGAGCCGGAGGCATAGGTCTGGATCGCGGCTGCTTCCTCGTCCGCATCCTTCGCCTTGATGGAAAGAGAGATCGTGCGATTCTTGCGATCCACACCCACGAACTTGGCTTCCAGTTCGTCTCCTTCCTTCAACACGGTACGGGCATCTTCCACCCGGTCGCGGGAAAGTTCGGAGGCACGCAGATAGCCCTCAACCCCGTCGGTCAAAACGATCACCGCTCCCTTGGCGTCCACCTCTCTCACCGTACCCTTCACCACACTGCCTTTGGTATGGGTACCGACAAAACCGGAGAACGGGTCTTTGTCGATCTGCTTCACGCCGAGGGAGATACGCTCCCGCTCGGGATCCACCGAAAGCACCACCGTCTCAAGTTCCTGGCCCTTCTTGTAGTTACGGACCGCCTCTTCTCCGGTTTCATCCCAAGAGATGTCGGAGAGATGAACCAGACCGTCGATGCCACCATCCAGGCCGATGAAAATACCGAAATCGGTAATCGACTTGATCTTGCCGACCACATGGTCGCCCTTCTTGTGGTTGTTTGCGAACTCTTCCCACGGATTGGCCTGACACTGTTTCATACCGAGCGAGATACGACGCCGTTCCTCGTCGATATCCAATACCATCACCTCAACCTCGTCACCCAGGTGCACCAGCTTGGAGGGATGAATATTCTTGTTGGTCCAATCCATTTCGGAGACGTGAACCAGCCCTTCGACCCCTTCTTCGATCTCCACGAAGCAACCGTAGTCCGCCAGGTTGGTAACCTTACCGAACATCCGGGTGCCTTCCGGATAACGACGGGCCAGATTGACCCACGGATCGTCGCCCATCTGCTTCAGACCGAGGGAGACACGCTGTTTCTCGCGGTCGAACTTCAGTACCTTCACCAGCACCTCGTCGCCGATATCGACCACTTCGGAGGGGTGTTTGACCCGCTTCCAGGCCATATCGGTGATGTGCAGCAGGCCGTCGATACCGCCGAGGTCCACGAAGGCGCCGTAGTCGGTGAGGTTCTTGACGACACCCTTCACTTCCATACCTTCTTCCAGGCTCTCCAACAGCGTCTCGCGCTCGGCGCTGTATTCGGTCTCCACCACCGCACGGCGGGAGACCACCACGTTGTTGCGGCGGCGATCCAGTTTGATCACCTTGAACTCGAGGTCCTTGCCCTCCAGGTAGGAGGTGTCGCGTACCGGGCGTACGTCCACCAGCGAACCGGGCAGGAACGCACGGATCTCGCCCAATTCCACGGTGAAACCGCCCTTTACCTTGCCGTTGATCCGTCCGACCACGGTCTCTTCCGCCTCGAACGCCTTTTCCAGGACGTGCCAGGCCTGATTACGTTTCGCTTTTTCACGGGAGAGGCGGGTCGCACCGAAACCGTCTTCCACGGTATCCAGCGCCACCTCTACCTGATCGCCGATCGCGACTTCGAGTGCGCCATCGGCATCCAGAAACTGGTTTTTGGGAATCACGCCTTCCGATTTGAGTCCGGCGTTTACGATCACCGCATCGTTGGTGATGTCGAGAACGGTGCCGATTACGATGGCACCAGGTCGCAGCTGAGTGTTCGCTACACTCGCTTCAAAAAGTTCTGCAAAGCTTTCGGTCATTGATAGGGGTCCTAAATACTGCCGCGTCGTTCGCCGAACGGAGCCCATTTGGGTACAGCCCGGCGGCTGTTGATTAAAAGAAAAGACCCACCGTCGATTTCCTACGGTGAGTCCGCCTATACCTTCAGGTCCGGAAAGGTTTTACGTACCTGTTCCACGACCCGTTCCAGCACCTCCTCGATGGAGAGAGCCGTCGACTCCACTTCCAGCGCTGCGGCGGGCGCCTGCAGCGGAGCCACACTGCGGTTCCGATCCCGCTCGTCGCGTTCCCGGATCTCCGCAATAAGGGCGGTTAAATTAACATCTAACCCTTTTTCTTTCAACTGGTTATAACGCCGCCGCGCCCTTTCTTCGGGGCTCGCCGTCAAAAATATCTTCACCTGGGCATCGGGAAAAACCACACTCCCCATGTCCCGGCCGTCCGCCACCAGGCCCGGTTCCCGGGCACAGCCGCGCTGCCAATCCAAAAGCGCCGCCCGTACCCCCGGCAATACCGCCACCCGGGAGGCGGCATTACCGGCCTCCTCGGTACGGATTCGGGTGGTCACATCCTCCCCCGCCAGCAGCACCCGGCCTGACCGGAACTCCACCGACAGGGTGCGTGCCAATTCCGCCAGCTTTTCCTCGTCATCCAGCCCGACCCCCGCCTGTGCGGCGGCCAGACCGACCAGGCGGTAGAGGGCGCCGCTGTCGAGGCAGTGCCACCCCAGCCGTTGGGCCAGCAGCTCGGCGATGGTCCCCTTGCCGGAGCCGCTGGGGCCGTCGATAGTGACGATCGGCACCACGGCTCAGACCGTTTCCGCCCGGATCGCCAGCCCGGCAACCGCCGCCAGCTCCACAAACCCCGGAAACGAGGTGTTCACATTGGCGCAGTCACGGATTCGGATCTCGCCCTCCGCCCGTAACCCCGCCATGGCAAAGGCCATTGCGATCCGGTGGTCGCCGTGGCTCTCCACCTCGCCGCCGCGCAGCCGCCCGCCCCGGATCACGATGCCGTCCTGCATCGGCTCCACCGCGATCCCCAGTGCCGCCAAGCCGTCCGCCATCACCTGGATGCGGTCACTCTCTTTCACCCGCAGCTCCTCGGCTCCGGTCAGGACGGTGGTGCCTTCCGCGCAGGCGGCGGCGATGAAGATCGCCGGGAATTCGTCGATCGCCAGCGGTACCAGTTCCTTGGGGATCTGAATGCCCTGCAGCGGCGCCGCCCGGACCCGCAGATCGGCCACCGGCTCCCCGCCCACGTCCCGCCGGTTCAGCACCTCGATCTCGGCGCCCATCAACTGCAGAATCTGTATGACGCCGTCACGGGTGGGGTTCATGCCCACGTGCTCCAGCAGCAACTCCGACCCCTTCGCGATGGTCGCCCCGACCAGAAAAAAGGCGGCGGACGAAATATCGGCCGGCACATCCAGATCGCAGGCGGTGAGCTCGCCGCCGCCGGTCACGCAGATCCGGTTTTCGATCTGCCGGACCGGATAGCCGAATCCCTGCAACATCCGTTCGGTATGGTCGCGGGTGGGCGCCGGCTCGCTGACACAGGTCTCGCCCTCCGCATAGAGACCGGCCAGCAACAGCGCCGACTTTACCTGGGCGCTGGCTACCGGCAGGTCATACCGGATGCCCTTCAGTCCGGCAACCGCCCGGATCCGGAGAGGGGCGGTACCGTTTTCGGTGGAATCGATTTGTGCGCCCATCAATGCCAATGGGTCGGTCACCCGGCGCATGGGACGGCGCGACAGGGAGGCATCCCCCACCAGGGTAATCTCCAGCCCCTGACCCGCCAGCAATCCGGAGAGAAGCCGCATGGAGGTGCCGGAGTTTCCCAGGTCGAGCGGCTGTTCCGGTTGTTTCAGACCCCGCATGCCGACGCCGTGGATCACCACCCGGCCGTGATCCGGCCCCTCGATTCGCACCCCCATACGGCGGAAGGCATTCAGGGTGGCGAGGCTGTCCTCCCCCTCCAGAAACCCGGTCACGTGGGTGGTGCCCTTCGCCAGGGAACCAAGCATGATGGAACGATGTGAGATGGATTTATCTCCCGGAACCCGTAGCGTTCCGGACAAATAACCACCTGCTGTAACTTGAAACAAAAGATCAGAAGAGGCGGACACGAAGGCTCCACTGTCACCGCGGATTTGCGGACTGGGGAAAGCCAGAAAGCTTAAAGCTTCTTCTGCCGCTTGTAAACCTAAAGGACTGTAAAAACAGTCAGTTATCCGTTTTCACAGAGCGTCTTTCGACTTTTAGCCGCGGATGCCGCATCCGCGACGCGTAAATTCCGCCGTCCGCACGGCAACCGGGCATCGTCCTATTGCGATTTGTCTTTGTAACAGGAAACCGAATTTGCGATTTTATCTATATTTATTGCATTCCCGGCCGCCAGCGGCTTCTCAACAAACCTAACCAGGCTGCGAGGTACTCCGCTCAATATGGAACTGCACGGCGATCTGTTTACGGGTGGATTGTTTTGGCTGATGACCGCAATCTTCGGCATCTCTCTGGTTGCGGCGTTATGGCTGGCTCCCTGGCGCAGGCTGTTGGACAACGAACAGTTGCATGTCTTTCTCGGCGCCTGCGTGGCCCTGATCGTGCTGTGGCACATCCACGGCGCCGCCCTGGATGAACTCACGTTTCATTTTCTCGGGGTCACGACCTTCACCCTGATGTTCGGTTGGTCGTTCGCCGTCATCGGAACCTCTCTGGCTCTGCTCGCCGTCGCCATCAACAGCGGCGACATCTGGCTATCCTTCCCGGCCAATGAGTTGACCGTGGGAATCATCCCCGCCACGTTGACCCAGATCTCATTGCTGCTGGCGCGTTCCTATCTGCCCAAGAACTTTTTTGTCTACGTACTCACCAACGGTTTTCTTACTTCCGGACTGGCGGCGACCATCGCCGGGTACACCGCGGCTTGGTTGCTGGTTATGAGCGGCAGCATTTCCTATCCGGATCTTTCCCGCACGATTCTGCCGTTCTTCCCGCTGATCTTTTTTCCGGAGGCGTTTATCAACGGATGGATCATTACCATCCTGGTCTGTTATCGCCCGCAGTGGGTCTGTTCCTTCAACGACGAACAGTACCTGGTGGGTAAATGAGGCACCGGCGCCTGGAATGCGCCGGCCGATTGTCGCGCGCAGCGTGCCGGCTTACAGCTCCGGTCGTTCGTCCTCATCCATATCGAGGGATCGCAGCAACCGGGTTATCTCGTTGATATGCCCCTGCTCCTCATTGGCCAGCATCCCGCAAAATTCCTTGTCATCCGGGTCTGAGAACACGTCACAAAGTCGCTGGTAACTGTCACGCGCCGCCTCTTCGATCTGAACGGCGTACTTCAAAACATCCCGCATGGATCCCTTGGCAACCACATCGTCCGCTTCCATCCGGATATCGTTCATCGATTCCCGCGCCAACTCTTCCAGCCATGCTTCCGTCTTGAAGTCAGTGCCAAAATCGGCATCGTTGAATTTCTCGACAATCCGGCGGGTATGTCCGCCTTCCAGATCCGCAAGCTCCAGGAATACCATGCGCGCTTCGTCATCCTCGGCGACCTCGGCGGCCTTCTCATAGAAAACTCCGGATCGCACCTCCTGTTCCAGCGCATTCTTAAAAATTTCCAGTGCTTTTTTCATATTCCCCTCCTGCCGACGACGAATTTGCGGCAACCTCCGCCTCTTCCCTGAATAGTAGCAAATGAGAATGGCCTCGTTCCGGCCTCAGCCGGTAGTTACTCCTCCGACAGTGGGGTTTCTCCCTGGTGATAGAGTTCATTGAGACGATCGCGTAACGCCACGCTGGTCTGGGCCAGCGCCTGTTCCCCCTCCACTCGCGCAGCGTACATCGCGGCCACCACCTCCCGGTCATGCTCCCGGAACAACTCAACCGCCTGGCGCGCGGCTGCCGGGTTAAAACCGAGAGTCTGCAACGCCCCTTCCGCAGCCCGCAGCGCGCTGTCCTGTGTCTCGCGATAGATGTGCCCCACCCCTTCATCCATGAGCTCGAACAAATGCATCATGTCACGGGCACGTGCCACTACCGGAAGCTTCGGAAAATAGTGACGCACCAAACGCACCATTTCCACCGCGGTGCGGCGGTCATCCAGGGCGATTACCAGCAAGCGCGCATGTTCGGCACCGGCTGCCCGCAACAGATCCAGTCGCCCGGCGTCGCCGAAAAACACCTTGAAACCGTACTTGCGAATCCGCTCGATATGATCGGGATTGTGATCCAGCAAAGTGACCGGGATTCCCTGTCCGTGCAGCAGGCGGCCGACGATTTGTCCGAAGCGTCCGAATCCGGCGACAATCACATGCCCCTCTTCCACTTCAATGGGCTCTTCCGGCGGCGCATCCACCCGGGCGAACCGGGGTTCGATAAAACGTTGGCTGAGCGCCAGCAACAGCGGGGTGGTCATCATCGATAGCGCGACCACCAATACCAACAATCCGGCACTGTCCGGTGATACCAGTCCCCGTGCTTCGCCCAGGCTATACACCACGAACGCGAATTCACCTCCCTGCGACAGCAACAGCGAAAACAGCGGCACCTGCCGTTTCGGGATGCTTCCGAGACGCGCCAATACATACAGCACCAATACCTTGAGCGCCACCAAAACAGCCACCAGCGACAACACCTGCAACGGCCGGGTCATCAACAGCCCTACATCCACCGCCATGCCGACGGCCATGAAGAACAGCCCCATCAACAGTCCCTTGAAGGGATCGATCACCGTTTCCAGGGCGTGCCGATACTCTGAATTGGCCAGCAATACGCCGCCCAGAAAACTGCCCAACGCCATCGAAAGACCGACCGCGTTCATCAGCAAGGCGATGCCCACAACCAGCAACAGCGCAAACGCGGTGAACAACTCATGCACTCCGGTCTTCGCCACCAGCCGTAACAGCGGCGGGATCAGGTAATGCCCCGCCAGGATGACCCCGGCAACCACCAGCAACGCCCAGAGCGCGGAGAGACCGCCCCCTTCCCCCACACCGGGACCCGCCGCCAGCAACGGCAACAGCGCCAGAATCGGGATCACCGCCAGATCCTGAAACAACAGGATGGCGAACGCCCCCTGTCCTGCCGGTGTCGGCAGCAACGCCTTCTCTTTGAGGATTTGAAGACAGATCGCAGTGGAGGAAAGCGCAAAGCCCAAGCCACCCACGATGCTGGCGCGCAGTTCCAGCCCGACGGCATAGAACAGTCCGGCGAGCAGCGCCGTCGTCACGATTAATTGGCCGCCCCCCAACTGCAGTATGGGTTTGTGCAGACGCAGCAGCTTTTTGGGACTCAACTCCAGCCCGATCAGAAACAACAACAGCACCACGCCAAACTCGGAAAAGTGCAGGATCGCCTCCGGATCCGTCACCAACCGGAAACCCCACGGCCCGATCGCCAGACCGGCCAACAGATATCCGAGGACCGAACCGAGACCGAGACGGGTGGCGATCGGCACCAGGATGACCGCCGCCGCCAGATAGACCAATACATTGGCCAGCATGGAGTGTTGTTCCATCAGAGCGATTCCATTTGTTCAGGGGAAGGCGTGTCGACGGGACGCCATCTCGAAGTTAGAGATTTTGCTGTTCCGCACGGATCGCTTTGGGATGGGATCTATTCCGGAGACCCGTTGGCGCCGTCAACGTAGCGATCGCGCGCTTCCTTGGCCCGCTGAAAGATCTCCAGCAGATGTTCACCGTTACCTTGCCGGATGGTCTCCGCCAGTTCCGCCATCTCGGTGCTGTAGCGCTCCATCATTTCGCTCAACGCCTCCTTGTTGGCGATACAGATATCCCGCCACATAACCGGATTGGAAGAGGCGATACGGGTAAAGTCGCGAAAACCGCCCGCCGCATAACGAAAGATCTCGTCGTTCTCCTTCATCCGCGCCAGAGAATCCACCAAACTGAATGCCAGCATGTGCGGCAGGTGGGAGGTGGCCGCCAGCACTTCGTCATGATGCGCCACCGACATGCGGGTCACTTCCGCCCCGCACAGCCGCCACATCGCCTCCACCTTCGCCAGCGCTTCCGGAGAGGTCTCCGCCACCGGGGTAAGAATCACGCGGCGATTGCGATAGAGACCCGGGAAGGACGCCTCCACTCCACTGTTCTCGGTACCGGCGATCGGATGTCCCGGGACGAACCCGGTCAGGGTATCGCCGAACACCGCGCGGCAGTCGCGTACCACACTGCCCTTGGTGCTGCCGCCGTCGGTCACCACGGCGCCCTCCGCCAGATGTCCTTTCAGGGCGGCAAAGGTGTCCGGCATTGCGCCCAGCGGAACGGCCAGGAACACCATATCGGCCCCCGTTACCGCCTCGCCAATGTCGTGACTGTAACGGTCGATGACCCCCAGCGCCACCGCCTTTTCCAGATTCTCTTTACCGCGGCCGCAACCGACCACTTCACCCACTTCCCCCGCTTCCCGCAGGGCGCGCGCGAGCGAGCCGCCGATCAGGCCGACACCGATTACCGCCAGTCGATTAATCACCATTATGTCAGCACCTTTTTCAGCGTCCGCAGCAACCGCTCGTTCTCCTCCGGCAACCCGATGGAGATCCGCAGATGGTTGGGAAGTCCGTAACCGGCCACCGGCCGGATGATACACCCCTCCCGCAGCAATGCCTGGTCCACCTCGGCAGCGGGCCGTCCCATATCCACTGTAATGAAATTTCCCACCGAAGGGATATACGCAAGCCCCAAGGCCTCGAAACCCGCAACAAGCTGCGTCATCCCTTCCCGATTCACCTTTACCGCCTGTTGGATAAACTCCTGATCCTGCAACGCCGCACAAGCCGCCGCCAACGCGAAGGAGTTTACGTTGAACGGCTGACGTACCCGGTTGAGCAGGTCCGCCACGTCGGGATGGGAGAGCGCATACCCCACTCGTAATCCGGCCAGGCCGTAAGCCTTGGAGAAGGTGCGGGTGACGATCAGGTTGGAAAAATCCCCCAACCAGCGGGAGGTGTCCGGATAGTCCGGCTCCGCCACATATTCCACATAGGCCTCGTCCACCACCGCAATAACCTGCGACGGCAACCGTTCGAGAAAGGCGCGCAGTTCGTCCGCCTTCAGCCAGGTGCCGGTGGGATTATTCGGATTGGCGATCCAGACCACCCGGGTGCGGTCGCTGATCAGCCCCGCCATGGCATCCAGGTCATGGCCGTAATCCTTTGCCGGCGCCACCTTGAGAGTAGCGCCCACCGCCTGACTGCTGATGGGGTAGACGGCGAAGGCGTGCTGGGAGAAAAGCGACTCATCGCCGGGCGCCAAAAACACCCGCGCGATCATATCCAACACGTCGTTGGAACCGTTGCCGAGGGTAATGCAGTTGGCCGCAACCCCGTGCAATTCTGCCAGCGCCCGCCGCAACTCAAAACCGCCGCCGTCCGGATAGCGCGCTACCTCGGACAGCTCGTTCCGAATCGCCGCCCGCGCCCGCTCGCTGCAACCCAACGGGTTTTCGTTAGAGGCGAGCTTGATGGAGCCCGTTATGCCGAGCTCCCGCTCCAGCTCGGAGATGGGTTTGCCGGGCACGTAGGGATTCAGCCCCGGAATACCGGGGGCTGAAATTTGCAAAAATGGATTGCCGTTATTACTCATTTGGGGTTGATAGATATGTTGTTTATCCGCAAATGAACGCAAATAAACGCTAATGCCTTTATGTTAGTTCAACTCCGGGATTCGCCGCTGCTGACGACCAAAGCAGATCCCTGATGGAATAGTTTTCATCGCTACAGTCACAACTACAGGCTCCATTCGGACGAGTTCACGCATTATTTGAACAAACGGTAAGGTCTGAATGACCTTAACAAGAAGTTATTATTTGCGGACGAACAAACTCAAAGCACCGCCATGGGATAGGAACCCAGTACCTTGAACAGGTTGGCCTCTTTCTCCAGAACCTTCAGGGCATGCGCCACGTTCGGTTCTTCCCGATGCCCCTCGATATCGATAAAGAAGACGTAGTCCCACATCCCGCGCCGGGAGGGCCGTGACTCGATGCGGGTCATACTGATGCCGTCCTGCGCCAACGGTTCCAGCAGGGTATGAAGACTGCCTGCCACGTTGCGGGCGGAAAGCAGCAGCGTGGTTTTGTCACGTCCGCTGGGTCTGGATTGCTGCCGCCCGATCACCAGAAACCGGGTGGTGTTGTCCGGCTCATCCTCGATGTTCTCGGACAGCCGCGGTAACTGATAGAGCTCGGCCGCCATCTCGCCGGCGATCGCCGCCGCCTCGGCATCTTCCCGCGCCAGCCGTGCCGCCTCGGCATTGCTGCCCACCGCGATCTGTTCCGCATGCTGCAGGTTGCGATCGAGCCAGAGCCGGCACTGACCCAACGATTGTTGGTGCGAAAACACCCGCCGGATCGTTTTCAGCTCCGTTTGCCGGCTTAACAGGTGGTGATGGATGCGCAAGGTCACCTCGCCGCAGATCTGCAACGGCGAGTTAAGAAACATGTCCAGGGTATGGCTGATCACCCCTTCGGTGGAATTTTCCACCGGCACCACGCCGTAGTGACACGCCCCCGACTCCACCTCGCGGAAGATATCCGGGATGGCGTTCATGGCCACGGTGTCTACCGAATGACCGAAGTGCTTGAGTGCGGCGGCCTGGGTAAAGGTCCCCTCCGGTCCGAGAAAGGCGATTCGAAGCCGCTGCTCCAGCGCCAGGCAGGCGGACATGATTTCCCGGAACAGGCGCGCCATCTCCTCGCCGCCCAGCGGACCCCGGTTGCGCTCCTTGACCCGGGCCAGGACTTCCGCCTCCCGCTCCGGGCGATAGTAGACCGTCTCTTCTCCGGCATTCAGTTTGATATCCGCCACCTGGCGGGCCGCTTCGGCCCGCTGGCTGATCAACTCCTGGATCTGTTCATCCAGTTGGTCGATCCGCACCCGGATCTGCTGCAGCTTATCATCGTCATGCATGAGCGAAACGATTCCTTAACGTAGTTGTTTACGCACCCAGTCCGCAACCCAGGCACCGTACCGATAATACTCCCTTAATAGCACGAATCGCCTCCAGCGTATCATCATCCGGAGTTTGATCCAGATCCAGCAACGTCACTGCGATCTCGCCGCGCGACCGGTTCAACATATCGATGATATTGAGATTGGCCTTGGCCAGATCGGTGGAGATCTGCCCCACCATGTTGGGGACGTTGGAGTTGACGACCGCAAGCCGTACGCCGCCGCTGCGCGGCAGGTTGATCTCGGGAAAGTTGACCGCGTTGGTGATATTGCCGTTCTCCAGATAATCGCGCACCTGCTCGGCCACCATGACGGCGCAGTTCTCTTCCGCCTCGCGGGTGGAGGCGCCCAGGTGCGGCAGAGTAACGCAACGCGGATGATCCTTCAGGAGATTACTTGGAAAATCGCACACATAGCCGTAGAGATGGCCGCTATCCAGGGCGGCGACCACCGCCTCGTCATCGATGATGCCGTTGCGGGAGAAATTGAGAATCACCGCATTCTTTTTCATCAGCTTGATGCGATCGGCGTTGATCATGTTCCGGGTGGAATCGATCAACGGAACGTGGAAGGTGACGAAATCGGCCTGGGAGAGAAGATCGTCCACGCTCAACGCCTGTTTTACTTCGGCGGAGAGTTTCCAGGCGGCCTGCACGGTGATGGTGGGATCGTAACCGACCACGTTCATGCCCAGGGCGCGCGCGGCGTTGGCCACCAGGACCCCGATGGCGCCCAGCCCCACCACTCCCAAGGTCCGGCCGGGTAGTTCGAACCCGACGAACTGCTTCTTGCCCTTCTCCACCTCCTTGTTGATCTCCGTATCCTCACCCGCGAGTCCGCGCGCGAAATCCCAGGCCGGCCCGAGATTACGGCATGCCATCAGCATGCCGGCCAGCACCAGTTCCTTTACCGCATTGGCGTTGGCGCCGGGGGCGTTGAATACCGGGATCCCCTGCTCGGTCATACGATCCACCGGAATATTGTTGACGCCGGCACCGGCACGGCCGATCGCCTTTACCGTCTTCGGGATCTCCATGTCATGCATCTTGTAGGAGCGGAGCAGGATGGCATCCGGGTGAGTGATCTCGGATGCCACCTCGTAGTCGTCGCGGGGCAGCCGGTCCAGCCCGGCCACGGATATATTGTTCAGCGTCAGAATCTTATGCACGATTATTATCCTGTTGTTCTCCGCAAATGAACGCTAAATTGACACGAATATCAGGCGAAAATGAATGCGCTATTTGCGTACCTTTGGGTTGATTTGCGGACCGAATCCTCTAATCAGCCGTTGCGTTTCTCGAAATCGGCCATGAACGCGATCAGGGCGTCCACCCCGGCTTCCGGCATGGCGTTGTAGATGCTGGCGCGCATACCGCCCACCGAACGATGCCCCTTGAGGGTGACCAGTCCCGCCGCTTTCGCCTCCGCCAGGAAGGTGGCATCCAGGTCCGGGTTCGAGAGAATGAAGGGAACGTTCATCCAGGAACGGCTCTCCGGCTCCACCGGATTCTGGTAGAGGCCCGAGGCATCGATCGCGGCGTACAACTTGCCGGATTTGCGGGCGTTGACCTCCGCCATGTGCGCCAGACCGCCGTTGCGCTTCAGCCACTGGAACACCAGCCCGGCCAGATACCAGGCATAGGTGGGCGGCGTGTTGTACATGGAACCGCCATCCGCCTGAACCGCGTAGTTGAGCATGGTGGGGGTGCTGGGAACCACCTCGCCGATCAGATCCTCCCGCACGATCACCACCGTAAGACCGGCCGGACCGATATTCTTCTGCGCCCCGGCGTAGATCATGCCGAACTTGGAGACATCCACCGGCCGCGACAGGATGTTGGAGGACATATCCACCACCAGCGGCACCTCACCGGTCTCCGGAATGTAGGGAAACTCGACCCCCTGGATGGTCTCGTTCGGGGTGTAATGCACATAAGCCGCCTTCGGATCCAGCTTCAGATCCCGCTGCCGCGGCGTCGTCGTGAACTTGGATTCTTCGGTGGTAGCCGCCACGTTCACGTTGCAGTAACGCTTGGCCTCCGAGATCGCCTTCTTGGACCAGGAACCGGTGCAGATGTAATCGGCGCCCTCATTGCCGCGCAGCAGATTCATCGGGATCGCCGTGAACTGGGTGGAGGCGCCCCCCTGCAGGAACAGCACCTTGTAGTTTGACGGGATCGCCATCAGTTCCCGCAGATCCGCCTCCGCCTGTTCGGCGATGGAGACGAACTCCTTGCCGCGATGACTCATCTCCATGACCGACATCCCGCTGCCGTGCCAATCCAGCATCTCCTCCTGCGCCTGTTTCAGCACCTCTTCCGGCAGTACCGCAGGTCCGGCACTGAAATTAAATACCCGTGACATTGCTTAACTCCTCCGCACGATCCAAATTTGAGTTAGTACGATAAAAAAACAAACATTCTTTCTGTTAACCGCCAAGGCGCGAAACAAGCGAAAACCTCCGGCCCTCTGCAACAAGCCTTCGCCCTTAATTCTTGAGGTGGAACCAGCGGCTAGCGCAGGTTACTCATCCTCTTCAACCTCTTCCTCTCCTTCCAGCGCCTCGATGCGTTCGATTCCGATCAACCGCTCGTCTTCCGCCACCCGGATCATGGTCACTCCCTGGGTGTCGCGGCCCATGACCGAGACATCGGAAACCCGCGTCCGAACCAAGGTACCGCCGTTGGTGATCAGCATGATTTCATCGTTCTCATCCACCAGCACCGCACCCACCTGCTCGCCGTTACGCGTGGAGGTCTTGATGGCGATCACACCCATACCGCCGCGTCCCTGCACCGGAAATTGATCCAGCAAGGTCCGTTTGCCGAACCCGTTGGCGGTAACATTGAGAACCATGCGTTCCGGCTCGGCGATGATGAGCGAGATCACCCGCTGATCGGCGCCCAGCTTGATTCCGCGCACGCCACAGGCGGTGCGACCCATGGGACGCACCTCCGATTCATTGAACCGGATGGTCTTGCCGGCCGAGGTAAACAGCATCACATCCTGAGTGCCGTCGGTAATGGCCACGCCTACCAATTGATCCTCCTCGCGCAGATCCACAGCGATGATGCCGCTGGAGCGCGGCCGCGAGAAATCGGTGAGGCAGGTCTTTTTCACCACCCCGGAACTGGTGGCCATGAATATATAACGGTCATCGGCGTACTCGCGGACCGGCAGCAGGGCGTTGATACGCTCTCCCTCTTCCAGCGGTAACAGGTTGACCAGGGGCCGCCCGCGCGCGCCGCGCCCGGCCTGCGGTAACTGATAGACCTTGAGCCAGTAAACCCGGCCGCGGCTGGAGAAGCAGAGTACGGTGTCGTGGGTGCTGGCCACGAACAGCCGGTCCACGAAGTCTTCGTCCTTGGTGGCGGTGGCCGACTTGCCTTTGCCGCCCCGACGCTGCGCCTGATAGACATCCAGCGGCTGGGCCTTGGCGTAGCCCGCGTGCGACAGGGTGACCACCACATCCTCCTCGGTGATCAGGTCCTCGGTGGTGAGATCGAGCTGATCCTCCAGGATCTCGGTACGCCGCACGTCTCCGTACTGATTGACGATCTCGGTAAGCTCTTCCCGAATCACCTGCATCAGCCGATCCGGGCTGGACAGTATCTCAAGCAAACCTTGAATTCTATCTAATATCTCACTGTATTCATTGATTATTTTATCCTGCTCAAGCCCGGTAAGCCGATGCAGTCTGAGATCCAGGATCGCCTGGGCCTGGGTCTCCGTCAACCGATACCCCTGGTCCGTAAGTCCAAACTCGGCTCCCAACTCCTGGGGTCGGGAAGCGGATGCGCCCGCCCGTTCCAACATCGCCTCCACGGTATCCGAACGCCAGATGCGGGCCAGCAGTTCCCGCTTGGCCTCGGCGGGACTGGGGGCCGCCTTGATCAGGGCGATCACTTCGTCGATGTTGGCCAACGCGACCGCCAGCCCCTCCAACACATGGGCCCGGTCCCGCGCCTTGCGCAGTTCGAACAGGGTGCGGCGGGTCACCACCTCCCGGCGGTGGCGCAGGAAATACTCCAGCATCTGCTTCAGGTTCAGGAGCCGCGGCTGTCCATCCACCAGCGCCACCATGTTGATGCCGAATACGTTCTGCATCTGGGTGTGCTGATAGAGGTTGTTCAGCACCACCTCCCCTACCTCGCCGCGGCGCAGCTCGATTACCATCCGCATGCCGTCTTTGTCCGACTCATCCCGCAGCTCGGTGATCCCCTCGACCCGCTTCTCCTTCACCAACTCGGCGATCTTCTCCAGCAAGCGCGCCTTATTCACCTGATAGGGCAGTTCGGTCACGATGATCCGTTGGCGACCACCGGTGTCATCGCTCTCGATCCGGCTGCGCGCCCGGATATAGATCCGGCCGCGCCCGGTGCGATAGGCCTCCAGGATCCCGCGCCGGCCGTTGATAAGGGCGGCGGTGGGGAAATCGGGACCCGGGATATGCTGCTGCATCAACTCGTCGATGGTGATCTCCGGTTGGTCGATCAGTGCGATACAGCCGTTGATCACTTCATTCAGATTGTGCGGCGGGATGTTGGTGGCCATACCCACCGCGATGCCGGCGGAACCGTTGACCAGGAGATTGGGAAAGCGGGCCGGGAGGACCGTGGGTTCCCGTTCCGATTCGTCGTAGTTGAGGGAGAACTCGACCGTGTCCTTGTCCAGGTCGTCCAGCATGGTGTGCGCGATGCGGGCCATGCGCACTTCGGTGTATCGCATGGCGGCGGCGGCGTCTCCGTCCACCGACCCGAAGTTACCCTGGCCGTCTACCAACAGATAACGCATGGAGAAGGGCTGGGCCATACGCACGATGGTGTCGTAGACCGCGGTGTCGCCGTGCGGGTGGTATTTACCGATGACGTCACCGACCACACGGGCCGATTTTTTGTAGGGCTTGTTCCAGTCGTTGCCCAGTTCGCTCATGGAGAAGAGCACCCGTCGGTGCACCGGTTTCAGTCCGTCCCGGACATCCGGCAGGGCGCGCCCCACGATTACGCTCATGGCGTAATCGAGATAGGAGTGCTGCATCTCGTCTTCGAGATTTACCGGAAGAATCTCTTTCGCAAAATCAGTCATCGAACGCTTTTACACCCACTACCGGCCGTCCATCCCGGCCCAAGGCCGCTTCCTGCAGACCGGATGAAACGGCAAGAAAACAGCCTGTAATATTACCACGTTTTAGAGTGCGGTTTGAGGAAAAAACCGCTGAAAACGGCATACAGCCCGTTTGAGGCTAAACCCCCATTAAAATTGCCACCTTTTTCTCGTCCGGCGAAAGAGCTACCCCCCGTTCCGTCACCAGGGCGTCAACCAGCCCTGCCGGAGTGACGTCGAACACCGGATTCCAGGCCGCGACACCCGGGGCGGCCACCCGGTTTCCGCCGCAACAGACCAGTTCGTTCGGGTCGCGCGACTCGATGGGGATCTCCCGCCCGCTCTTGATGGAGAGATCGATGGTAGAGGTGGGCGCCGCCACCATCACCTTCACCCCGTGGTACCTGGCCGCCACCGCCAGGCTGTAAGTGCCGATCTTGTTGGCCACATCCCCGTTGGCGGCGATCCGGTCGGAACCGACGATCACCCAGCCGATGTCGCCGGCGGTCATGCGGCTGGCCGCCGCGCCGTCCGCCAGCAAGGTTACCGGGATGCCGTCCTTCTGCAGTTCCCAGGCGGTCAGGCGCGCACCCTGCATCCAGGGCCGGGTCTCATCCGCATAGACCCGTTCGATCTTGCCGGCTGCCCAGGCGCTCCGGATCACCCCCAGCGCGGTACCGTAGCCACCGGTCGCCAGGGCGCCCGCATTGCAGTGGGTAATGACGCTGGTACGCCCCTCGATCAGCCCCGCCCCCAACTCTCCCATGGCGCGGTTGGCGGCCAGGTCCTCGCGGTGGATCGCCCGGGCCTCCGCCAGCAACGCCGGCTCCGGATCTCCTTCGCCGCAGGCGGCGACCGCCCGTTTCATCCGCTCCAGCGCCCAGAACAGGTTGACGGCGGTGGGACGAGCCGCCGCCAATACGGCCAGCGGTTGTTCCATCTCCCGTTTCCACTCCGCCGGGGAGTGCGCATAGCAGTGACGGGCCGCCAGCACCACCCCATAGGCGGCGGTGATCCCGATGGCGGGAGCGCCCCGCACCACCATGTCGCGGATCGCGTCGGCGGTGGCCCGGGCATCCTGTAGTTCCAGATAGCGCTCTTCCAGCGGCAGCAACCGCTGGTCAAGCAGGTAGAGACGATCGTGTTCCCATACGATGGCGTGATCGGCGTCGGCGGGGATCTCCAGGGGAAGCGCTTCCATCTTTTTATATCTCGTGGCAAATTGGACCATTCTACTAAATAAAGGTTGAACCGTAGAGGCGCGAGTTGCACCGTTTCAAAACACCGCGCCTCGGCGGTTCAAACAACCGATCCAGGTCAACACATTGAACATCGACACATTGATACACGCCCGCTGGGTCATCCCGGTCACACCGGATGACTGTGTTTTGGAACACCACTCGGTTGCCGTGCAGGGAGGGCATATCCTGGAGGTCCTGCCCACCCCCGCGGCAAAGAAAAAATATTCCGCAGCCAACGAGCATGAGTTCGCATCCCATGCATTGATTCCCGGACTGATCAACGCCCATACCCATGCGGCCATGAGCCTGTTTCGGGGACTGGCGGACGACCTGCCTCTGATGACCTGGCTCAACGACCATATCTGGCCGGCGGAAAAGCATTGGATCAGCGAAGAGTTCATCGCCGACGGCACACGACTGGCGATCGCGGAGATGCTGCGGGGCGGAACCACCTGTTTCAACGATATGTACTTCTTTCCCGACATCACGGCCAGGATCGCAGCGGACAGCGGCATCCGCGCGATGGTCGGCCTGATCATGATCGATTTTCCGTCCGCCTGGGCGGAGGATGCCGACGAATATCTGCATCGCGGGATCGAGGTGCACGACCGCTATCGCAATCACCCGCTGATCGATACCGCGTTCGCACCCCACGCCCCCTACTCGGTATCGGATGCGCCGCTGGTCCGCATTCGCACCCTGGCGGATGAACTGGGCATCCCCATTCACATGCATGTACATGAAACCGAAGACGAGATCACGCACAGCCTGGAGCAGTTCGGCGTGCGTCCGCTGGAGCGGCTGCAGAAACTGGGACTGCTCTCCCCTTCCCTGACGGCGGTGCACATGACCAAGGTGGAAGCGGAGGAAATCGCGGCCTTCGCCCAGAGCGGCGCACACGTACTCCACTGTCCGGAATCCAATCAGAAACTGGCCAACGGCTTTTGCCCGGTGGCCAAATACCTGGAGGCCGGCATCAATGTCGCCCTCGGCACCGACGGCGCCGCCAGCAACAACGACCTGAACATGTTCGGCGAGATGCGCACCGCTTCCCTGCTGGCGAAAGGCATCACCCATGACCCCAGCACCCTGCCCGCCGCCGCCGCCCTGCGCATGGCCACCCTGAACGGGGCCGTCGCACTCGGCATCGCCGACAAGACGGGCTCCCTGGAGGCCGGCAAATCGGCCGATCTGGTGGCGGTGGATTTCGGCGGCATCGAATCCCAACCGGTCTATCACCCGATTTCGCAACTGGTGTACGCCACCGACCGCAGCAATGTGACCGATGTGTGGGTCGCCGGACGGCAACTTCTGCGGGACCGGAATCTCACCACCCTCGACCGTGACCAGATCCTGGAAAGCGCCGCCCACTGGCAACAGAAGATCCGGGAACCGGTCTGACATCCGGTATAATCCCCGGATTCTTTGCTACGGTTGCACATACCATGAACCCCACTCACCACAACGTGGATCACGAGGAGATCCATAAGTTTGAAGCCCTCGCCGCCCGCTGGTGGGATCCACACAGCGAGTTCAAACCACTGCATGAAATCAACCCGCTGCGGCTGGAGTATATCGACGGGATCGCCCCGCTTGCGGGCAAGCGCGTGCTGGACGTGGGTTGCGGCGGCGGCATCCTGGCCGAGAGCATGGCGGCCCGTGGGGCGCAGGTCACGGGGATCGACATGGGAGAGGCGCCGCTGGAGGTGGCGCGGCTGCATCTGCTGGAGTCCGGACTCGAGATCGACTACCGGCGTATTCCGGTGGAGCAGTTGGCCGCGCAGCAACCCGGCTCCTTCGATGTAATCACCTGTATGGAGATGCTGGAGCACGTACCTGACCCCGCTTCGGTGATCCGGGCCTGCGCCGCCCTGGTCCGTCCCGGGGGCAAACTCTTCTTCTCCACCCTCAACCGCAACCCGAAATCCTATCTGTTCGCCATCATCGGGGCGGAATACATCCTGCGGCTGCTCCCCAAGGGGACCCACGATTTCGACAAGTTCATCCGTCCCTCGGAACTGGACGACTGGCTACGCCAGACGGGTCTCCGAAGCGATCACATCACCGGACTGGTCTACAACCCGCTGACCGGGAACTACCGGCTCGCTCGCGATGTGGATGTCAACTACATGGTGGCCTGCAGCAAAGAGAATGACGACTGACGCACCCGGAAGAGACAGGATCCGGGTGGTGCTGTTCGACCTGGACGGCACCTTCGCCGATACCGCACCCGATCTGGCCTACGCCCTGAACCGGACGCTGGAGCTGCACGGCCGTGAGCCGCTCCCCCTGGAGCAGATCCGACCCGCCGCCTCCCACGGCGGGATCGCCCTGATCCGGCTCGGCTTCGGCCTGCAACCCCGGGACGAAGGGTTTGAAACCCTGCGCCAGGAGTTTCTGCACTTCTATCGCGACCATCTCTGTCGGGAGACCGCCCTGTTCCCCGGCATGCCGCAACTGCTGGAGGAACTGGAACGGCGCGGTATCCGCTGGGGCATCGTCACCAACAAGCCCACCTGGCTCACCAATCCGTTGATGGAACAGTTGGGCCTGAACGAACGGGCCGCCTGCATCGTCAGCGGCGATACCACCGGCAACAGCAAACCCCATCCGGAACCGATCCTGCACGCCTGCCGACTGGCCGGCGGCCGACCGGAAGAGTGCCTCTATGTGGGGGACGCCCAGCGTGATATCGAAGCGGGCCGCAACGCGGGGACCGCCACCCTGATCGCCCTGTTCGGCTACCTGGGGGGGGAGGACCGCCCCGAGACCTGGGGGGCGGACGGCGCCGTAGCGCACCCGTCGGAGATCCTGGAATGGCTCGGTATCGATTAATCTGCAACATTTACAAATCTCTCGCCAAGGCGCCAAGCGCGCAAAGAAAACAATCTGTTACGATATTGTGAGATACCCACCTTCCGTATATGCATGTCTGCGTCCGCTTGCGTACCCGCTATGCGATATCAGACACTTGGCGTGCTTTGCGTCTTGGCGAGAATGATTCAGGTTATGACAGATGTTTGATTACACCCCCCCGAAGGATCTGCTGCAGGGCAGAACCATCCTGGTGACCGGCGCCGGCGACGGCATCGGCCGCGCGGCGGCCGTGAGCTTCGGCGCCCACG